>UQPT01000074.1:0-10171 GCA_900543045.1 uncultured Collinsella sp.
CCTCGGGCGTGATAACGCTCATGGGCTCGGCAGTCGAAACCTGGTAGAAAAAGCCCTTAAAGTCGATCTGCATATCGGTAATGGCAAGACCAAACAGGTCGTGGGCCTCATTTTCAAACGGGAACACCGCGGGGTAATACGAGCTGATGGACGGAATCTCCTGGTACTGGTCGATGCCCTCAACCACCAGATTCTCGATCGCATAGCTGCCATCCTGCGCAATATGTTCCTGAGCAGCGCGAACGTTGATAAACGTATAGACCAAGCGATACGAGCCGTCGTCGACGTTGCGCTCGGCGTGCATTTGCACAAAGCGCGCACCGACGCCCTTAAGCGCCTGGACATGCGACAAGAGCTCGTCGATCCCGACGGTGGTATAGATAGCCTTTTGCATTACTCGGCCTCCTTTGCAGCGGCGGGCGCGGCGGACCTGGTGGACGCGTTGGCCTCGACGCCGTCACCGGCACCGTCAGCCCCGGCCCCCGCAGCCACAAACCCGTCCTCGCCCAGCTCAACGCCGCCATCCCAGGTAGCGGCACCACCCACGGTGAGCGGGTCGCCGCCGGCGCGCATCACGGCCTCCTTCTGGTCCAGGATGCCGCACGCCTCCATGATGGCATCGATCACGGTCTCGGGGCGAATGGCGCACCCGGGCGCGTACACGTCCACGGGAATCGCGCGGTCCACGCCGCCGATCACGTTATAGGCATCGCGGAATACGCCGCCCGAACACGCGCAAATGCCGCACGCCACCACGCACTTGGGCTCGAGCATCTGGTTGTAAATCTGGCGCACGACGGGCAGGTTCTGGGCGTTGACCGAACCCGTCACCAAAAAGATATCCGCATGCTTGGGGTTGCCGGTATTGACCACGCCAAAGCGCTCCGCATCGAACAGCGGCGTAAGCGAGGCCAGCACCTCGATATCGCATCCGTTGCAGCTCGAGCCGTCGTAATGAATAACCCACGGCGAGCGCGACATTTTATGATCCATGAATGCCGCCTCCTAAATAAATACGTCGACGAGGATGGGCATAAGGTTGAGCAGGCCAAACACCAGCGCCACGCCCCATCCGAGCTTGAAGCAGCTGCGCCAGGTGCTACGGGCGAAGGTGTTATCGATCAGTACCTCGACAAAATACGTCGCGACCATCACGACCAGGGCGACCACCCAACTCACCGGGTTGTCCCAAACAAAGAACATGCCCACCCACATCAAAAACAGCACGGTCTCGCACCAGTGCATAAGGGTCATCTTGGCCAGCGTGCCGCCGCTCATCTCGGTGGCGACGCCCTGGACGATCTCCTGATGCGCGTGATGCGAGTACGAAAGATCGAACGGCGACTTGCGCAGCTTGATGGTAAGCACCGCGAGCAGCGCGAGGAAAATGGGCGCGCTGTACACGATGATGGGGGCCGACTGCCCCGTTACGGCAATGGAATCAAAGCTGTCGGTGGCGAGATACAGGCCCACGCTCATCAGCAGAACGGCGGGCTCGTAGCTCATAACCTGCAACAGCTCGCGGTCGGCGCCGACCTGGGCAAACGGGCTTTGCGTCGAGGCGGACGCCAACACCACAAAGATCGCGGCGAGCGTCACCATAAAGGCGCACAGCAGCGTGTTGGAGCCCGACACAAAGATGCCGCCGCCCACGACGGTGAAGATGAGCGCGCACGCCATATAGGTGTCGTCCATGGTGTTTACGCTGGCGGGGGCCTTGCGCAGCAGCTTGGCAACGTCGTAGAAGGGCTGCAGCAGGCGCGGACCCACGCGGCCCTGCATGCGGGCGGACAGCTTGCGGTCAACGCCGTCGATCAGGCCGCCCACAAGCGGCGCAATCAAGGCAAACGCCACGGTGCCAATAAATATGCCCACGACACCCGAGCCTTCGAAATACTTACCGCGCAGCACCGAGGGCGCACTCATGGCGAGTCTCTCGGGCCCAATCCACGCGCAACACAGCAGTGCAAACAAGATGATGCTGCAGCACACGACGCTGCCCGCGGGGCCAATACGCTTCTCGCCAAGGGCGTCCTCCGAGTACCAATTGCGCTTTTCAGCCTTCACCTCGCGTCCCATCGAGCCGCGGAAATGGCGATATTTGTCGGTTCCCACGCCCGAAAGATATACGTTTACGTGCGGTTTGTTGCTCACGCGGAATGAAGTCAGCAGCACCACGGCGATAAACGCCACGATAACCACCATCAGATACATGGAGTCCTTGCCAATAACGTACGGCACGCGGCCAAACACCATGGCCAAGTAAGGCGACACCAGGCCGCTCGAGATGAGTGGGAACGCCACGCAGCACAGAATCAGCAGCGCGGCGATGGTGTTGAGGGCCATCCATTCGGTCTTATGGACATTGACCTCGACGTTTTGAGCCGTGGGGTCGACGCCCGAAAGCTTGGCAAGCCACTTGCCCCAGAAGAAGAACGTCGCGGCCGAGCCAAAGGCAAGCACCATGATCATGAGCACGTTGCCGGTCTGTGCAAACGCCACCAGGGCGCCCCACTTGGACACGAGCATGCCAAACGGGGCAACGAACATGCCCATGATGCCCAGCATCATCAGACGCGTCAGGTGCGGCATGCGGCTGAACATACCGTCCATGTCCTCGATATTGCGGCTGCCGATATGATGCTCAGCAGTGCCCACGCACAGGAACAGCAGCGACTTGGCCACCGTATGGAACAGGATCAGGAAGATGGCCGCCCATACGGCCTCGGGCGCGCCGACGCCCAGGCAGGCGCTGATGAGGCCCAAGTTGGAAATGGTGGAGTACGCGAGCACGCGTTTGGCGTTGCTCTGCGAGATGGCCATGAGGGCTGCCAGCAAAAACGTGATGGCGCCCACACTCGTGACCATAAAGCCCGTCACGGGATAGATGGCATAGAGCGGGCTGAGCTTGACCATCAAAAACACGCCGGCTTTGACCATGGTGGACGAGTGCAGCAGGGCGCTCGTAGGAGTGGGGGCAACCATAGCACCGAGCAGCCAGGTATGGAACGGCATCTGCGCGGCCTTGGTAAGGGCGGCGAGCGATAGCAGGACGACCGGCATCACCAGTAACGCGGACTGCGCGGTGCCGGCGCCGGAAAGCTCGATCATGCCCGAGATGGTCAGCGGCATGCCGCTAACGTGCAGATACATGAGGCCCGCCAAAAACGCGATACCGCCCAGCATGTTGAGGATGATCTGGGTGAAGGCGTTTTTAATGGCCTCGGGCGTGCGCGTGTAGCCAATCATAAGAAACGAGCACACGGTGGTGATTTCCCAGCCGCAGAACAGCCACTCCAGGTTATCGCTCGTCACGATGACAAACATGGCCGAGAGGAACAGGAACATAAGCGCCAGGAACTGCGGGCGACGGTCGGGCGCGGTCTGCCCGCGCAGCGCTGCCTCGTGCTCGTCGTGCGCCTGGAAGTCCTTCATGTAGCCCAAGGCATACACGCAGATCAGACTGCCGACGATGCCGACGGCGAGGACCATAATCACGCTCATGTAGTCTAGGTAGAGCGGCGTCGCCGTGACGGCTTCGGCCGCGGGCAGCGTCATGGCTGCAAAGGCGAGCGAGCCCACCAGCTGGATTATGCCGAGCACCGTGGTGAGCGCGTTCCTATATTTGTACGCGTTGTACAGGATGACGGCGCACAGGATGACGTCGATGACGGAGCTGATGACGGAGAGCATGTGCGAGGTGCCCGGTGCCACCTCGAAGCTCTGCGGACCCGTGCCAAAAAACATGACGGCGACTACAACCGTCACCGCCATAATGATGCCGGAGCCTATGAGCCCCACCGCGTCGCGGGCTCGGTCACCGCGCGCAAGCAGCATGCCCAGCGCCGGTACCAGCGGAAACAGGGTAAGGAAATACAGTAGCGTCATACCATCACTCCCCCATGCAAAAACGCTGCAATTGTTTAACGTTATAGCTCAGTTGAGGAGTAGCGGCGGCAGGTTTTCGGTCAACTGAGGAGTTTTAGGCGTACGGGGTAAGGGCACGTTCGCTTTGGAGCAGAGGGGCGACGCCCCCCAATCGCAGCGACGGGCGCACGGGCCACTGCGTGCGGTTTATTAACCACTTTGGAGGATGTCCCAGTAGGCTCGCGGCGGTCCAAAAAGTTGGTGCGGCAAGAAAAATGCGCCCCCGTGGGCGCACCATCCCGTTCGCTATTCCGCCTTTTTAACGCGCGGCTTGCGGCCGCGCGGCTTATCGACCAGCGCGGACTCACCGCTCTCGCGGTACTGACGGCACCAAGCCTTGACCGAAGACTCGCTGGGAATCTTGTGCTTGATCATGGCCTCGCGAACCGTTAAGCCGTTTTCCAAGCGGTCCTTGATCACGGCGAGCTTAACTTCGTACGAATAGGTGCGATGATGCGAACCGGCGTTGAGAACGGCGTCGGCACCGCCCACGGCATACGCGCGGGCCCACTGACGAGCCGTGGCCTGGGGAATGCCAAGCTCCGCGGCAAGGGCGCGATGACCGACCCCCTCTTGGAGGATCTCGACGGCGCGCTGCCTAACCTCGGGCGCATGCGTGCGAGTCCTAGTTGCTTCCGACATACCTGCCACTTCTTAGCCTTAACCGTTAATCTGCTTTCTTACGTGCAAGTTAGATAGTAGCATTTTACTGTTTGCTCAAAGCAGTTAATTAAAATAGACGCGGTGTTATCTGGGCATTTGGCACCAATTTACGACATTTCTTTATCGATTATTTACGCTGGTAGCTGACTCGCAGCCAATCGTCATTCGCTTGTCAACAAAATTGGCATCTCTTTATGTCCTTTGCTATAGCGGATATGATTATTAACCCCTCCCCCAATTATTTTGAGTAATCGGCAAGGCAGTAGACGTCCTTACTCCTCATGATTACCGCGCATTGCCATCCACCGGAGCAAAACAAAAAGGGCGGGGCCTGCTGCGCTTGCAGGCCCCGCACCGGTTGACACCCGACGGGACACAGCCGGGCGAGACGGATCCGTGCTACCGTCCCGCCTGGCCGCGATGTTCAGCTACAGCTCGTTGGCCGCATGATACGCCGTGCGAATGGCGCTCGCGATGTCGGCGGTGCGCTCGCCCGAGCAGTCGCCCACGCAGGTCACGGGCACCGTCACGCCATCCAGGTCAAACGCGTTGGCCTTGGAGCCCACGGCCATCACCACGTAATCGCAGGCGATCTTCACCGGCTCCTCGGCACCGTCCTCGGTGGTGTGCACGGCCTCCACGCCCTCGTCGGTAATGGCGGTCAGGCGGGTCTTAACGTGCTGTTCCACGTTGTGGGCGGCAAAGTCGCTCATGATCAGCAGCAGAATGGTCTCGGACTCGCCAGCGGCAATCTTGTCGAGCATCTCGACAATCGCCACCTCGCAGCCGTGCTGCAGCAGGTACTCGGCAGTCTCGGTACCCACCAGGCCACCGCCAATGACGGCGACGCGCCCGCTGAGCTCCACCTTGCCGGCCAGCACGTCCCAGCTCGAGACGACCTTCTCCGAGTCGGCGCCCGGAACGGGGATGACCACGTCATGCGCGCCCACGGCCACAATCGCGGCGTCGGCGGCGTTGAGGTCCGCGGGGCGAGCGGCATGGTTGAGCTCAACCTTCACGCCCAGGCCGGGCAGAATCTTCTCGTAGTACTCGACCGAGCGCATAATCTCATCCTTGCGCGGAGGCGCGGCCGCCAGCACAATCTGGCCGCCCAAGTGATCGCTCGCCTCATAGACGGTCACGTCGTAGCCGCGCTTGGCCGCCACGCGTGCGGCCTCCAGGCCGGCAATACCGCCGCCCACCACGGCGATCTTCTTGTCGCCCTCGCCCGGCTTAATGGCGATGGTCGCCTCGTCGCCGTTCTCGGCGTTGAGCACGCACGAGATGTACTTGCGGTTTTGAATCGCATCGACGCAGCCCTTGTTGCAGTTGAGGCACTCGCGGATGGGCTCGCCGGTCGCGGCCTTCAGCGCAATGTCGGGGTCGCACATGAGCGAGCGGCCATAGGCGATAATGTCGGCCGCGCCGTCCTCAAGAATCTTCTCGCCGGCCTCGACCGAAACAACACGGCCGACGGTGGCCACCGGCACGGAGACCAGGGCCTTGACGCGCTCGGCCACCGGCAGCGTCCAGTTGTAGGGCATGGCACCCATGGGCGGAATGGTGTCGCCCATGTTGCCGGTGTGGTTGGCCTGCGCGACCTGGATCATGTCGATGCCCGCGCCCTCGAGCAGCTTGGCGAACTCGCAGGCCTCGTCGGGCTGCAGGCCACCCTTGCCGCGCGGCGTGCCGTCGGGGTTCTCCATGATCACGGGGAGCTTGTACTCCACCATCAGCTGCGGCGCGGCTTCCTTAATGGCGGCGACGACCTCGAGCGCATAGCGAACGCGGTTCTCGAACGAACCGCCGTACTCGTCGGTACGCTTGTTGAGGATGGCCGAACATAGCGAACCCACCAAGCGGTCGCCGTGGACCTCGATGGCGTCAATGCCGGCCTGCTGCGCGCGAGCGGCCGAGGCGGCGATGGCCTCCTTGATCTGGGTGAGCTGCTCTACGCTCGCCTCGTTCACAAAGTGCTGCATATCGTGGTGCAACTTGGCGTAGGCCTGCTTGCGGATCTCGTTGGACTCGGCCATCTTGGCGGCAAAGGTCTCCTCGTCGCCGGCGGCCTTGGCCTCCTGCGCGGCCTTGGCGGCGGCCATGGAACCCATGACCATGCGGCCGACACCGGGCACGTCGTACTCGGGGTGGAACAGCTGCAGCGCGACCTTGGCGCCGTGCTTGTGAACGGCGTCGGCCAGCGCCTTAAACGTGGGGATCTGGGCGTCGGTCGCTAACTTGGGCGTGGGGCTTGCGGTCATAACAGGAGCAACGTCGCCGATGACGATGTAGCTCACGCCGCCACGGGCCAGGCGCTCGTAAAAAGCCAGGCTGCGCTCGCCAATGGAACCGTCGCGCTCCTCGTAGCCGGTGGTCAGCGGCGGGAACATAATGCGGTTTTTAAGCTCAAGGGGGCCAACCGTAATGGGCTGGAGCAGTTTGGATGCGGGTGCGGTCATGGACATTCCTCTCTTGTAGGCGCGGCGGCGATGTTGCCGCGTAGTTGTCTAGAGGATATGACATGGGAGCACGGCGACGCAACGGAAATCGGCAGATAGCAGGTAGCGGCAGGTGGATGGGGCGGGGCCGGCTGCCGGTTTGTCTCAATCTGTAACAGTAAGACCCTATTTTGCCGAGCAACTGTTACAGATCGAGACAAACCGAAACCGTCCCGGCGGAAAATCTCAATCTGTAACATCTACAGGCCAAAAACGACCCTAGATGTTACAGATCGAGACATTCCTCTCGACCCATCCCTAACAATCTAGATCTGTAACATCTGGACCCACTTTTGACCCCTACCTGTTACAGATTGAGACAAACCAATCCCGTCTGCCGAAAGATCTAGATCTGTAACAGTTACTCGGCAAAATGGGCCCCAGATGTTACAAATCGAGACAAACGGGACCCGCCTGCAAGAAAATCTCAATCTGTAACAACAACTCGGCAAAATCCGTCCCTCGTGTTACAGATTTAGACAAACGGAGACCGTCCTGCCGAAAGATCTCAATCTGTAACACCTAGCCGCCCAAATCGGGTCCACCTGTTACAGATCGAGATTATGTTTGAGAGGCTGGAAATTGGACTGAGAAAACAGTCCCGGAATAACAAAAAAGCTCGCCGGCTAGGCCGACGAGCTGCAAGTTCTTGGTCGCGGGGGCAGGATTTGAACCTACGACCTCCGGGTTATGAGCCCGTTGGAGGCTGGCACTCATAATATACATGGGTGTTTACCTGCGGTTTTATTTGTAGATGTTTGGCGCTATTGCTCGTATTTTTCTACTCTATTTCTTCGTAAGGCGCTTTTCTTCTTCGAATCTTCGCTCAATGTGCGCAGCGGAAATGCAGCGGAACGCCTCGAAATCCGATCGAAATATCGGCCTGGACTTCCAGCAAGATTGGACGTTTCTGCAAGTTGCTCAGGCGTATCCCGCCTTGCGTTTGGCATCCGAAGATATCGTGGATGCGGTCGTTCGAGACCACTTCGCCGATATTAAGGTCCTGCTCAAACATATTGTGCTCCGCTCTGCCGGGATTGAATAGCTCGCCTGAGCGCTGCGCCGCGAGCCGGCGAGGTCAATGGCCTACAGCCAGGATGATCTGGCGGCATCCCACCACTCGGCGCGGACGCGGGTGGCCGCGAGCAGGGCCCCGCACACCGAACCCCCACACCACGTTCGCTTTACAATCAAGAACATTCGTTCGACAATGAAGCCCGTGAGATACAAACGGATGTTCGGGGGTACGCGCATGATCATGAAAAAGCACTCGCTTGCGGGAACCTGCGGCATACCCGCCGATGCACAGCGCATCTACATCCCCGTGGACGCCAACGGCGCGGACGACCCCGACCACGGCCCGTCCGATCCCGTCACCATCCGCTGGCCGGACGGCCGCAGTTGGAAGGTTGAGAGCATCTACGCCCGCCAGGAGTTCGGCCGCGCCATCTTCGGTAACCTCTGTGTGCGTTACGACGTCTGCATCGCGAGGCAGCGCAAAACGGTCTGGTGGGAGCACGGCGACTGGTTCGTCGAGCGCGGTGGCGGCATGGCGGTGATGCCCGAGTGATGGGCCACACAAAGGACTTCGGCGGCGGCATCACCGTTCGCGCCAACGGCGACAAGCCCGGCAGACGCGTCCATAAGCAGTACGTAGACGTCTACGCCCGCACTAACGCCGACGGAACGACGGTGCCTGTCCGCGTCTGCTGGCCGGACGGCCGCGGCTTCACGATCGACCAAATCATTCGAATAGACCCCTTCGGCGCGGTCATCCACGACGCGCAGACGGCGGTCTACACGGTGCGCTTCGGCGGCTGGACCACTCAGCTCATGCTGGAGCACTACCACAGGGAGGACCCCATTCACGGGGCAGATGACCGCCTGCGATGGTGGGTCTGGGCGTTCGAGAACACCCGCTCGAAGAACGACGTTTCCGCACCGCCTGCCGACACGCGCGTCCGGTGAACGCGGGTTGGGTCGTCATGCGGAACGCAGAGGGTGACGTCGGCTAGAGCCAAGCTCCGGTCCACTCGCTCCGGTTCCTCGTCGCCGCGAGGAGCGCACCGCATGCCGCGAGCAGTTCGTAGTCCGCGATCCTGATCCCGACCGACATGGCCTCGGCGAGGACTTCAATCCTTCTGCCATAATCCTCGATCTCGGAGAATACCCCGATACCGCCCATGAGCCGCTGGGCGGCTTCGCTCGGCCCGTCCCCCGTCGTGACATGACGTTCTTCCATGCCGAAACAATCCTCTCTATGCGAGAAAGGCGATGATAGCAGGTGCTGTCCGGGCCAGCATAAACAGCGTTTTACGTTTTACGGCATCCGCCGACGGCGGCCACGGCTCCGTGGCCGGGTGATGCCTCCGCTGCGCCCTGTAAAGGCCGCTCCATGAGGCCCCGCACAAACCTCCGCTCCGCTCCGGTTGGTGGAGGCCGTCATGGAGGACCTTGACAGGCCTTCGCTCCGGCATGGCTTTGCAGGGAGCAAAGCCGACGACGACGCGCGGCGTCGCCATTCGGCTTTGCCCGCAGGGGCGAGATGTTGAGGGCAGGGTGCCCGGAACGGAGGAAGAGATGCAGCAGCTGATGACGAGGGAAATCGCCAAGACGGTGCCGGGGCTCTATGGGCAGGACGGGGCGGAGGACCCCGTCGTCTACGCCCACTACTTCTCGTGTGTGAGCGGATGGGACTGGTGGCTGCTCGAGTTCGACGGCACGGACGAGGCGTTCGGCCTCGTCGAGGGCTACGACGACGAGCTCGGCTACTTCAGCATCAAGGAGATGGCCGAGCTGAACCGCCAGATGGGGTTCGCCGCCGTCGAGCGCGACGAGCACTTCTCCCCGAAGCCGCTCAGCGCCGTCAGGAGGAGGTAGCCGCATGGTCACGGTCGAGTTCGACTCCATGGGCGAGGCGGTCCGCCTCGCCCTCGTGGCCGGGGAGTACGCGGGCGGCGGCCTGGCCGTCCTCCTCCTCGACGCCACGGACCCGCGCTCCGATGGCTACATGGCCGAGTGGGGCGTGCTCACGGCGAGCGTGCCGGCGGCCGCCGAGTGGTGCCGCGGGCGGGGCAACATCG
>UQPT01000075.1:0-10143 GCA_900543045.1 uncultured Collinsella sp.
AATTGCAACACCGGCCTCCATTAGAACTTCGAGCACGCCGGCGGTAAACTGCCCACGAAAACTGCCACCCTCCAAGACGAGCGCGACCTTGCCGGCGTTCTTTGCCTTATCTTCTGCAGTCATATTGACCTCCTGCGATTGCGTTTTGGCTTTCTTCTACCCAGTTTTGGAATGGAGGGCGCGCAGGTTTTTCGAGGCGGCAGGTGCAGCGGAAAGTGCGTCCCAGTTTGAGGCGGGATTACGGGATGCGCTTTCCGCTTGGACCGCCGTTGGGAAAGCGCGACCCGTTCTGAGCGCGGATTCCGGGTTGCAGTTTCCGCTTGAGGCGCCATCCGGAAAATGAATCCCATTCCGAGCGTCGATTCCGGGATGCGGTTTCCGCTTGAAACGTCATCCGGAAACCGCATCCCAGTCTGAACCGGAATTCTGGGATGGATTTTCCGCCTGGGGCGACGTTGATGCGGGGCATGGCAGGCTGCAGTCCGATCGGCATCGCATCTGCATAGGGTTGAAGCTTTGCGCGGAGAATCCGCGTATTTGCTTCGCAAATCCGCACCGGCTTCGGCCGCCCGCCGGCGTCCTCGCCCGCTCGCTACAAACGCTTCGCGTTTGCTTAACGCTCGCGCCCTGCACAGAGTTCGATTCTCCGCGGTACGAACTGGAAATAAAAAGGCAGGTAGATATAAGTATCTACCTGCCTGTTACGTATGGTGGAGGCGCGGAGAATCGAACTCCGGTCCACGAAAGCCCCCTGATTGGCATCTCCAAGCTCAGTCGCTGGTTTTGTCTCGGACGCTTTGCGCGCAGCGACACGCTCGCGGCGTCCTAACCGGTTCGGTCTTAGCCTGCGCCATACCGATTACGTGCGCAGGAGCATTCCCCTAAAATGACGTCGCGCCGGTGTCGGGGAAATCACCGGGTTGACGCGCCGCTATAAACTAAGCAGCGAGAGCCATAGGCTCAAAAGAAGAGTTGTTGTCAATTCAATTTGACGGTACCCCTGTTTAACGAGGCGAGGAGACCTCGGCTTGCTTCCTCTCTCAGAGCTATCGTGTCGAAACCAGTCGCCCCCGAATGTCGGGAAAGTCTGGATGGCATTGGGCACGCAAGCACCCAACACCCGTCGACTTTTCAAGGAGCATGCAGGGCGAGCCCCGCTTGTGGAGTGTTATCTTACCACGTTCTGAAAGCGGACAGCTGTTCTATGCACGAGCTGTGAAGACCCCAATGTGCGCCGCACTTCGCACTTTTGCCACCGATCGCGTAACGTATATTTTCGCCAAGCAAAATTGACCCGTCGAAAGGACCGTTATGGATACCAAGCAGCAACTCGTCAATGCCCTCGCAGGCCTGGGCTCAACCATTACCGAAGCTATGGATGTCATCGAAGGCTTTGTCCCCTGCGGACATCCCGCCCTCACGGTTTCGAACGCACTCGTCGCGCTGGACGCTAACGATGATGTGGCTCTCGCCCAGCAGCTTGAGACCGTCGAGGGCTTTATCGACCACGTGAGTGAGAACCGCGGCGTGGCCGCCTACCACGGCATCGAGGTCGAACTCGCGGGTCCCAAAGCCGATCTGCTCGCAGCAATCCGCGAGGTAGGCGCCCTTATGCAGACCGCAGGCGTCAAGAACACCCAGGTCAACGAGTGGGTCTACCGCAGTCTGGCAGCACTCGACAGCTCCGACGAAAAGGCAGCCGAGCAGCTCGCAGAAAGTCCCGCCATTAAGGCCGAGCTTTTGTAAATAGCAGACGCGGGCCCCTTGGCGCATCGTCGTCCAAGAGGCCCACAAACAGTTCGCGTCAACCGATAGCCGCGCCGCCGCGTTCGGCCAAAGCCAGAATCGGCATCATTTGGCGCGGGGTCTTTGCTGCAAGATCGGCATGTTCGAGCAGCTTGCGATCGTTGGTCACCAAGTAATCGACCTGCGCGCGCTTGCACGCGGCGAGCACCAAGTTGTCCTCGTAATCGCGATGGAGCGCTAAGTATTTGTCGGCCAGCCAAAGGTCCGACGCATCTGCACCCACGGCCGTGGCGTTTTCGGTCATGTTCCGAACAAACGCCAACGCCGCATCGCCAATTGCACGGGCAGATGCCTCGTCGAGCGCTTCCCCACTGGCAAGAACGCTACGCTTCAGCTCGTGTTGAACAACGTACAGCACGTCCTTGGCGATATGCACCGGAAAGAACAGCAATGCCCCCGCCTCCGCCGCCTGCCCAATAAACGCACGCGCGGCAAGCGACTCAGCATGGTCGACGCAAAACGAATCAACCCATACGTTGGCATCCACCATTATTTTGAGGGGAGCCCCGCTCACAGGATCATCCCCTTTTGGCGATAGCGCTCGTCCATGGCTTCGGAATAAATTGTGTCCCAATCGCGATCGTCGGATACGGGCGACGTAGCGATGCCCAAATCTGCATAAAGCCGGTCTGCCGCTGCCCACGACGCGGCGAACGGTGTATCGGGCGCGACGGTCTGCCGCCGGCCGTCGACGGCCGCAAGCACTTCCTCGCACTGCCCGCCACCCTGCGCGACCTTGGCCACCACCTTTTTGATGAGCTCGGGCAGTGACCCGCCCGAAAGCCGCAGCGCCTCCTCGGCACGGTTCTTGACCTGGCGATCTACGCGAACGTTCACCTGCGCCATGCCACTAACAGCACCCACGTCGATCCCGCTCCCTTCAATTGCTAGCCATGCTAGCACCACTATATAAAGAAGCTAGCACATGGTCAAATGCAAAAGACCTGCGCTCGGACGACACCAATGCCGTCTGGGCGCAGGCCAAATAACGTGGGCGAACACATCTGCTAACGCAGGTAAGCCTTCGCGTTGCTCAGACTGTAGGCAATCGTCGAGCCGTTGTGCAGCAGTGACGACGTCTGCGGAGTGATCATGCCGGTAATGCCCAGCGCCAGGAGCGCCGAGTTGGTAAGCATCACCTTAGAGTAGGAGCTCGTCAGACGATCAATGAGGCCCTGGCTCATGCGGCGCAAACGCACGATCGCGGCCAGATCCGTGTCGGTCAGAATGATATCGGCGACCTCCTTGGCGATGTCGCTTCCGCCACCCATTGCCAGCCCCACGTCGGCCAAACCGAGTGCCGGCGAATCGTTGACGCCGTCGCCCACCATGGCAACGTGGCGCCCCTCACTCTTAATGCGCTCCACATAGGCGTACTTGTCCTCGGGCAGCAGCTCGGCCTTAAACTCGTCGACACCCGCCTCGCGCGCAATGCGCTCGGCCGTGCGCTCCGAATCGCCCGTGAGCATAACGACATGCTTGACGCCCAGCGCATGTAGGTCGGCGATGGCCTCACGGACGCCGGGCTTGAGCGGATCCTCGATGCCGAGCACGCCGACGACCTTGCCGTCGACCGCCAGATACAGCGGCGACAGGCCTTGCATCTGGAGCTCGATTTGCTCCTTGATGTCGGACTCGAGCTGCGCACCCTCGTCCTCAAATATAAAGTGCGCCGAACCGATAATGGCGCGACGCCCCTCGATGGACGAAGCGATGCCGTGCGCCACGATGTACTCGACCGCGGCATGGCGCTCGCGGTGCTCGAGCCCGCGCTCGAGGGCGGCGTTGACCACGGCACGCGCCACCGGATGCGGGAAATGCTCCTCCAAGCAAGCGGAAAGGCGCAGGACCTCGTCCTCGCTCCAGCCGTCGGTCGTCAGCACGCAAGCCAGGCGCGGCTGCGCCTCGGTGAGCGTGCCAGTCTTATCAAACACAATGGTGTCGGCCTTGGCAAACGACTCAAAGTACTTTGCGCCCTTGACCATGACGCCCATCTTGGCAGCATCGCTCATAGCGGTCATGACGGCGACGGAACCCGTGAGCTTGAGTGCGCACGAGTAGTCAACCATCAGTGCCGCCGAGGTCTTGATGAGGCTGCGGGTGGTGAGCGCAACCAGGCCCGCGAGCAGGAAGTTCCACGGGACGATCTTGTTGGCAAGGTCCTCCATATGCGACTGGCCCTCGGACTTGAGCGAGTCGGCCGTCTGCACGAGCGAGACGATTGAGCGCAGTTTGGTTTGCGCCGTATTGGCGCGCACGCGCACCAAGATGCCGCCGTCTTCCACGACGGTACCGGCGAACACGTCGTCGCCCACGCTGCGCTCGACGGCCAGCGGCTCGCCGGTCAGGGTCGCCTGGTTGACCATAGCGCTCCCCTGCTCGACAACACCGTCGATGCAGATGGACATGCCGGTGCGCACGGCGACCAGATCGCCGGGCTCAAGCTCGGTCGCGGCAACGCTTACCTCGGTGTCGCCGACAACCTTTTGCGCCTTGTCGGGCACATCGAGGAGCGAGTTGATGAGCTCGTTTTCGCTCATGGCGCGGGTGTAGTCCTCGAGCAGCTCGCCCACGTTGAGCAGGAACATTGTCTGGCCCGCGGTGTCGACATCACGCTTGACGAACGAAATGCCGATGGCCGAAGCGTCGAGCACGGGAACGGTCAGGCGCGGCTGCGCCAGCTCATGAAGGGCAGCGCGCAAAAATGCCATGTAACCGGCCACGACAAACACCGCACGCAGAGGCGTCGGCAAGAACCAGCGGCGCGCGTAGTGGGCGCCGACGAGTGTCGCCAGGTCCATAACGAGTTTGTGCTTGCGCGGCTCAAGCTGCATCACATAGCCCGACTTGGCATCGGCGATAGCTTGAGCATCGAGTGCGCCCAAGGCGTCGAGCACGCTCGCGCGACGTGGCTCGTCGTATTCGAGCGCCATCTGGCCAATACGGCCATATACGCGCACCTTGTGCACGCCGTCGATATCGCCGCTGAGCTTAAGAAGTGCATCGAGATCGCTCTCTGGCACAGGACCCGCCAATTGAAGACGGGTCCTGCAGGGGATCTCGCTGATAATCGAGAATCTCATAGTTTGTGCCTGGGAGCGTTACTCGGCTGCCTCGTCAGCAGCGGCCTCGCTCTGGGTGATGTAGGCCGCCTCGGCAACCATGTCGTCGACATTAGCCTTGGCCTGCTCGACCATGTCCTGGTAGCCGTTCTTGATGCGCATGCCGCACGCGATACCCTGCACGCAGGCGTTCTTTACCGGAGCGCTGGTGAGCAGCTTGATGCCAGCCGTACCAAGCAGAAAACCGCCACCAACAAGCAGGGTGTTAAACGTCGACTTCTTCATGTTACTTCTCCCTTTTGCCGCATGGGGCGCGGCATGGTGCCTTAGCACCCGAGTTCATTAGTTAGCTCGAGCACGCTTTTGAAATACCTTAATTCTATCTAACTATCTAGGTCAGCCATGGCTAACCTTTTGAAAATTAGCGATGCGGAGTAACCGATTGTCAATGTGACAAAGGGACTGTCCCTTTGCCCCTTCTTACAACTGCCAGGTAGCTGCCTCCTTTTGCAGCGCCACCATGCGGGCGAATTCTCCACCTGCCGCCTTGAGCTGCGCCGGAGTGCCCTGCTCGGCAACCACACCATCCTTGAGTACAACGATTTTGTCGGCATTTTCCACCGTACGCATACGGTGGGCAATAACGATAACCGTCTTACCTGCAAGCAGACGGGAGAGCGCCTGCTGAACCACGGTCTCGTTCTCCACATCCAAGCTCGCCGTCGCCTCGTCCAACAGCACGATAGGCGCGTCTTTGAGCAGCGCACGGGCGATAGAGATGCGCTGGCGCTCACCGCCGGACAGCTTGGAGCCGTTCTCGCCGATCATGGTGTCATAGCCCTGCGGCATGCGGCTCACAAACTCGTCGCAGTTGGCGGCACGCGCGGCAGCAAGCACTTCCTCATCGGTGGCATCGCGACGACCAAGACGGATGTTTCCCATCACCGTGTCGTCAAAGAGCAGCACGTCTTGGAACACAATGGCGTAGTCGCGCAGCAGCACCTCGGGATCCACGCTCGCAACATCCACGCCGCCCACGGTGACCGTGCCTTCGGTGGCGTCCCAAAAGCGCGCGGCCAGGCGGCTCACTGTGGACTTACCGGAGCCCGAAGGACCGACCAGCGCCGTGACCTCGCCTTCCTTAGCGGTAAAGCTCACATCGGTAAGAACTTTCTCGCCGGCGCGGCCGTCCTCGCCCGCACCATAGCCAAATGCCACGTGATCGAACACCACATCGTGGCCTACGGGCTCAAACTGCTCGCTGCCCCGCGCCACGGGCTCTTCCATGATGGAACGCATGCGCTTGGCCGACGACTCGGCGGCAAACAGCTCGGACATCAGCATCAGCGCCTGATCAAAGGGCGCATAGATGCGGCTCACCATGAGCAGGAAGGCAAACATCATCAAAAAGTCGACCTGGCCGGAGGCGACCATCGCGGCGCCCGTGACCAACGTGGTGGCAATCCCCAGGCGCAGGATGGCAAAGGCGGAGTTGACCAAAAGCCCGTTGGCGAGCTCGCCTTTGGTGGTCTCGCGCTCCTCGGCATCGATCACGGCGTTGAGTCCCTCAAGATAATGGGCCTCCTGGTTGGTGGCGCGGATCTCGCGCACGCAGTCGAGCGTCTCCTGGATCGCCTCGGTGACCTTGACCTTCTCGGCGCGCACATGGTCGAACACCGGGGTCATGGGCCCGCGTGTCAGATACAGCACGGCAAAGGCCACGGGCACGCTCCAAAACGCCGCAATCGCCAGCTGCCAGCAAAAGAACAGCGACGCCACGAACACGATGGCACTTGCGATGATGGCACCCCAAAGCTCTCCCAGCACATGACTGTAGGCATGCTCCATAGTCTGAACGTCGCCCATGATGGTCTCGGTTAGATCGGCCAGATCACGACGGCCAAAAAACGACAGCGGCAGTTTGCGCAAGCGCTCGGCAATCCCCATGCGCTGCTTGCCGCACTCCTCGTAAAAGATGCAGTAGGTGTAGTAATACTGCTGCCAGTTAGAGACAAAGAGCAACACGAAAAAGACCAGGAGGCCGCCCACGATCGGTAGGGCATCCGGCAGGTCGGCGCCGGTGGCGAGATGTTCGACAAAGCCAGCCATGACCAGGAACAAAAAGCCCATGCCGGCCATGGTCACAAGATTGGTGAGCGTGGTCCAGAAAATGCCGCGTTTTACGCCGGCGACACCTTTATCGGATAGGAAATACTTCTTTTGGAATGAGGCGAACATTTAGGCCTCGCCTCCCTTCGCGACGGCGACATCCGCGGTCGCTGCAGTGATTTTCCAGCTCGCGGCCTGTTCGTATTCGGCCCACATCTTGGCGTACAGGCCTTTTTGGGACAGCAGCTCGGCATGGGTGCCAGTCTCCTGCACGCTACCTTGGTTGAGCACCACGATCTTGTCGGCCCCCACCACGGTAGAAAGCCGGTGCGCGATCATAATGACCGTGCGACCCGCCGCCAGCTTGCTAAAGGCGCGCTGGATGAGCGCCTCGTTCTCGGGGTCGGCAAACGCCGTGGCCTCATCGAGCACCACGATAGGAGCGTCTTTAAGGATCGCGCGGGCGAGTGCCACGCGCTGGACCTCGCCGCCCGAAAGATATGCTCCGCCGGCGCCGAGCATGGTGTTGATGCCCTGTGGGAGCTTGGCCACAATGTCGTCGCACTGAGCTGCGGAGAGGGCCGCACGCACTTCGTCGTCAGTGGCCGTGGGCTTGGAGGCACGCACGTTATCGGCAAGTGTTTGCCGGAACAGCTGGTTGGTCTGGAACACGAAGGCAACCTGGTCCATAAGCTCGTGCGGGTCCATGTCGCGAACGTCCACACCGCCTACGAGCACACGGCCTGCGGAAACATCCCAAAAACGCGGGATCAGGCTGGCGCAGGTTGACTTACCGCCGCCCGAGGGACCCACCAGGGCGAGGGTGCTACCAGCGGGAACGCTGAAACTCACATGGCTAACGGCAGGTGCTTCGGCACCTTCGTACGTAAAGCTCACGTCCTCAAAGCGCACATCGCTACCGGCGGAGTGCTTGGGCTGGGCAGGCACGGAGAGCTGTTTGGAACCCATGACGCTTCGAATACGAGCCAGCGAATCGGCACTCATCTGAGAGGCCTCGCCCACAAACATGAGCTTGGTCATGGCCGTCGGTACCACGGCCGAAAATATCGCGTAAAACGTGAAGTTGGCCATAAAATGCGCGAAGTCCGTCTCGCCCGGCGCCAACAGCAACGCCACGGGCAACAGGAATGTCACAAGACCATTGAGCGCGGTAAGGTTGAGTACCTGCGGACCTCGGCAAAACGTGCCCGCATAGCTTTGTGCCATGTCGGCGTATTCGGCGATCGCGTCGTGGAACGCCTTAAAGGAATAGACCGTCTGCTGAAACACCTTGACCACGGGAATGCCGCGTACGTATTCGGTACCGGTCTTGTTCATCTTGACCAGCGCGCCCATGTAGGCCTTCATGAACTCGGCGCCCTTGCCGCTCATCATGGTGGCCATGGCGCCAAGCGAAACGGCGACCGAGATAAGGCATGCCGCGCCCAAGCGCCAATCGAGGGCGAAAAGCAGCACGAGCAGACCTGCGACCATGGCGGTGGCGCCGGCGATATCGGGCAGCATGTGCGCGAGCAGGGTCTCGGTGGAGGCGGCGCATCCGTCTACGATACGGCGCAGCTCACCGGTGGCGTGTGTGTCAAAGTAGCCAAGCGGCAGCTTAAGCAGGTGCTCGCTCGTAGTCTTGCGAATATTGGACGCGCAGCGAAACGCAGACAGGTGCGTGCACATGAGCCCCACGAAATAGACCTCGATGCTTGCCAGCGCAAACCCCACGGCCCACCAGCCATACGTCGCGATGCCGCAGGCTTCGCTCCAGTTAGGTGCCACGGCGATCAGATTGCGCGCGACAAGCCAAATGCACACGAACGGGCCAAAGCTCAGCAGCTGCGAGAGCGCCGAGAGAGCCATGCCCAAATACGTTAGGAATTTGCGGTCGCCGGCATATGCAAGCAGCTCGCCGATACCGCCGCCTTCCCTTTTTAACCCCTTTGTCATGAGATTCCTTTCTAACGGCTTGAGAGTTAACCGTAATGAACTTATCATTGATGTGTTAGCCATGGCTCACAATCGAGCCAGGCGTGGACGTTTCTGCAAAGGAAGGGGACGCTTTTGCAAATACGGCGGGCAGCGACCGACATAACCGAGCTCTACGCACCGCAGTTTGAGCAGTTTGGCCTGGAGCTTACCGGCAAGGGCGCCGTCTTTACCGGCGAGGTGGCAAACGATCGGGCGCACGGACGCGCATGGATCATGCCTCTCTCCCCCGCCTGCATCGTTATGGAGCATTTCATTACCCCGATGCACGATATGTACCTGGCCGAATACACACCCGAACCGTACGCGTGCGTGAGCGAAGTCAGCGCGCCCACGCTCATGTGCATGCCCGAAGCCGGCATAACGCCTGCGAACCTTAAACCCCTGCATGGACCGTGGCCAAACAATGCCGTGTGCAGCTTTATCCAAGATAACTGTGGCGAGGAGTTAAGCCCACTGTTTGCAGGGCGGCTCTATCACTCGCGCTCGGTGCTCTTTTTGCCCGGGTATTTTGATGAGCTGGAGCATCGGTATCCCACTGAGTTCGCGGGAGTCTTTGAGGCGTTTGCCGAGTCGTGGCACGAGGAGGCGACGTCTGCCATCTGCCACACGCTGCGCCGGATTAACGAGGAACGCGCCCGCACCGTAGGCGGACACGTCTATATGCAAGGCATCGTGGAGACCATGGTCGCGGAGCTCGCCTGTTCGCGCGCGGCCCACAAGCAGGCGCGGCAAGCGGCAGACACACGCGTCAGCATAACCATTGCCGAAGAAGCAACGGCAATGATTGAGCGCGCGCTCGACAAAGGCAGACGTGTGGGTATCAACGAGGTGGCCGAGAGGCTCTACACAAGCCGCTCCAAGCTATGCGCCACCTTTAAGGCCCAGACTGGCGAGTCCCTGGGCGCCTACATCCGCAGACGCCGTATGGAGCGAGCACAGGACCTTTTGGCCGATAGCTCGCTCACGATAGCGCAGGTCGCAGATCGTCTAGGCTACCCTCAGCAGGCCGCCTTCGCCCAAGCCTTCAAGCAACACACCAGCACCACCCCCACCGCTTGGCGCTCCCAACATCAATAAAAAGACGGCAAAGGGACAGCCCCATGAGTTCCACACGCAATGTGACAAAGGGACTGTCCCTTTGTCACATTTACAATAATGGGCGCGCCAA
>UQPT01000076.1:0-10020 GCA_900543045.1 uncultured Collinsella sp.
CGCTCGGCAGCACGGGAATGAAGCTCGTGGGGATGACCATGCTCGCCGACGGCGGAAAGAGCTGCGGCAGCGGCATCAGCGACCAGGCGAACCCACCCACGAGCTGCGCGGCGAGCGGGCAGAAGATGCCCGCGAGCATGCCGAGCCGCGCCGTGAGGAAGAGCCCTGCGGGGATCATCCACGCCGCGGTCACCGTGTTGGCGAGCGCGCAGAGGAGCATCGTGAGCGTGCCCGCGGCCGTGAGACCCTGCGAGGAGAACGCCGATCCCGCGAGGTAGATGCCGAAGACCACGAGGTTCGAGAGCGTGCAAAGAGCAAGGCACCAGAGCGCCTTGGCCCACCAGGCGCGCCCGAGCGGGAAGCCCAGGCCCAGAAGCCCCCGCATCCGCGTGCGAGCGTCCGCCCGTGCGACGCACGCCACCACGAGCGATAGAGACACGGGCAGGAAGAGCGCGTACCAGTAGTTCCACGCACTAAAGATCTGCACGCCCCGGTAGGGCATCGCGCCGAGCAGCGGCATCGGCAGCGCCATGAGCACGGCCAGGCGAACCGGTGCCGCGTGGCGCGACTTCAGGGCCTCGGCGCGCAGGCCCGCGAGCAGGCCGCCTTTCTCGCCCGTCATGCCGCCACCTCCCCGCGTGCTCGTCGCCCTTCCCGACAGAAGCTCATGAAGAGTTCCTCGAGGTCCTGCCCGGGCCGAAGCGCATCCTCGTAGGCGAGGCGCCCCCCGCAGATGATGCCGATGGTGTCCGCCATCTGCTGCACCTCGGAGAGGATGTGGCTCGAAACGATCACCGTTGTACCCGCCGCCGCGAAGCCGCGGATCTGGTCGCGCAGCTCCTCGATGCCGATGGGGTCGAGGCCGTTGGTGGGCTCGTCGAGCACGAGCAGGCGTGGCCGGGCGATCAGCGCCAGCGCGAGCCCCAGGCGCTGCCGCATGCCCATCGAGAAGCGCCCGGCGCGCTTCTTCCCGGTGTCCGCGAGGTCCACGGCGGCGAGCACCTCATCTATGCGGCTCTCGGGAAGGCCCAGCAGCGTGGTGCGCACGCGCAGGTTCTCGCGCGCGGTGAGGTTGGGGTAGAGCGGCGCCTCCTCGATGAGGCTGCCGATTGCGTAGAGGTCCTCGCGGCGCCAGGCGTGCCCGGCAAAGAGGATCTCCCCGGCCGTCGGCCGCAGCATCCCGCAGATCATCTTGAGCGTTGTCGACTTGCCGGCGCCGTTGGGACCGAGCAGCCCGTACACCTCGCCCTCGCGGATATGAAGGCTCACGTCGGCCACGGCGTCCTGCGCCTGGTCGCCGCGGCCGAAGCGCTTGGTGAGCCCGCGCGTCTCGAGCATGTAACCCATGGGTTTATCCTTTCTCTTCCGGGCGCGCGGGCCGAGCCACCGTGCCCGCACGCTTTACCTTTCGGGTTCACCATCCATGGTGGGGCGCGTTTCTAACGAAGCCGTAACGGCCGTTGGGTTCTTTTAGCGCCAACCCTTCTCGACCCGCACATCATGATTAATTCGCTTAAGGCAACAACTTTCCCGATCGATGTAATCACCGAATCAAAACGTGTACATCAGCCATCAAAGATGCCGAAAAATGTCATATTTGGAGGCTGATGTACACAAATGCAGAATCCCGCACAACCCAGTAGCATCCTCCATATGTCTGGACTCTCTATGCTTACGCTGGATAGACATCGCCGGAACGGGTATAGTATCGAAAGTTTTGTCGTTAACCAGCGGGGGAGTCCTGTGGGCATCAAAAAGAAGATCAAAAAGGAGCTTATCGGCACTTCCGATTACCCGTCGAATAAGATCTTTACGATCTCCAATTTCATCACCTTTACGCGCCTGATCCTCACCCTGGTATTTCTGTACCTGTTTGTGACGGATAACAACCGCGTCATCGCCATCGTTATCTACGCCGTTGCCGCCTCTACCGACTGGATGGACGGTCAGATCGCCCGCATGACCAAGACGGTCTCGTGGCTCGGCAAGGTCATGGATCCCATCTGCGACCGCGCGCTGCTGTTCACCGGCGTACTTGGGCTGGTGGTTCGCGGAGAGCTGCCAATCTGGGTCTGCGTGCTCATTATTGGCCGCGACATCTATCTGGGCATCGGCACGCTTATCGTTCGTCATTATCACCGTCGCCCCATCGATGTCGTCTTTCCCGGAAAGATTGCCACTGCACTGCTCATGACCGGCTTCTCGCTCATGCTGCTCGGGTTCCCCGTTATTGACGGCCTGCATCTTTTACCTTCAACCCTTACGGCCTTCCCGGGCCTCAACGGAAGCTCGGTGCCCCTCGGCATCTTCTTTGTGTACGGCGGCGTGATCTTCTCCATGCTCACGGCTGTCATCTATTCCATTAAGGGCGGAGTGGCCATTAAACAGGCTCTCGCGCATCCCGAGGACGAGGACATCGACTTTCTGAACCCTGAAATCGAAGACTGATTCGTTGGGGTATGATTACGTACGGTTCATTATTTGCGGCACGTCCGCGATAAGTTAGGGGTTGTCATGGACAACATGGTTAATAATATGCCTCAGAATGATAAGACTGCTGACGCTACCTGCGTATTCCGCGTGCCTTCAAGCGACGTCACCGTTCCCGACCTCATGGCCAACGTGCGCATCACCGCCCCCGTTCTGTCCATCGTCAAGGGTCCGCAGACTGGTGCCGCCTTTGAGCTCGAGGACGACGTGACCACCATCGGCCGCGATCCTGCAAACGGCATCTTCCTCAATGACATGACCGTTTCGCGTAGCCACGCGCGCATTATTCGCGAGGGCCTCGGCGCTCGCATTGAGGACCTGGGCTCGCTCAATGGCACCTGGGTCGACGGCGCCATTGTCAACGCGGCCCCGCTGCACGATGGTTCTTCCGTCCAGATCGGTACGTTTACGCTCATCTACCACGAGAGCACGCCGGAGCGCATCGAAACCGGTGAGTAGGGCATGGCCGAACGCAACTATCTGAGTATCGGCCAAGTCGTCAACCTTCTTCGAGGCGCATACCCCGATCTTTCGAACTCAAAAATTAGATTTCTAGAAGATGAGGGGCTCATTACCCCTCATCGTACGCCTAAGGGATACCGTCAGTACTCTAAGGAGGACGTTGATCGCCTGGAGGTCATCCTGCATTTGCAGAAGACCCGCTACATGCCTCTCAACGTGATTAAGCAGCGCTTGGAAAACGCCACGGACCTGTCAACGCTCGCTTACGAGGTGGGCTTGCTGTCCGATGTTCCGCTCAAGACGGAGCCCAAGGAGACTAAGCAAAAGCTGCATCCCATTGAGACCATTCCCGATATGCTGGGCGTCGAGATTTCGTTTATCCGCTCGCTCGCCGAGAACGACCTCATTCGCATCATCAAGAGTCCGCAGAATCGTGAGCTCGTCGATGGTCGCGATTTTCCAATCATCCGCTACTGCTCCGAGCTGTCACGCTTCCATATCGAGCCCCGCAACCTGCGTCAGTACGTGTCTTCCGCCAACCGCGAGTCCTCGATGTTTGAGCAGGTGCTCGTGAGCATGCTCGGAATGGATACCTCCGATGACGAGCGCGACGCCAAGCTCGAGCGTGCGTTTAAGAAGCTTCATGACCTGACCGAGGGTGTGCACACTGCGTTGCTCAAGAACCGCGTTTTTGAGTCGCTCAATGCCGTGGTCGAGGACGCCGACATCGATGCACTCGATGAGGAAATCACTCGCTCCGAGTCCACCAAAGCCAAAAACGAAGAGATAGCCACGCCGGCTTCGCACGAGGATTCTCTCGTAAAGCCGCTCAAGGTCGTCGCCCCTTCGCACTCCGGCACCGCCACGGAGGGCAAATAACCGCTGCCGCTTATCCGGCAACCCATTGAAAGGTCATGCAATGTACGACTTCGAATCTCAAATCGTCGACATCCCCGACTATCCCGAGCCCGGAGTCATCTTTAAAGACATCACGCCGCTCTTTGGCAATCCCGAGGCGCTCAAAGCCATGACCGATACCCTCGCCGAGCACTTTGCCGGCATGGGAATCACCAAGGTCGTGGGTCCCGAGGCTCGCGGCTTTATGGTTGGCGTACCGGTGGCTGTAGCCCTTGGCGCCGGCTTTGTTCCCGCACGTAAACCGGGCAAGCTGCCGCGCGAGACCGTAAGCCAGAGCTACGAGCTCGAGTACGGCACCGATTCAATTGAGATCCATGCCGACGCTATCAGCTCTAAAGATACCGTGTTGATTCTGGACGACTTGGTCGCGACGGGCGGAACCGTCGAGGCAACAGGTAAACTGGTGCGAGATATGGGCGCAAAGCTTATCGGTTACGGTTGTATACTTGAGCTTGCGTTTCTCAACCCGCGCGAGAAGCTCACGCCGTCTGATGACGATGTGGAGCTCTTTAGCCTGGTGACGGTAGACTAGCCGTTACCCTTAGTTACTGGAAAGGAAGCTACATGCGCACAGCAAACACGCACAAAAACATGGCACGCTGCGCTGCTACGGCAACCCTCGCTTGTGTTTTGGGCTTGGGCCTCGCGGCTCCTGCCTACGCCGATACCGCATCCGACCTTGCCGCTGCTCGTACGAAACTCGAGCAGATCGGCACCCAAACCCAGCAGATTTACGATGAGCTTGCCACGCAGACGCAGGCGCTCGATCAGACTGCCGGCGAGATCACGCAAAAGCAGCAGGAGATCGCCGATGGTCAGGCCAAGCTCTCGACCTATGTCGCCGGCGAGTACAAAACCGGCGGTCTGAGCCTGCTTCAGGTTTTGACGGGTGTCGATGATCTGAGCGATATGCTCAACCGTCTGTTCTACTACGGCAAAGTTTCCGATAAGCAAGCTCAGACCATTCAAGAGGTCAAGGAGCTTAAGCAGCAGCTCACCGATAAGCAGGCCGAGCAGGAGAAGAACGTCGCCACCACGCAAAAGAAGGTCGACGAGCTTAATGCCCAGCAGGCTGAAGCCCAGAACGTCGTAAACTCCCTGGATTCGCAGCTGCAGGCCGAGCTCGCTGCCGAGGCCGAGGCCAACGCTGCGCTGCAGGCTGGCATTAATGCTAGCACCGCCGAAAAGGCCACGGTGAGCAACGACACCGCCGGTACGACCGAGAACACCAACAATGGCGGCCAGACCAACAATAACAACAACCAGGGCGGCAACACGCCGGCTCCCGCACCGCAGCCTGCCCCCACGCCCGCTCCGGCTCCCACGCCTTCAGCACCGAGTCAGTCTGTTGATGGTGGCTCCGTTGTTTCGCGCGCCTACAGCAAGCTCGGCTATGCGTATTCTTGGGGCGGCATTGGACCGAACAGCTTTGACTGCTCCGGTTTTGTAAGCTATTGCCTCACGGGACGCTACTGCCGTCTGGGCACCACGGTCGACTTCATGGGTTGGACCCGTGTGTCCGATCCGCAACCCGGCGATGTTGTGGTTAACTCCTACCATACCGGCATTTATATCGGTAATGGTCAGATGATCCATGCTTCCGACTACAAAACGGGCGTCATCATCAGCTCCGTTGCCGCCGGCATGAACAACAATTATATTTTCGTTCGCTACTAAGTGGTTTAGCTCAGCAAGCAAAGATGGACCTCGTATCATTGGGGAGCGAGGTCCATTGTTTTATCTCGAGCGCCCGTTTTGCATGTAAGCAACAATCTAGTTTTGAATACTAGATATGCGCAGCATCTGTCCAAAAGATAGCTATAATTGTTGAGGAACAACTAGAAAGGACCCTCAATGAGCTGGGCACTTATCTCAGATTCGAGCTGCAATCTTCGCGATTGGCAACCGACTGCACCCCGTACCACCTTTGCATTCGCTCCTCTCAAAATTCGAGTAGGGGAGCGCGAATTTGTCGACGACCTTTTGCTCGATGTTCACGAGCTTAATGTTGCCATTCAGTCGGAAGCCAGCGCATCATCGAGCGCCTGCCCAAGCGTGGGGGAGTGGGCTGAGCTCTTTAAGCTCGCCGACAAGACGATCTGCATGCCAATCTCGGAGGGTGTCTCTGGAAGCTATAACGCTGCCGCTACGGCACGCGATATGGTACTTGCCGAGGAGCCCAATCGTCAGATTCACCTGGTCAATTCGCGGGCAGCAGGCGGCAAGATGGATCTGATCTTCTTGCTGTTTGATCGTTATCTTGCAAGTAACCCGGACGTTTCCTTTGAGGACGCCTGCGCTTACTTCGACAGTCTCGAGCAAAACAGCAAGATTCTCTTTAGCCTGTGTAATTACGAGAACCTTGCAAAGGCCGGACGCATTCCTAAGGCAGCCGGCGTCATTGCCAACAAGCTCAATATTCGCATTTTGGGCACGGCGAGCGAGGCCGGTAAAATCGAGCTCGTCGGGCACACGCGTGGCGAAAAGAAGATGCTCAACAAGATCATCGACACCATGGAAGCCGAAGGTTTTACGGGCGGCGAGGTCGTTATCGACCATGTCGAGAATGAGGCAGGCGCCCAAGCACTTGCCAGCCGAATTGTGGAGCGCTGGCCAGGCTCCAAGACTATCATCATGCCCTGTAACGGGCTAGATTCATACTATGCCGAAATGCATGGGCTCATTATCGGCTACGGCATGGGCGTGGCTTCGGGCCAATAACGTCCAACCAAGCAAAAATACGGGCGGGACAAAGTGGCAGATAGCCCTTTGTTCCGCCCGTTTTATACGTCGGCTAGCTATTAAACCCATTAAACTTTAGATAGCTCATCAGGTACGCTTTCGAAACGAAGGATGAAACCGCACTGCGCACAAGCAGCGACTCACGCGTTACCTGATGCGCCGTATCGGGAACCGGCGTCTGCTCGACGGAAAACGCCGAACGAATCGATGCCTCGAGCTGATCGACCACATAATCGAAGGCCGTCGGGGCATCGTAGCTCAAACGCTGAATGTTAAAGAGTGCCTGCACCGCAGCAATAGGTAAGACCTGCTTAAAGAGGCAGATAGCGATCAGGCGGGCAATCTGCTCGCGGCCATATTGCTTTTTGACCGGAGCAGGCACCAAGCCGACCTTCACGTAGTTATTGATCATCGATGGCGTAATGACAGGGTGCTCAACGCAAATGAACAGCGGCTCCATCCACAGCGCAACATACTCAATAACCTGGTCGCGGTAGAGCGTCACATTGGGCAACTGGTCATAGCGCGGCGGATTCAACGTATTGAGTTTGCGCACGATTTCGGACTGAATAAATGCATCGGGCAGCACAGTGGGCTGAATATCCTCAGGCTTAATGCTGACCGACGAATCGGACATCGGAATAACGTGTTTAACGTGGTTCATAAAGGTCCTCCGTTCATTTTCTATATTGTATTCTAGGTTATCTAGTTTTACATACCACATAGCCGGCAAGTAAAAGTGGTTGGACAACACATTGATGCATCGTCCAACCACTTTGTTTAAAGATAGCAACCTTACATAAGATATATTATCGTACTTATCCACGGAGAAACGCGTATGCGCTCGTTGCCGCTATGGCTCCGTCCGAAACAGCGGTCACAACCTGGCGTAAACGTTTGGAACGGATATCGCCAGCGGCAAATAGACCTGGCGTGCGGGTCGCCATGGATTCATCAGTCAGAATGCCGCCATCAGGCGCCAGATCGACTAGATGCTCAACAAGCTCGGTATGGGGCTGCGTTCCGGTAAAAACAAAGATGCCAAACGAGCCGGGCTCAAATGACTCGGTATGAGTCTCGCCGGATGCATTGTCCTTAAAGGTAATCGTCGTTGGCATGGCTTCGCCCGATAGCTCCACAATACTAGTTTGGTACCTAACTGTAATATTGTCCTTTGCGAGTACTTTCTGAACAACACCATCGGGCGCACGGAACTGGTCGCGGCGCAGCACGATGGTCACACTGTTGGCAATGTCGGACAGGAACAGAGCCTCTTCACATGCCGAATTGCCACCACCGATTACAAAAACCTGCTTGCCGCGGAAAAACATGCCGTCACATGTTGCGCAATATGAAACGCCACGACCGCGATACGTATCCTCGCCTGCGAAACCTGCCGGACGCGGCGTGGTACCCATGCAAGCGATAACGCTCGAGGCCAGCGTATCGCCCATATCGTGATGCACCGTAAACAACGCTGCATCGGCATCGTAATCGATACCCGTAACCATGCTCCATGTAACCTGTGCTCCCAGGCCCTCTGCATGCTGCTGAAAACGCTCGCCGAGTTCGGCGCCACTCAGGAGCGGGAAACCCGGATAGTTCTCGACCTCATTGGTTGTGGCGATCTGCCCTCCCGACATGCCCTGCTCAATCACGGTCGTCGTAAGGTTGGCACGCGCAGCATAAATGGCGGCAGCATAGCCCGCGGGGCCGCCACCGATAATCGCAACATCGATCGGCTTATCGGTAGTCATGAAGCGTCCTTTCGTCGAAACGTTGTCGTTCTTTGCGCTCGTACCCAAATTTACGTGAACGTGACACTCATGCACTACAATGATAAATCCGTATTACAAAGCTGAAGGGGAGTTATCGATGGACCAGGCGCAGACGAGTGACGACGCTCCCCTGCTCACGCACAGCACTCCCCAATCGGAGCAAACCACGCTCCTGGCTCAGCAAAAACCTCTCGTGACCATCGTGCACGCCTCCGTTGGCTCGGGCCACAAGGCCGCCGCAAATGCGATAGCGCAGGCATTCGACCTCATCCGCGGCACCAATGGCATCCCCGAGGATATTGAGATTGAAGTGCTCGATATCCTTGATTTTGGACGTATTAAATTCGACGGCAATAAGACCGCGGCTTCTTTTACGGGAGCCACGCGCCCCATTTACGACCTGACCTGGCGATATACGCTTACGGGACATCTTCTCTGGGGTGGCGGAACGGCATGGTCGCGAATTATGTTCCCCGCCTTCAACGAATATATTCGTAGCCGCAGGCCCATAGCCGTGGTTGCAACGCACATCACAGCAGCCAATGTTGCCGTGGGCGCCCGCGTAATTACGGGTATCGATTATCCGGTCATCTGCGTACCGACCGACTACGAAGTCGAGGGATGGTGGCCCCACAAGGACACCGATTTATTCTGTGTTGCCAACGAATTTATGGCCGAAACGCTGCGTCCGCGCAAGGTGCTCGAGACAAAGATTCGCATTACCGGCATTCCTATTCGCACCGGATTCGACACGGATTACGATCGTGAGGAAGAGCTAGCTAAGTTCAACCTCCCCACCGACAAGACCGTCGTGCTGGTAATGGCCGGTGCCAGCTTGCCTCAACCGTACGTTCGCTTTCGCGCGGAGATGGACCGCACCCTCCCCTTCCTACGCAGCTTCGAAGACATGCACTTTGTCTTTTTGCCGGGCAAGGATAAGGAATACGCCGCCCGCCTCAAGACACTCTTCGATGCCATGAAGCTCGAAAATGTCACGGTGCTGGACTATGTCGACGACATGGCGGCCCTCATGCACGGCTGCGACCTGGCAATTCTCAAATCGGGCGGACTCACGGTCACCGAGTGCCTATGCGCACATCTGCCGATGATCCTGCTGGGCAAATCATACGGCCAGGAAAAGGCCAACACCACGATGCTCACCGGCATGGGAGCCAGCATGCACGTCACCACGGCACGAGAACTCATCGTTACCCTACGTCACTTGCACGACCATCCCGAATCACTCAAAGCGCTACTCATCAACGGCGAAGTACTACGCCGCCCCCACGCAGCCGAAGACATCGCCATCGCCACCATAGAGCTCGTAGGCAAACCCCAAAAGCGCAAACGAGCCTTCTGCCGCTTCTACTGGGGCGGCAAGCCAGCGCATATCCGCTAGGCGATAGTCCGCTGCTCGGCGGGAGCCGCCCATATATCATTCCATGCTCAAACATTCTCGCTGCGCAGGGCGCACTAATCCCGCCCGTTCGGGGCTCACCCATATCATTCCATGCTCAAACATTCTCGCTTCGCTGCGCTCGCTGCGAAACTGCGCGTGGAACGATATGGGTGAGCCGGTGACGCATAATTTCTTTCGCAAATTGACAACCGCATAGCGGAACACGGCCCG
>UQPT01000077.1:0-9872 GCA_900543045.1 uncultured Collinsella sp.
GCAAGAAGCCCTCGCTGCGCACTTCGTGCGGCGAGGGCTTCTTGCGTCCTGCGGAATATTTTGGGAGGTAGCCCAAACAGCCCCGGCGGGGTCCTGTGTAGTCACCCTTTAGGCGGAACTCTCCTAATTATTTGGATGAGTCGTTTACTTACTTGTACTGTTACCGTCTTCCCACTGTTGTTGGGGTATGCTTTGTTCGTATGTAAACGTATGACATGTTGATGAGGGGAGGGTGCTATGGCTCGCGAGGGTGCTCGTTCTAAGGATTCTGCTAAGCCTGGCATCAAGGAAGTTGCAGCGGTGGCGGGGGTTTCGCCTACTACGGTATCTCGCGTGCTTAATAATCGCGGCTATATTAGCCAAGAGACCCGCGATAAGGTCCATGCCGCGATGGAGCGTATCAACTATACGCCCAACGATATCGCCCGTGCCATGCTCAACGGTCGCCTGAATCTAATCGGTATGATCGTTCCCTATGTCAGCAGCCCGTTTCATGCACAAGCGGTCCAAGCCGTTGAGCGTACCCTGGCCGAAAACGGTTTTAAGATGTTGCTGTGCAATAGCGCCAATCGACCTGATCTTGAGCGTTCTTATATCGATATGCTTCGGCGCAATATGGTTGATGGCGTCATCGTCAACTCGCTTAATATCGGTGCCGAGGCGTATGCCGAGATGGGCTTGAGTCTGGTTGGTATCGACTGCGACCTTGGCGAGGCCTCTGTTCAGATTGCGAGCGACAGCTATAGCATCGGCGAACTTGCCACGCGTCGCCTGATCGATGACGGGTGTTCGCGCATCTTGTGCCTGCGCAACAATAGCCGCATGCGTATGCCTGCCAATAAGCGTACCGATGCCTACCACGATGTTGTGGAGCAGGCCGGTTTGCCCGCGCTTGTCCGTGAGGTCGAGTTCGTTAAGTCCGACGACGAAAAGAGCGCGGTCGTTGCGAAGATCCTCGATGAGAACCCCGATATTGACGGCATCTTTGCGGGAGACGACACGATGGCGGCCATCTGTCTCAACGTGATGAAGCAACGCGGCTTGAGCGCTCCGGACGATATTAAGGTCGTGGGCGCGGATGGTGCCCGCCGCACCATGACGTTTATGCCTGACTTAACAACCGTACGCCAAGATATCGATCGCATCGGAGAGCTCGCGGCGCAATCCATCATCGCTCTTATTAACGGCGATAAGCCCGAATCGAATATCAAACTCCCCGTTGAACTCATTGAGGGCAAAACCGCGTAGTTCATCCCGTGCCAAAAGAATTCCTCAAACGCCTCTGATGACCGTTCGCCGGCATATGTCAACCGTTTGCCGACGACTGGAACTGCGAAAAGACGTATTGGTGTGAAAACGTTTGACATATGAAAACGATTGACATATCTTGCAGTTGTACCGAGTTAGTATCTTGCGGGAAAGGAAGTCTCGGATGCACAAGGTGTATTACCAGCCTGAGGGAATTTGGGTAGGCGACATCATGCCGTACGGCGAGGACGGCACGTTCTATCTCTATCACCAGCGTGACACGCGTAACCCCGGACCTTTCGGAGAGCCGTTTGGCTGGGCGCTCGCTACGACCAAGGACTTCGTCAATTACAAAGACTTTGGCGAGAGCCTTGAGCGTGGCGGCGACGAGGAAGTCGACCAGTATGTTTATGCCGGCACGGTGTTTAAGGTGGGCGACAAGTACCATGCGCTCTACACTGGTTGCAATCGCGATAAGGTCCGCGCACGTTTGATGAAGCAGGTTCTTCTTCACGCAACGAGTGACGACGCCGTCAAGTGGGAGAAGAACATCGCCGAGACGCTGCTTCCGCCCCAGGAGGGTTACGATGACCGCAACTGGCGCGATCCCTTTGTGCTTTGGGATGAGGAGAACGAAGAGTACATGCTCATCCTCGGCACGCGTGTGGGCGAGGACAAGCGTCTGATGACCGGTCGTCTGGTCAAGTTCACCTCCAAGGACCTGGATACCTGGGAGTTCCAGGGCGACTGGTGGAATCCGGGCCTGTACACCATGTTTGAGATGCCTGATCTCTTTAAGATGGGCGACTGGTGGTATCTGGTGTTCTCTGAGTACAGCGATGGCAACAAGACCCGTTACCGCATGTCTCGCTCTATCAACGGTCCCTGGATTACTCCTGCGGACGATTCCTTCGATGGCCGCGCGTACTATGCCGCACGTACCGCATTTGATGGCGAGCGCCGCGTTCTCTTTGGTTGGGTTCCTACGCGTGACGAGGGCGGCGACCCCAGCTCTTACCTGTGGGGTGGCACCTTTATGCCCCTCGAGATCGTTCAGCGTGCCGACGGAACGCTTGGCACCAAACTCCCCGACAGCATGCTTGGCGCCTTTGGCGAGGCTAAGGCAGTCGAGGCCTTTGAGCTTTCCTGCGAGTCGGGCAAGGTCGAGCAGGTGCTCGCTGCGGATGCCGGTTCCACCTATATGCTCGACGCCGACATCGAGCTCGCCGGTGACGCTGCCGGCTTCTCGGTGAAGCTCGCCGAGGACGCCGAGTCTGGTCTTGCCTATGAGTTCCGCGCCAACCTGCGTGAGGGCAAGCTCGAGTTTACGGCGGCCCCCCAGTATCCGTGGTTCCAGGTCAACAACATGGGCCTCGAGCGTCCGTTGTTCTTTAAGGGCGAGGGCACTCATCATGTGCGCCTGGTCGTTGACGACGATATCGCGACCATCTTTGTCGATGATGTTGCGCTTAACGCTCGCTTCTGCAATAAGCAGGGCCAGGGTGTGGCGCTGACGGTCACCGACGGTACGGTCAAGTGCGCAAATGCAACGATCGCATCTCTGTAATGGCCACAAAACGTCTTATGATTTCGTAAGGGAATGGAGAGGAACATGGACTACAAAGTAGTGTCTCAGCAAGTCGTCGATAACGTCGGCGGTCTGGATAACATCGAGGGTGCCACGCATTGCGTTACGCGTCTGCGTCTGGTGCTCAAGGATACGAGCAAGTACAACAAGGCCGAGCTCGAGAACATCGATGGCGTCAAGGGCGTGCTGTACAACAGCGGCCAGCTCATGATCATCTTCGGTACCGGTACCGTAAACAAGGTCTATGATGAGTTTATGGCTCTGACGGGCGTTAAGGAGATCAGTGCTTCCGAGGTCAAGGGCGCCGAGGCGGACAAGAAGGGCAAGTTCTTCTCGGTCCTCAAGGTATTCTCGGACATCTTTATCCCCATCATTCCCGCTTTCGTCGGCGCTGCTATCATCATCGGCCTTAAGTCGCTGATCGTTGCCAACGGCCTCTTTGGCATGGAGGGCAGCCTTGCCGACCACAGCGAGTTCCTCAAGAACCTCGCAAGCTTCTTTGCCATTATCGCTACCACCTTCGATTACCTGCCTGTCCTGGTGATGTACAGCGCGGTCAAGCGTTTTGGCGGCAACCCGATCCTAGGTATCCTCGTCGGCATCGTCATGGTTCATCCGAGCCTTATGAACCGCAACGCGTTCGTTATGGACCCGACGGGTGCTGAGTATTGGAACTTTGGTCCGCTCTCCATTCCCATGGTTGCTTTCCAGGGCGGCGTGTTCCCCGCAATCCTGACCGCCTGGTTCATGGCCAAGGTCGAGAAGATTGCCCAGAAGTACATCCCCGAGGTCGTCTCGTTCGTCTTTGTCCCGACCGTTACCCTGATTCTTGCCAACGTCGCCCTGTTCACCGTGTTCGGCCCGCTCGGCAACCTGATTGGCGACGTCCTTGCCGGCGTAATCGATGTCCTGTACAACAGGATGGGCGTCTTTGGTGCCTTCGTCTTTGCCGCGTTCCTGCAGCCGCTCGTCGTTACCGGTACGCACCAGTTCATTCAGGGTATCGAGGCTAATCTCGTTGCCACGACCGGCTTCAACTACATCCAGGCCATCTGGTCCGTTTCCATCATCGCCCAGGGCGGCGGCGCCATCGGCATGTATCTCATTCACAAGAAGCATTCCAAAGAGCGCAACATCTGCATGTCGTCCTTTATCCCGACGCTGGTCGGAATCTCCGAGCCCGCTATCTTTGCTGCAAACATGCGCTACTCGATCATTCCGTTCATCTGCGCTTGCATCGGTGCAGGCTGCGGCGGTGCCTTCGTGAAGCTCTTTGAGGTGCGCGCTATCGGCCAGGGTCTGACCGGCGTACTTGGCCTGCTCATCGTCACGCCCGAGACCCTCGTGTGGTATGTGGCTGGCAATCTGATCGCTTTCTTCGTCCCGATCATCCTGATCTTTGCCTACAACAAGGCAAAGGGCGTTCCGACCACCGATGAAGAGGGTGCAGGCGCCGGCTTTGATGTCAGCTTCTAATCCAGATCCGTCAAGGTAATGTACGGGTCGACCTGTTGGAGAAGGGCGTTTGGCTCGCATGGGCCGGGCGTCCTTCTCCTCTACAAGAAGGACGATTGAATGTTCGATCAAAAACATAAGGTGACGCGCTCGGACTACGAGCTGTGGCGTGCCGGGCAGGATGAGACTGCGGCTCGCATCGCGGCTGACTCCGATAGACTTCTGTTCCATGCGGAGCCCGAGCTTGGCTGGCTCAATGATCCCAACGGTTTGGTGCAGGTTGGTGATACATACCACATCTATCACCAATACGATCCGTTTGATGCCGCGCACGGCGGACCGGTGCTGTGGAATCATCTGACGACGAAGGACTTTGTGACGTACGAGAACCGCGGTCCCGCGCTATTCCCCGATTCAGATCTAGACTCGAGCGGTGCGTATTCGGGGTCTGCATTTATGCACGACGGCAAGATTCACTACTTCTATACCGGTAACGTCAAGCATTTTGACCGCGATGATTATGACTATGTGCTGACAGGGCGCGACCAAAATCAGATTCACATGGTTACCGAGAACCCCGATAAATTGGGGGAGAAGCACATAGCTGTTGGTCCGGTCGATTACCCCGACGATATTAGTACGCACGTGCGCGACCCCAAGATCCTGGAGCACGACGGTATCTACTATATGGTTCTTGGTGCTCGTACGAAAGACGACCGCGGTTGCGTGCTCGTCTATACCTCGCACGATCTTGAGTGCTGGAAATATGCGACGCGTATTGAGCTCGGCGAGAAGTTCGGTTTTATGTGGGAGTGCCCCGATCTGTTTGAGCTTGATGGCGAGCTTATTCTCGTTTGCTGTCCGCAGGGCGTGCCCGCCGATGGTTGGCGTTACCAAAACCCGCATCAGTGCGTGTGGTTTCGTATTGAGGCCGATTGGGAGGCGCCTAGCTTTAAAATCGCCGGGCAGGGTATGCCCCCGATGGTCGATGCGGGTCTTGACTTCTATGCCCCTCAATCATTTGCAGATGCCGACGGTCGACGGATTATGATCGGTTGGGCCGGCTGCCCCGATGCAACGGCTCAAAACCCGACGGTGGAACGCGGATGGCAGTGCGCGCTTACCGTGCCGAGGGTGCTGAATATGCGCGACGGTAAGCTCTGTCAGTGGCCCGCGCGCGAGGTTGAGCAACTGCGCAAGGAGCGTGTTTCGGTGACCGCCGGAGAGACCGTCGGCTCTCCTGGTCGACTGTTTGATGCCGTCGTGTCGTGCCGGGGGACGAAGTCCATTGAGCTGGAAGTTCGTGAGGGCGTTGTCGTGTGCTTTGCCAACGGAATGCTCACACTTGATATGGGCGATGAGGGCTATGGACGCGACAAGAGGTCGGTTGAGCTCGACGAGCTTTACTGCCTGCGAGTCCTTTCGGATGCCACGATGCTCGAGGTATTTGTCAACGACGGCGAGGTTGCGCTTACGAGCCGCACCTATTCGTCTGCGGCGCCGGCGATGCAGTTGCGCGCCGAGGGCGACGCCTCGATGGAGTTTTACCGTCTGGCTCGCTAGCCGCATTGTGAGTGACCATGGCGTTTTGGATACACAGGCTTTCTTGGTGGCTACCGTTTATCGCATATAGCTACCGTTTGCGGAGTAAGTAACACTCATTACCAAACCGTGTAGAATCTCATGCAAGCACGGAGTATTTCAGGGAGACGCTGTCCTTTGTTGTGGCGAAGGGCGGCGTCTCTCTGGTGCTTGGGAGTCGTTGTTCAATTGGGCGACGGGCGTGCGCGCGTAATAAATAACCAACGTCGAGATGGGTCGTGATGATAATGGGCAAGTACGTAATCGTGGTTGAGTCTGGTTCGGATGTGACACCGGAGCTCTGCGAACGCTATGGCATCGTGCGTGTGCCCATGCATGTCACGATTGGTGACGAGACCGTCGAGGACGGCTCGATCGATCCGCTTGAGATTTATTCGCGCTGCAACGAGTTTGGCGTGATGCCCAAGACCAGTGGCTGCGCGCCTGCGGATTTTGCTCACGTGTACGACCGCATCCATGCCGAGCAGCCCGACGCGACCATTTTGCATCTCGCGTATTCCGAGGCCACGACCTGCTCGCATCAGTCCTCCAAGATTGCAGCTAAGGGCCGCGACTACGTCTTCTCTATGGACACGCGTTTTGTTTCGGTTGGCCAGTCGCTCGTTGCCGTCGAGACCGCCAAATACATCGAGGCTCACCCCGATGCCACCGTCGATGAGATTTTTGCTTTTACGAACTCCGTCATGGACCGCGTGCTGCTGGGCTTTGTTCCTACCGACCTTGCCTTCCTTAAGGCGGGCGGTCGCTTGTCTAACGCCGCGTTCCTAGGCGCCCATCTGCTCAAGATTAAGCCCTGCATTGAGGTGACGGGTGGCAAGTTCGTGGCGACCAAGAAGCTCCGCGGCTCCATGCTCAAATGCGCCCGTGCCTTTATTGACCACATGGTTGCCAAGGGCGATATTGATTACTCGCACATTGGCTTGGCGTATTCGGTGGGCCTTTCCCAGGAGCTGCGCGACGACATGGAAGTCTATGCGCACGACCTGGGCTTTGAGGACGTTACCTGGACGCAGGTTGGCGGCGTCATCTCGAGCCATTGCGGCCCGACCGCCTTCGGCGCGGTGCTCACGCTTAAGGCGTAAAGGCCGCAGGCGAGCGTTCTCCAGCCTGACATCTCGACGTAGCCCCCCAGCCATGGTGATGGGGGATAGATTAAAACGTGCCGTTCTAGTCCGAGACGTTTAAACGCAAACGCATGGGCTAGAATGGCTCTGGCATTTTAATTGGTTGCATCCAAGGAGAGGCAAGGTAGCGCGAATGGCAGAAATGACGCTTGAGGGTGTGGACGCTCGTCCCGAGGACTCTGCGTATGCCCTGGGTCGCGTGCATTCGATCGAGACGATGGGAACGGTCGACGGACCCGGCATCCGCTTTGTGGTGTTTGTTCAGGGCTGTCCCATGCGCTGCGCGTATTGCCACAATCCCGATACCTGGTCTGTTAACGGCGGCACGATGGTGACCGTCGAGCATCTCATGGACGAGTTCCAGAGCAACCATGAGTTCTACCGTAGCGGCGGCATTACCGTTTCGGGTGGCGAACCGCTCCTGCAGCCCGAGTTTTTGGCCGACCTGTTCCGTGCAATGCACAACAATCCCGATGGCCGTGTGCATACCTGCCTAGATAGCTGTGGCTATGCATTTGATCCCAAGCATCCGGAGAAGTTCGATGCTGTTCTCAACGAGACCGATATGGTGCTGCTCGACATCAAGCATGCCGATCCGGTTGAGCATAAAAAGCTGACCGGTTGCGATCCTGCGCGCATCCTGGCGTTTGGCGATGAGCTTGCCCATCGCAAGATTAAGGTTGTTATTCGCCATGTGGTGGTGCCGGGTATCACCGACACGGCGGAGGAATGCGAGAAGCTCGGTCGCCTGATCGCTCCATGGCACAACGTGGTGGGCCTGGAAATGCTGCCGTATCACACGATGGGTGTCGTCAAGTACGAGCAACTGGGTATTCCCTATAAGCTCGAGGGCGTGCCCCAGATGGATACCGCGCGCATGCCCGAGCTGCGCAACGCCGTCATGGCCGGCATGAAAAAGCGCCGTGCGGAGCTCAGGTCGGCCATCGGCTAACAAGCCCGTCCCAAATTGACTACCCTTTAAGATGTGCAACAAGGCAGGCTGGATTAGCGAGGACGGTTACTATTCGACATGCGATGCGGGCCTTATCGACATCGATGGCCGTACCTATGTCATGAGCGTCATGACATCGATGCCGTGGAGCGACCGCTCGAGTGAGGTTACGGCCGCGATTGCAAAGGCGCTGTTTGATACGCGAGCTGCACTGGCTTAGCGTGTTCGTTTGGCGAGGTCAAACAAAATGCTGGTACCATACCGTGGTTGAGAATTTCGTATAGGTTTGGGGAATGGTATGGCTACCATCGCGATTATCGGTGCGCTCGAAAAAGAGATCATGCAGATTAAGGAAGAGCTGAGCGACGTTTGCGAGGCACGGGAGGCAGGCTTGACCGTTGTGAGCGGCGAGCTCGACGGCCTGACAGTTGTCGCCACAACGGCGGGCATGGGCACGGTGAACGCCGCCGCTGCAACACAGCACCTCATTAGCAAGTATGCTCCGCAGGCTGTTGTGTTTTCGGGCATTGCGGGCGGTTTGAACCCCAAGCTCCATATCGACGACGTGGTCATTGGCAAACGCCTGCGCTATCTGGATACCGATACCGCGCTTATCGCCGAGTCCGCACCGGGGCTTGAGGAGTTTGGTTCGACGCCCGCGCTGGTCGATATTGCCGTCGACGTGCTTGCTGAGCGTGGGTTCGTTGACGCTTCGACAAATGCAGTCGCTTCGAACGAGGGCACCAAACAGTTCTTGGTCGGCACGATTGCCACGGGTAACCGCTTTGTGACGGGCGCCGCCATGCGTAGCGACGCTATCGAAGCGACACATGCCGATTGTGTCGGCATGGAGGGCGCGGCGATTGCTCATGTCGCAACCAAAAATGGTGTCGATTGCCTGGTGTTGCGCGCTATCAGCGATAATTGTGACGAGGCGTACGATGCAATTTGCGACCGAGAGTTCGATCTGTTCGAGTACGCGCGTGTCGCAAGTAACATCACGCTCGATATCGTCCGCCGCATTGCCGCCGCGCAATAGCGCGCTCTTTTGTAAGAACCTACGACCAAGGAGTGTCCATGGCCGATTCCATTAACTACCAGCTTGCCAAGTTCGTCGCCAGCTACGGCAAGGTTTCGCAGATTCCCGAGTCCACCTGCCCCGAAGTGAGCTTTGTCGGCCGCTCCAATGTGGGCAAGTCGTCGATTATGAACAAGCTCTTTGGCCGCAAGAACCTGGTCAAGGTTTCGAGCACACCGGGCAAGACAAGCAACATCAATTTCTTCGAGGCCGATGACGTGCACTTCGTCGACCTGCCGGGCTATGGTTTCGCCCGTCGTTCTAAGGCCGAGCGCGACCGCTGGGCCGAGCTTATCGGCGACTTTTTCGACTCCGAGCGCAGCTTTAACTTGGTCGTCTCGCTGGTGGACATTCGTCACGACCCCAGCAAGCTCGATCATGACATGATCGACTACCTGCAGGGCAACGAGTTCAACTTTATCGTCTGTCTCACCAAAGCCGACAAGCTCAGCCGCACCCAGCAGGCCCGCCAGGCAGCAGCCATCAAAAAGCAGCTCAACGTCCCGGCCGAAAACGTAATCATCACAAGCTCCCAAACCGGCACCGGCATCGACGAACTCAAGCGCCGCATCGCCGAGGCCTGCCTCTAGTAAGGGTCCCATCCCAGTAAGGGCCCCCACCAATAAAAAGCCAAACCATCAGCCCGGCGCCCCTTCAAAGCGTGGGTTCCTATAGACATCGTCGACCACGTTGCTGTAGGGCCGCCCAAGGGTATCCCCTTAAAAACATTCCGCACTGATATTGTCTGTATTGAAGACGTCGATGATGCACCCGTATACCATTGACGTCGACACCATCAGATGCGGACCGCGCGGTGACCCCACA
>UQPT01000078.1:0-9722 GCA_900543045.1 uncultured Collinsella sp.
GAGCCGCTCGCGCGTACAGTAAAGACAGGTAATCCATGGGCGGTTACAGATCGAGGAGGACACGACCATGAAAAAGAAGGCCTTTGCGATTCTCACCCTCTGCATGAGTCTTTTTGCCGCGGTTGCCCTGGTGGGTTGCGGCGGAAGCGGTGGCGCTGCTGGCAGTGGCGGTGGCGGCGGAGCAGAAAAGCCAGCCGTGGATATGAGGACCGACTTCATTTGGTTTAAGGTCGAGGTGCCCGAGGGCGTCGAAATCACGGACGTCGCAGGCGACACCGCCGATAGGGCCCAGTTTAAGTTCACCGAGAGCGAGCACGCCAGCGATCGCTTCATCCCTGTCTTCGACTCCGACAAGAACGCCGACGAGCTGTTCGACTACGAGGCCAAATGGAAGGCCAACTTTGAGTGGACCGAGAATGACCCCGTCAAGTACAGCGGCAAGACTTGGCGCAGCGCCTACTTTACGCACTCGGGCGGCGTGACGACTGAGTACTTCACCGAAGCAGGCGGCGGCAGCGTCTACGTGAGCATCGACAATGTCGAGGAGCACAAGGACGCCGTCGAGACCATGATGAAGTCTCTGGAGTTTGCCGACGACATCGCCGAAGCCAAGACCGAGGCCATGGACGTCAAGCTCGACGATATCGAGATCAAGCGCTAAGCGACTGGCGAGCGCAACGGGAAACACGGTCGCAGTGCAAACAAGCGACGGTACCCCAGCGCTTCGTACCCAGGGAGGGCCGGTAAACCGACCCTCCCTTTCTTATGCCGGTAGCCGACGAACGCGAGGATGCCGGACGCCGGAACCGCCCCAAATGTGGCAACAGTACGAAAACGATAAACACCCCAACACGTCCGCCCACCGATTTATTGCGCCGCGCAGACAATTAAACCAGCATCTTTAAACATCTGGGCAGTATAGTGTCCAAAACGAGCGTACAGCCGCACGCTGCGAATGGAGGAGTTATGACCGAACACCATGCCATCAGCCGCCGAGCATTTACGCTGGGCTTAGGTCTTGCGGCGCTGTCGCCGCTTGCAAGCCTGCCAGAAACCGCGGCACCGGGCATTCCCCTGCGAGCGGCATTTGCAGACGACACGCCCAAACCGGCGGAGCACCTCGGTAATTTCGTCATTCGCCTTCGCCCCGCGGGCTATTTTCGTACTGCAAGCGTCAACCAAGACGGCAACGTTCGCGGCAACGTCTGCCACCTGTTTAATGACGGTACGTCCAACAAGCTCATCCTTGAGAACGTAACGACCAAGAATGACGATACAAACTGGTATGCTATCCGCACCTTGCTCAATTTCGAAGAGCATAAAAAGACGGGCTACAGCATTTGGTCGGTCGACGACGACTCGGACAAAGACGGAAAGGTCATCCACGTATGGGGCGGCGAGTATGACAACAAGCCCAGCCGCGCTTTTGCGTTCGAGCGTCAATCAAACGGAACCTATATCATCCGAGACCGCACGGTCGAGAAAGAAACCGAGAAAAAAGACATTAAGTACTTTGCAATAGAATCGAACGGCAAAGACCAGGACAACAATAAGATCTGCCATAAGAGTAAGAGCATTCCGTGGGAGCTCGAACTTATCGGTTACGACATGAAAAAGAACGATGCCACGGTTAGCAGCCTCGACTGGATCACGTACAGCAGCTACGTCGATGGGCCATGTTGGATGAAATACGTCGACGACAACAAGTTCCTCGACGAGCTGAGCATCCCGGGTACGCACGATTCGGGCACCTGCAGCGTGGACAACGACACTGAGCCCCAATCCTCGCAAGTAAAATGCCAGCAGGATTACATTCCCACGCAGTTGCTCGAGGGAATCCGCTATTTTGATATCCGACTCGGAAAGGGCGACGACCCCGGTATCGACCACGGGATTTTCTACCTACTCAAAAAAGACGGGAACTATCTGCATCTCTCCGATGTCATCGGGTACTTCAAAACGTTTTTGAACGAAAACCTGTCAGAAGCGCTCATCATGCTCGTATCGCGCGGCAACGATGAGGCTACCGACGAAAGCATAACGACGGCCTTCGCCAAGGTTATGGCCGATAACCCCAACCTGTTCTACACGTCGAGCCACGTCCCCACGCTGGGCGAGGTGCGCGGAAAGATCGTTCTGCTGCGTCGATTTAGGCTCGCCGGCAACAGTGCAAGCGGCCATACGTGGGGCCTCGACCTTACCGAATGGGATGACAAGATCAAGGCTCACTCCGATAGCACCACTATGTGTCTCGTCCAAGACGCGCGGGGCTTTGAAGCCGCGGGGGAAACAGGCGACAAAGAGCCCTATTGCACCAAGGTATACGCCCAGGACAAGTACAAACTCACGGGAACCGACAAGCTCAGCTGGGTCGATAATGCGCTGAAGGAAACGACCGGGCGCACGCGCAACAAGGTGGACGTCGTGGACGATGACAGGGCCAAGGTGCAAGTCCAGGAGCGTTGCTGGTCTATCAACTACACCAGCTGCACGGGCTTGTCGCACGGAGGCAATCCTTTTACCTCGGCACGAGTAGTCAACGAGCATCTGTACAAGAGCCCGTACATCAATCCCAGCGGCACCGAGGATACAAAGTCAGATTACCTCAAGCACATTGGCATCATCGTATCCGACTTTGTTGATGCGGCACTGGCCCGGAGCGTCTACCAACGCAATTACGATACACCGCACAAGCAGACAGCTTCGTACTACCTCCCGAACCGCATGCGCATGACGTACGGCGACTCGCTGAGCGATGCCTCGCTCCAGGATGGCAAGACCGTTGGCGAGGGCCATTTCTGCCTCGTCGACAGCAGCAACGCGCTCAACGCGACAGCTTCGGGCCATGCGTTTGCCATTGAATACGTGGATGTCGACGCCCTGGGCAACGAGACCGTTACGGGGCTGCAGGGCTCTGTGCCCATCGATATCGATCCACGCGCGCTGACGCCCCATTTTGAGGGACTCGAAGGCCTTAAGGCCGGCGAAGACGTGCGCGCCAAGATTGCGGCATCACTCGAGGGCAAGCTCGAAACCGATGCCTGCACGGCCCAGCTCGAGTTTGTGCACGACGCGGACGGCGCTCCGGGCACGGCAATGGCCGAGGGCGAAACATTTGCCGCAGGAACGTACTGGGTGCGCGTGAACGGTCTCTTGGGCGACGCGGCGCAGAACTACACGCTCGCCAGCGACGGAGCCGCAAGCTTTACCGTAGCGGCCTCGGGCAGTGCGGGCGGCGTTGGCACCGGTACCGGCGCCAACGCAGACGGCGCCGACAAGAACGGCGGCGGCAACAAGGGTAAGGGCTCGGGCGGAAAACTCGCCGACACGGGCGACGGCTCTGGCATCGCCGCCGGGCTCGCCGCTGCCGCCATGGCGACAACGGTCGCTGGCGCGGCGATGCTTGCCAGTGACCGCGAAAACGCTGGGGACGATAGCGAATAGGCAAGCCGACCCTTTTGGACACATCGACTCGACGAGGGGCGCAGGACACCGTTCTGTGCCCCCGTTTTTTACCTTGGCCCGAATGCCGCCATAGGCTACATCACCATATTCAGCGCGTTCACGAATTCCTGGGCTTTTGCGCGGCTGCTCAGGCTAAAGACACGAGCAGTCAACAGCCTGTTGCGCAGAAAAACGTCGCGTCCCTTGATCCTGTTGACCCCCGTGATGTCCTTAAGATAGGCAATCTCGGTGTGCTTGCCGCCAAAAGTGCCTTTCTTGAGTACCTCGATGCGATTCGGGTAGATCTTGACGTCTTTAAACCTACCCGAACCCTTGTCCTGAAACAGCAAGGTGTTGTTGTCCATGCGTGCCACTCCCATGGGGTTCGTTAAAACTGTCTCTATGGCCACATTTTAGTCACCGCAAGGCCCCCATGCGAAGGTGCCAGACAACGCAGCAATTCGTGTCAGCGCGAGGCTTTAAACTAAATGCAATAAAGATGCACTCCTCAAGAGGAAAGTCGGGCGATATTGATGGGTGAACTGGTAAACCGCGGGGAATCGGCAATCGTGCCAGAAGTTTTTTACAAGCAGGTTTCCTCGATTCTCAACGCCGCTCGCGACAAGGCCTATACCGCCATTAACTTTGCGATGGTTGAGGCATATTGGGAGATCGGCAAGAGTATTGTTGATGAACAGGGCGGAGAGGAGCGCGCCAAGTATGGCGATGCACTGATCGACGAACTTGCCGTTAGATTGACTAAGGATTTTGGCAGAGGCTTCAACGCCAGAAGCTTAAGATACATGCGTCAGTTTTATCTTGCGTTCCCAATCCGGAACGCACTGCGTTCCGGATTGAATTGGACACATTACCGCAGGTTATCGCGTATAACCGACCCTGATGCTCGAACATGGTACATGAACGAATGCGCCGATTCTCGCTGGAGCACGCGTCAGCTCGAACGCCAGATCAACACCATGTTCCGCGAGCGCCTACTTACCAGCAAGGACAAAGAGGCCGTCACCCAGGAAATCCAAGAGAGCGCCCCGGCTCGTCGCCCCGAGGATATCATCCGCGACCCATATGTACTGGAGTTTTTAGGTTTCTCGGACGATGCTACGTTTCGCGAGAGCGATCTAGAGCAGGCACTCATCACGCATCTTCAGAAGTTCCTGCTGGAGCTTGGCCGTGGTTTCGCTTTCGAGGCGCGCCAAAAGCGCATCACCTTTGATGGGCGCCATTTCTATATTGACCTTGTGTTTTACAACTATCTGATGCGCTGCTTCGTGCTCATCGACCTTAAGACCGATGACCTTACGCACCAGGACCTGGGCCAGATGCAAATGTATGTGAACTACTACACGCGCGAGCTCATGAACGAAGGCGACAATCCGCCCATAGGCATCGTGCTCTGCGCGGACAAAAGCGATTCGATCGTCGAGTACACGCTGCCCGAAGACAACGACCAAGTGTTTGCCGCCAAATACCTGCCGTATCTTCCAAGCAAGGAAGAGCTGGCGCGCGAGCTGAGTGCCGAGTACCGCGCCATCAACGAAGCGACCAATGGCGAAACGCAAGGGTAGCAATGAGGCTCCAGCGAGCGCGACAACGGCAACGGATCGCTCATGCGCATCGCTCCCCTGGCGTTCACCGATGCGACAGACGAAGAGGTCAGCAAGGTCTCCGCGATTACGCACGCCCACAGAACGTCGACCGATGCATGCGTCATATTTGTCGAGCTGATGAGAGACGTGCTGAACGGCGCACTCCCCTCGTGGGCGCTGCAGCTGAAAAGCGCGCCCGACCACGAAATCAGGTCCGGCGGTTTCGTGCGCGACACGCTTAAAGCCGCTACCTGGTGCTTTGTCAACACCAACAGTTACGAAGATTGCGTGCTTGCCGCCGTCAACCTAGGCGACGACACCGACACCACCGCAGCCGTCGCAGGCGCCCTCGCCGGCACGGCCTACGGTATCGGCGCAATTCCGCAGGAGTGGATCAACACCCTGCGCAGTAGAGAGCTGATAGAACGGTGTTTGTTTTAGGACACCCTCTCGATGTGTGTAACCGGCATTGCCCGGAACCTCTACTCGATCTGGCGGGAATATAAGCAGTAACGGATAGCGAAGGGAGTCATGAAAAGGGCCGGCTGCAACCGACCCTTTTGACGATAATACCTGCGTTGCCCGCGGCTCCGAAGTTTGAGTAGCTGAGGAGCGGGTTCCGCGGCACATCCTAATTTTACCCAGTGGCAAGACTCTTTTACAGCCGTTCCACCGTTTATTTACATCTGCCATCACGGGCGGGATGTTGCGCACTCTCGCGAGCCAACCGGCACCACTCCCCTACTTACCAAAGATCGCAGCGAACAAGCCCTTGCGTTTGGGCTTCTCCTCTCGGTAGGAACCCTCGACGGCGGCTGCAACCTGGCGCGGTTGCTCGCCGTCTCCACGGCGCACGATCTGGTATAGGAACGGCGATTTTACATATTTGACCTCGACGGGTGTGGCGTGTACGGTGCTCTCACCGGACAGATGCAGGCTCGGATTGAGCGGCGCCACAATATGCGTCTCGCGCTTGTCGCTAAACACCACCGCCGCCGCACGGCCCGTCTGGCCGTTCACGGCAATGCGCACCTGCTCGCCATTACGTCCATCCGACGCGGGACGATCGACAAAGTAGACCGGCACCATAACCAGGCCGTCCTTGTGCTTGCGGGCCTTGCGCGCCCAGGTGCGGATGCTCTTTTTATTGAGCCCCAGGAAAGTCTCGGCATCGTTGCCAACAATGTCGAGCGCCAGCTTGTCAATGACCACCTGGTCCTTGGTGGACGCATCGACGGAGACAACGCGGAAGTCGCCTTCCTGCATGGCCGGGTCGAACGACCCAACCTTGGCAAAGTCCCATGGCTCCAGAATGCCCATAAGGCGAACGTCCAGGTAGTTTGCCCTGGGATATGCCCAGTCGAGCACCTCGTAGTACACCAGGGTCTCCTTGCTCAGGCCCTTGCCCGGGAAGGACGCCATCATGCGCAGGTCCGCGAGCGCCATGGGGAAGTAGAAGAGCATCATGTCGTTTTGAATCGCGTCTTCCACATCGTGACCGGCAAAGGCGTCTGGATATCGGCGCACCAGCTCAAGCGCATTGGCGCGCGCCTGCTGCGGCGTTATCTCGCAGGGAATACCCTGCTCGGGCACATATTCCGCACCAACGCCCATGGTCAGGCGCTTGCTAAACGTCCCCGGCTTGAGCAGGTCGGCAATGCCGATCTTGTTGCCGCAGGACGGGCACTCAAACACACGCTGCGTTGACTCGCCCTCAAAGGACGCTCCGCAGAAGGGGCAGGGAATGCTCACGTGCGTCGCTTCTTGGAACTCCTGCGCCGTGCCGCGGTCCTCCCACAGCAGATGTTCCAGGACCGACTGATTGCGCCAGTGCGAATTGAAGAAATACCAGTCCGGGTCCTCCGGGCGCTCGAGTTGCGACACATGCGTGAGCTTGAGCAGTCCATCCACTACCGTCAGCGGCGTATGGCGAATGCCCAAAGCGCTCTTGGGCTCTCCGGCGTCCGCCTGCCACGGAATGACCGCACCGCAATAAGCGCACTCAAAGCTGCGCTTAGCTTGGTGCGAGTACATAGGGCCGCCGCAGTTTTGACATTTAATGGCAAACATCTCGTCCATGGAAACGTCCTCCTTTGCACAAAGCTGTCGACATTAAGTATGTCGAGCAAACAGGCACATGCCCATACCCATGTGGCCCAAAATGGACCACCCAGGCAGACGAGAAGGCTCGCTCGTTAGCACCGGCAGACTATTGCTGCATTTTCTGAGCATCGGTGCACGGCGCCCCCGCGCGAGCTACACTATCCCCTTAAACATGATTGTGAGGACGACCGCTATGCTATTTGTAAATCGGCTGGTACATACGCTTGTTCCCGGCAGCGAGGGCGAGCCGGTCGATGCCTCCTGCCGCACCAACGCGGGCTTCGCCGCAAGCCTCATCTGCATTGGCCTCAACATCACCCTGTGCCTGGCCAAGGGCATCGCGGGCCTGCTCGCCGGCTCCGTCTCCCTCATCGCCGACGCTTTCAACAACCTCTCCGATGCCTCGAGCAACATCGTGAGCCTGCTCGGGTTCCGCCTTGCCAGCCGCCCTGCAGACGAAGGCCACCCCTATGGCCACGGCCGCTACGAGTACCTAGCCGGCTTGTTTGTCGCCGTCCTGGTTTGCGCCGTCGGCATCAACCTGATCCTCGAGTCGGTCACTAAGATCATCAAGCCCTCCCCCACCGCCTACACGCTGGTCTCCCTAGCCGCTCTCGTCTTGTCCATGCTCGTCAAATTCTGGATGGCCGCATTCAACCGTGCGCTGGGCAACCGTATCGATTCCGAAACACTCATCGCCACAGCACAGGACTCCAAAAACGACGTCATCACCTCGGGATCGGTCCTGGCCGCAGCGCTTATTTCGCAGACGACCGGCTTTGACCTCGACGGCTGGGCGGGCCTGGGCGTGGGCGTCTTCATCTGCATCAGTGGCATGGGCCTGGTGCGCGACGCCATCAGCCCGTTGCTGGGGCAAGCGCCCGACCCCAAGCTCGTCCAGGCAATCCGCGACAAGATCATGTCCTATCCGCAGGTCTTGGGCACACACGACCTGATGGTGCACGACTACGGCCCCGGTCGTCAGTTTGCCAGCGCCCACGTGGAGATGCCCGGCGAGGGCGACGCGTTTGAACATCACGAGATCCTGGACACCATCGAGCACGACATCAAGCGCCAGATGGGCATTGACATCACGCTGCACTGCGACCCCATCGCGACAACCGGCGATGATTTGCGCGGCTGGGTCAAGCGCGGCATCATGCAGATCGACCCCGCACTCTCCATCCACGACCTGCACGAGCACGACGGGTTCGTTTCGTTTGACCTGGTGCGTCCCGACGGCTTTGATATATCCGACGAGGAGCTGCTGGAGCTCGTCACGCGCATCGTGCACGAGCGCCGGCCCAACGTCTCGTGCGTCGTCACATTTGATTCGGGCTTCAGCTCGCCCGAGCGTCCGGCCGAGCAGCTGTAGCCCGCTTAACAGCTAGTTTCCCTGCGCGCCCGAGATGCCGTTTTGTAGGGCGTTCCAGGCATCCGTCGCCATGTCGCCCAAGTTCTGAGCGGTGTCGCCCAGGTTCTGAGCCGTATCACCCAGCTCTTGGGCCTTATCCCCAAGCTCCTGTGCCTTGTTGCTCAAGTCCTCCAGCGTATTGGAGCTCGAGCCGTCGGTACCGCTTTGGCCGTCGGACGAGTTGCCCGAGCTGTTCTTGTGCGTGAGCTGAATTTCGAGGTTGCCGCTGTCGTTATAGTAAGCAGAAGTAACGATCCAGTTGGCATCGACGACGGGCGTTGAGCCATCATCAGTCAGGACCACGGCATTCGAAAGATCGGCGCCGCGCGACTTAAGGAGCTTCTTGGCGTTGGACCAGTACTGCCCCGGGATATCGCTCAGATCGACGGTGCTAGACGAGGCGGACTCGGTTTGCTCGGCAGCGGTATCGGCCGTTGAACTCCCTCGCTTGTCGAGCATGCCCGACACAATGGCAAACACAACCGACAGCGCAAAGAAGATCGCCAGCACGATGAGGATCTTCTTGATCACGCTCGACGAACGCGACGGCTTCTTCTCCTCGTCCTCGCCATATTGCGGAATCGACTTGGGGTACTCGCGATACGGCTCGCGCGACTCGTAGCGAGGCTGCGCCGTGCGAGGCATATACGTCGTCTGCTGAGGCTGCGGAATAGGATTCTGCGGCAGGTCATCATAGGGATTCGGTGTCGAGGCGGCATAAGAATCCTGCGGCGCATAATCAAACGGGTCCGGAGCTGCGTTGCCATAGGGGCCTTGCGAAGATGCAGCATAAGAATCCTGCGCCGTGTCGCCATAGCCCATAACCCGGGTGGGCTCGGCAGAAGGCTGCGTCGCGGCGGGGTCGGTATAACCGGGGTTGGGAACAACGCGGGTCGCATCGGCGCTATCGCCAGCCTGCGCGGAACCGTAGCCGCCCATCACGGTTGTCTTGTCCTGATCCATGCAACGATTCCTTTCCGTCGCGCGTGAGCCTCAAGTTATCCATGCATTCTACCCGCGCAAAAGCCTATGATGGGCAGAGCCCGTCGGTATCTACAAGACATGCGCGGGCCTAAGGATAAAAAAGCCCCGCCGGGCCTTGTGAACTGCGCCCCAATTCTTGGACGGGCTAATAAGCGGCCTACGCCGCACATAGG
>UQPT01000079.1:0-9572 GCA_900543045.1 uncultured Collinsella sp.
TGTTGCTCACGGCCTCGATCTGCTCGACGGGGTTGTTGCCGAGGGCGTTGCCGCCGAGGGCGACGACAATACGATCGGGCTTGCCGTACGGTTTACTCATAGTGTTCGTTCACTTCCCAGCTACTAGCGAAGCGTCGCGTACATCATGGCCTTAATGGTATGCATGCGGTTCTCGGCCTCCTGGAACACACGAGACTGCGCGCTCTCAAAGACCTCATCGGAAACCTCCATCTCGGTCACGCCGAACTTCTCGGCAATCTCGGCGCCGATGGTGGTCTGCGTATCGTGGAAGCTCGGCAGGCAGTGCATAAAGATGGCGCCGGGGTTTGCCTTGGCCATGACCTCGGGCGTTACTCGATAGGGAGAGAGAAGATCGATTCGGCTCTTCCACAGCTCCTCAGCCTGGCCCATACCGACCCAAACGTCCGTATAGATCACGTCTGCATCCTTGACGCCCTCGTCGATATCCTCAGTAAGCTGGATTGTGCAGCCATTCTGAGCGGCGATCTCCTGGCAGCGCTCAAGAAGCTCGGGATCGAAGTGCGTGGCGCCCTCGACATCGCCCTTGGGTCCGCAGGAGCAGAAGTTAATGCCGAGCTTGGCGCAGATAACCATCAGGGAGTCGCTGACGTTGCCCTGCTCCTTGCCCATATAGGTGAGCTTCATGCCGCGCGTGTCGCCAAACTCCTCACGCATGGTAAGAATGTCGGCAAGGGCCTGGGTGGGATGGTACTCGTTGGTCAGACCGTTCCAGACGGGAACGCCAGCCTTGGCGGCAAGCTCCTCGACGATCGACTGGTCGGAGCCGCGATACTCAATACCGTCATACATGCGACCGAGCACGCGGGCGGTATCCTCGATGGACTCTTTCTTGCCCATCTGCGACGAGCCGGGGTCGAGGTAGGTCACGCCCATACCCAGGTCCATACCGCCGACCTCGAAGGCACAGCGCGTGCGCGTGGAGGTCTTCTCAAACAGCAGGACAATGTTCTTGCCCTCGAGAAAGCGGTGCGGATAACCGGCGCGCTTCATATCCTTGAAGTTCTTTGAGAGGTCGAGCATGTACTCGATTTCCTCGGACGTAAAGTCAAGCAGGGTAAGAACGCTTCGACCAGAAAGATTAAGAGCCATGATTTGAGTCCTTTCGGTTGTTGGAACACACAAGGAGGGATGGGCGGCGCAGACGCACACGCGCCGCCCAGATACGCTAACGCTGACTAGATTTCCTCACGCCAGAACGGCATGGTCATGCAGCGCGGGCCGCCGCGACCGCGAGAAAGCTCCTCGGAGGGGGCGACGAGCAGCTCGACGCCGGCCTTGTAAAGAGCATCGTTGGTGACAACGTTGCGCTCATACACGCAGACCTTGCCCGGTGCGACCGCAAGAGTGTTGGAACCATCGTTCCACTGCTCACGAGAAGCCTCGATCGGATCGCCACCACCGCACTCAATCATGGTGATGTGGTCCATACCCGTCGCAAGCTCGAGAATATGCTGCAGGGTGCCCTCGAGCTCCTCGATATGCACCTCCCCCTCCGAATCGCCCTTGGTCAGGCGGTAGGCACGAAGCGTCTGGTAGATGCCGGGATAGACCGTGAACTTTTCGCGATCGACCTGCGTGCAGACGGTGTCGAGGTGCATGTAGGCGTAGCCGTGCGGGATCTTGATGGCATAGATGTTCTCGATCTCGGCCTCATCGGAACCCCAGAACATATTCTTGGCGAGCTCATCGATGGCCGCAGTCTGGGTGCGCTCGGAAATACCGATGGCGAGCGTCTTGGCGTTGATGTTGAGGATATCGCCGCCCTCGATATGCCACTCGCTGTTGTGGTCGTACCAGATGGGGCTACCGGCGTAATCGGGATGGTTGCGCAGCACCGTTTCGTAGAAGATTACCTCGCGGTTGCGCTGATTCCAGTACATGCGGTTCATGGTAGCGCCCTTGCCCACGACAGCCAGAGGGTCACGGGAGAAATACGAGGCCGGCATGGGGAACAGCACCATATCGTCAGCCTTCAACTCCTCGCCGTCCATACTGGCAAGAGAACCGCCAACCTTGGGGATCTCGAGGTCGCGAACGTAGAGGCCGCCCATGGCAGCAAGGACAAACTCCTTGTTGTCCTTAATCGAATCAAGCTTCTCGACAACGGCCTGGCGAAGGGCCGCGTTGGAGATGCCGGACTCACCCATGAACTTCGTCATGAACTCTGCGCGAGTGCCCTCGACTTTGTCAAACGTCTCAGCGAGCAGCTCTTCCATATAGACGACCTCGGCGCCAGCGCCGCGAAGAAGGCCGGTAAACTGATCGTGCTCTTTCTGGGCATAGTCCAGATAGAACGCGTCGTGAATCCAAACGCGGTCGAAATCCTCCGCCTTCATGTTTACAAGATCCATACCGGGGCGATGGACGCACACCTTCTTGAGGGCGCCAATCTCGCTATGAACGTTCACTCCTTTGTTCATCTCTATCCTTCTTTCTCACAACTTGTATGTGGGGTTTTGCATTTACGGCAGGGGGATAAGACCCGAAACCGCAGTGAATGCCATGCAGATAACGCTTACGACCAGGAAGAATTTCCAAGCGACCTTCCACCACTGGCCAAGCGGAATCTTACAGACGCCAAGACCGGCAACGAGCATCGCGCTTGTCGGCGAAATGAGAGACATGGCAGCACTGCCCATGGAAAGGCCGGTAACTGCAGCCTCGGGGTTTAAGCCCATCAGCTCAACAAGCGGGCCGAAAATGGGAATCGTAAGAGCAGCGATGCCCGAGGAGCTCGGAACGAGGATCGACAGAAGGTTATCCACGACGTAGAGAATGCTCGTAAAGATAACTGCCGGAACTCCAGAGAGAGCCGTGGCGAGCGTGTTGAGAATCGTATCGATGATGAGGCCGTCATTGGCGATTACGAGGATTCCGCGGGCGAGGCCAACAACGATGGCAGAGAACGCGAAGTCTGCAATTCCCTTAACGAACTCGCCAGCGATCTCCTTCTCATTCATCCCGGAAACAACACCCGAAAGAAGGGCCATGGCCAAGAAAATCGCAGAGATTTCGTTCATGTACCAGCCCTGGGCCACCAGACCCCAAATGATGGCGGCAAGTCCAAGCACGAAAATAACCATAACGGCTTTCTGCCTACCGGTGAACTCGCTATCGAGGAGATTCTCGTCCGCACCAAACTCTTTGCGCTTCTCGATATCATCGTGGAAAGCTGGGGATGCCTCGGGATTCTTCTTAACCTTGAGGGCATACATCACAACCCATGCGATGGCAACTGCAGTGAGCACGACAAGGGCGATAGTACGCAACCAAAGCTGGGGGTTGCCCTGGATACCGAGGATGCCCTGGGAAATCAGGACGTTGAACGGGTTTACGGTAGATGCGATGTATCCGATACGGGCACCCACAAACACCGTCATGAACGCTGTAATTGAGTCGAAGCCCATGGCCATCATGATCGGCATAAGAATCGCAAAGAACGGAAGCGTCTCCTCTGCCATACCAAAGGTGCTGCCGCCCAAGGCAAAAAGCACCATTAGGATCGGAATGATGAGGACGTCCTTGCTCTTGAACTTCTTCACCACTCGGGCGACGCCGCTCGTGATGGCTCCGGTCGCCGTGATGACCTGGAAGGAACCTCCCACGATCATAATGAATGCAACGACCTCGACCGCTTGCTGGATGCCGATCGCAGGGGCCTCAAGTACTTCGAAGATGCCTTGGCGAAGATCGACCTCGTTGCCGTCCTCGTCCGTATAGACCTTATCGACAGGCTCATAGGTGCCCGAGACCGTTACCTCGCGACCGTTAACCTCCTGGCGCTCAAACGAACCCGAAGGCACGACCCAGGTCAGAACGGCAAATACGGCCATCAAGACGAGAATGATGGTGTACACGTGCGGGACTCGAAGAGTGCGCTTCTTTTCTGTCTCTGCCATCTCTCCTCCTTAATTCAGGGGTTTTTCGTTGCCGGCAAAGCCATTGTGTCATCGCGCAAAACACCCTTCCGTCTCTTCGCCCGCCAGCGAAGCGCATCGACCCGTAAACGGACTTTAGATTGACGTAATTCATCAATTATCACTTTTGATAGATGTTTAACGTCACTTATTTACTTGGGTCGTGCCATTCTCCTGTGGCAAACATGATGTAAATTGAAACAAGCTTCTAATGTGACACTATGGAAGCGATCAATACTCATCGCCAAAGCGAGGTCACATGTCCGCATTGCATGTTCAAAACGAAATAGGAAAGCTAAAAAGGGTCCTGCTGCACTGCCCCGGCCCCGAAACGCGCAACTACCCCGACGGCCAGTTCAATCAAGTCTTTACGCTACGCCCTTCTAGCAATTCATTTGATCTTGAAAAGGCTCTTGGGGAGCATCATGCTTACTCGGCAATGCTCGAGCACGAAGGAGTAGAGATTCTCTATCTCGAGAACCTTCTTACCGAAGCCCTTGATGCGACAGAGCAAGCGCGTCGCTCTTTTATCGATAGCTACATTTCAGAATGCGGCGCGAGGGGCATGGAGCTCGAGTCCGCCATTCGCGAGTATCTTGAGCATATCGAAGGTTCCCGCGACCTGGTCCAGGCAGCCGTCAACGGCGTTCGCTACTCCCAGGTCTTCGACACGAACAAGGAGGTGTTCAGCCTCTCAAAGCTGACGGGAAACGCATACTCACCCGACGACCTTCTCATAGCCCCCCTTAACACCATGTGGTTTACGCGCGATCCAGCAAGCGTCATCGGCGAAGGTGTCACGCTCAACCATATGTACTGGCCAGAGCGCAACCGTGAGGTTATCGCCTATAAAACGATTTTTAACTATCATCCGGATTTCCGCGAGACTCCTCAGTTCTTCAAGCATGAATCGACTTACCACATTGAAGGCGGCGACCTTCACAACCTCAACAGCGAAAATGTAGCCGTTGGCATCTCTCAACGAACCGAGCCAGCAGCTATAGACACCCTAGCGAACAACTTGCTCTGGGACGAGAACTCGACTATTGAGTCCGTATGGGCCATTGAGGTTCCCTACGATGATCTCTGCATTCATCTCGACACATACTTTGCTCGTGTTAACTATGAGACATTCCTCATTGACCGGGAGCTCCTGGACCAAGCGCGGGTCTACTGCATTACACGAGGCAGATCGGAAAGGACAACCCGGGCGCGTCATGTCGAAGGCGGACTAAAAGAAGCGCTGGGATTAGCCCTGGGTTTAAGTTCACCGCAATTTATCCCTTGCGGCGGCTCAAATCCCGGAGCGGCAGAGGTCGAAAGAACCAACAATGCTATAAGCACGCTTTGCCTGGAGCCCGGCAAGGTCTGCGTATACGAAGAGAACACCGAGACGAACAAGGCACTGGAGCAGGCCGGTATTGAACTTGTTCCCATCTCCATCTTCGAGCTGACAAACGGCTTTGGCGGCCCCAACTGCCTCTGCCTTCCCCTCGTCCGCGCTTCATAACATGGGAACGGGTCAAAACATAAAGGCGCTTCGCAAGCGCGACCAGCTCACGCAGGAGGAGTTCGCGGCACTCGTCGGCGTCTCCAAAGAAACGGTATGCCGTTGGGAAAAGGACCGCTATGCCATCCGCCGGTCGACACTGCTCAAGATCGTTTCGAAATTCAATCTGCAGCTTGACGACCTCGCATCAGAAACCGCAGGGCTTGCCGCAAAGCTCGACCACGGAGGACGGAAGCCGAATTCCAAGGAAACTGCTACTGACTCCCTTTGCGATGTATTTAAAATCCAGATGAATGGAGGCAGAACAGGACTTAAGCAGACCGGAACAACGGCGCTCCCCTCATCCGTATTCAAAAAACATCGTGGGTGTTTCTTTGTTCAAATGGACACATCTGCCATGTCCAAATGCTATCCGATGGGATCCTTTCTCCTAGTGGACCCCAACCTGAAGCCCTGGAACGGATGCTCCGTCCTCGCCTTGTCCGATAATTCCAGAGTGGTCATACGGCGGTATAGCACCGGCACGAACACAGTGATGCTGTCATCCTACTCATATCGCACATCGGAACCGGATATTGTGCTGGACAAACGCCGAATCAGGATTCTCGGAGTCATCGTCTGGTTTCAGGCATCCCATGACCTGAGCATCTAATTGGATCGGATCTTGTCATTGGGGACAGACTTAAATGAGTAGTCATTGGGCGACCACTCATTTAAGTCTGTCCCCAATGACCACCCATGAACAGTCACCTCAACAGCAAAAGCCCCGCAGTCGGAGCGGACCGCGGGGCTCATGAAGAGAGGCTAGTTTGTGGGCGCTTTGCCTGGCGCCCACGAGAGAGGCAACAGAGTAGAGACTACTCGTGGATGCGGGTACCGGAGAGGCCGGCCATGGTCTCGGCGGCCTTGTCCAGGGCGCCGATGATGCAGGTGCGGCCCTTGCGGGAACGGGCAAACTTGATGGCAGCGCGGACCTTGGGCTCCATGGAACCCTTGCCGAACTGGCCCTCGTCGGCCAGGCGCTCGGCCTCGTCGGCGGTGAGGTCCTCGAGCTCCTCCTGGTTGGGCTTGCCAAAGTTGATGGCGACATGCTCAACGGCGGTCAGCAGGAACAGGACGTCGGCGTCGCAGTCCTCGGCCAGCAGCTCGCCGCCCAGGTCCTTGTCGATAACGGCGGGAACGCCCTTGTAGCAACCCTTGTTCTCGTAGTCGCGGACGACGGGGATGCCGCCGCCACCGCAGGCGATGACGATGAACTCGTTGTCGAGCAGGTTGAGGATGGAGTCAGCCTCGACGATCTTCTTGGGATCGGGGGAGGCGACGACGCGACGCCAGCCGCGGCCGGAGTCCTCGACGAAGACCTTGGAGGGATCCTCGGCCATGAACTCCTTGGCCTGCTCCTCGGTGTAGAAGGGGCCGATCGGCTTGGTCGGGTTCTTGAACGCGGGATCATCCGGATCGCACTCGATCTGGGTGACGACGGTGGCGGCGTGCCAACGCTTATAGCGCTTGTGCATCTCGCGGCCGATGCCCTGCTGCAGGTGGTAGCCGATGTAGCCCTGGGACATGGCGCCGCACTCGGGCAGCGGCATCTCGGGGGTGCCGATGGCGTCGTGGGCGGCGGCGAAGGCGTTCTGGATCATGCCGACCTGCGGGCCGTTGCCGTGGGTGATGATGATCTCGTTGCCCTGCTCGATGAGGCCGAGGAGCGCGTGGGCGGTGTTGCTCACGGCCTCGATCTGCTCGACGGGGTTGTTGCCGAGGGCGTTGCCGCCAAGGGCGACGACAATACGATCGGGCTTGCCAAGAGGCTTAGACATTGCTGGAATCCTTTCTGTAAAAGGCCTACAACCCATTAATAACCCGCGTCCGTGCGATACGCGAGTTTATTAAGGTTTATATTCTCTTTATCGCTCTTTTTATTCATTTTGAAAATACCTAAGCGGCGAACGGTCGATTTTACCCGCTCAGCGTAAAGAAGCCCAGTTCAGGCACATCTACGCCATTTACGTGCAACTTTATTTAAATAGAGCAGGGATTAGACCAGATTATGCAAACTATATCTTTGCTAAACACAAAACGGACAGCGCAATATCTTACTCGCACTATACGCGATTCTATACATTAATTTGACGAGTATGCACCCCTGCAAAAACATGGGGCTTTTCATCCAACATAAGGGATAGCCGATCGCGCTTCACCCCGCGGCAAGCGACTGCGAGTTCGCAGTATGGAACTTTACCGTCGGCTTCTGCATGAACGCTGCCGACGCCCTTTCGCTCCTGCGCGCCCAAGCAGCCGAGAACGCTAACGGCGCCACTGTCAACCTGGCCACCCTCAACAACGGCGCCGCCAGCCTTTTCGCAAAGTACCGTGCTGGCTCGCTGGCTTTGAGGCCTAAGTGAGCTTTGCTATTTCCCAATTTTTGTATGATTTGGGTCAAATCTATTTGTCAATTTTTGTATGATTAGGGGCAAATCTATTTGCCAATTTTTGTCAATGAGGTGTTTTAATGCTACGCCGCAAGGTCACTGATAGGCTTTTGAGCTGGAAGAATAACTCCCATAAGGCCCTGCTTGTTACCGGTGCGCGTCAGATTGGCAAGAGCTATGCGATTCGCGCGTTTGGAAAGAGCAACTACGCTTCGTATTATGAGGTCAATCTGCTACTTGATGCCGAGGCAAGAGACGTACTTGTTGGCGCTAAGAACTCCATTGACTTCATCAACCGTGTGGCCCTTCTTGCGAATGCACCGCTTGTTGAAGGAGACACGCTTATCTTCGTCGATGAGATTCAGGAGTATCCGCAGATCGTTACACTTATGAAGGCGCTGGTCGAGGACGGACGCTTTAGCTATGTCTTCTCGGGGTCTATGCTTGGGACTGAGTTTAAGGGGATCTCTTCTTTTCCGGTAGGGTATGTCGAGCACATTGTTATGCGGCCGATGGATTTTGAAGAGTTTTGTTGGGCAAACAGCGTCAGCGAAAATGTGCTTGCAGATATTCGCAGCCGCCTTGTCGAGAGACGTCCCGTCGAAAACTATATTCATGAGGCGATGCTCAAAAACTTTAGAGCCTATATCGTTTGCGGCGGCATGCCGGAGGTCGTTCAGAACTATATCGATTCGGGCTATTCGCTCGTGAGAACGCGTGAGCTTCAAATTCAGCTAGTCGATCAGTACAAAAGCGATATCTCTAAATATGCATCGACTCGAGCGTTTAACGTTCGCTCCATTTTCGAGCAAATTCCCGTTCAGCTTGAGGCGGAGTCCCATCGCTTTATCGTCTCGTCTCTAGGCGAGGGAGCTCGTCTTCAAAAATACGAGCAGGATTTCCTATGGCTGGTGAACGCAGGCGTTGGATTGATGGTCCCCCAGGTGACGGAGGCACGAAGTCCTCTCAAGAGGACGGAGAAAACGACGGCCTTTAAACTATACGAGTCCGATACAGGTATGCTCGCATCGCGGTATCCCGGCAGCACGGCACGCGCCGTCTACCTTGACATGAAAACCCCCAACCTCGGCGGCCTCTATGAGAACGTGGTCGCACAGGAACTCGTTGCCCTCGGAGCAGATACGTGGTACTACCAAACGCGTGAGGTCGGTGAAGTCGACTTTGTAATCGAAGGTGCCCGCGGGCATGTTGTCCCAATCGAAGTCAAATCGGGCAAGAAAGTTCGAGCACATGCAGCCCTCGACCGTTTGATGAGTGTGGGCGAGTACAAAATTCCCGAGGCCGTTGTGCTGAGCCACGAAAACCTTTGCAAAGAGGGCAAGATCCTTTACGTTCCAATCTATATGACATTCTGTCTCGATGAGTTTATGGAAAAGGACGACCCCAACAACGATTTCTCGTTTGCACCCATATCTCTCTAGGTCATCTGAGTCCGCAACCAGGTCCCCCTCTATGCCCAAAGCAGCGCGTGGTTTCGCGGCAAAGCCGCGAAACAGCGACCGGGATAAAAGGCCCCACCAACCACGCCCCTCGCTCAGCCCCACAATCCGAGGACGTAGTCGTAGCAGGGTCTGAGGGCTGACCTTCGCGGACACTCCGCACTGATATTTTCTGTATTGAAGACGTCGATGATGCGCCCGTATACCATTG
>UQPT01000080.1:0-9472 GCA_900543045.1 uncultured Collinsella sp.
GCCGCGCTCGACCGAACCGCCCTGGCGCGAGCCGCCGCGAACCTCGTGGCCAACGCCGCCGAGCACGCACGCTCGCGCGTGGCTGTCTCCTGCGACGTCGCGGGCGGGCACCTCGTCATCGAGGTTGCCGACGACGGACCGGGCTTTTCTCCCGCCGCCCTCGAACGCGGCTGCGAGCGCCTCTTCACAGACGACTCCTCCCGCTCCTCGCGTGACGAAGGCCGCCACTACGGGCTCGGCCTCCACGTCGCCTCCGAGGCCGCGAGCGCCCACGGGGGATCCGTCTCGCTCGCCAACGGCCCCTCGGGCGGTGCGGTGGCCACCATCGCGGTCCCCCTGTGCGGGATCTGACGACTTCCTCGTTGTCTACCTCGACTGCGATATGTCGCTCGCCGAGGCCGCGACGAGATGGTGTTGCGTCTGCTCCGCTTGGTGCTTCTAGCTCAAATTTGATCTGATGTAAGGCCCGTGCAATCCTGCATGGGCCGTTCTTTTGGCAATTGCTCGACCGATTCGTGGCTTGAAACACAAATTATCGAGTTAAGGAGACATGGGGTCACACAGCGGATCTCAGAGCGCCCGCCGCACTCCCCCGCCATTACCCTGCGGCGTCCTCGTATAGAGCCCATCCTGCTTGGCGTTTCGTTGCAACAGCCCAATTGTCCACCGATCAAGTGAACTACTGGAATAAATACAGCGACACGCTTGTCCGTTATAGTCGCTATATCTGTGTTAATCGCCGCGATAAATACAGCCTGTACTCGGCTGCATACCAGCTACGCGTATGTAGATTCATATCGCGTTAATAAATCGGCTCAAGCGCGTGCAAAGCGCGCAAGTAGCCTCAAAAAGCGATTATCGCGTAGGTAGATTTTTGGCACCCTGATGCTTAATCAAAATTAAGCAATTGCTTAAAACAAAAAAGGTCAGGCACTAGGTGCCTGACCTGCAAACTTCTGGTCGGGACGACTGGATTCGAACCAGCGACCCCTTGACCCCCAGTCAAGTGCGCTACCAAGCTGCGCCACGTCCCGAAGCTTTTGTTTGTTGCTCTGCTCTCGCTCGCAACAGGGAGTATATTAACCCGAAACTTTAGACTTGTGCAAGAACTTTTTTACAAATTTTGAAGCAAGTCCAAAATTGTATCTGCGAGCTGGGGTTTTGTTAGAACGGGAAGTTCTTGCGTACCCGTTGTGCTCACAATCCAGGCCTTGTTGGTATCGGTTCCAAAGCCCGAATCGGCGCGTGAGACATCGTTGGCGATAATGGCATCGCAACCCTTGCGGTCGAGCTTTCGCTGTGCGTACTCCAGGACGTTATCGGTCTCGGCCGCAAAGCCGATCACGCACCGCACTCCCTTTTGACGCGAAAGCTCGGCCAAGATGTCAACGGTCTCGACCAGTTCAATGCGATCCAAACGCTCGTTGGACTTTTTGAGTTTATGGTCGGCTGGAGCGGCGGGGGTGTAGTCGGCGACAGCGGCCGCACAAATGGCCACATCGGCCGTCTGAAAGGCGCTGAGCGCTGCCTTCAGCATTTCAGCGGCGGTCTGCACGCGCACGCACTCCACGCCGTGGGGAACGTCGAGCGATGTCGGTCCCAGCACGAGCGTGACGGCGGCACCGCGACGTGCGGCCTCCCCCGCCAGGGCGATACCCATCTTGCCCGAAGAACGGTTGCCAATGAAGCGCACGGGGTCAATCGGCTCATGCGTGGGGCCGGCGGTAATGACGATGCGCTTGCCCGCCAGGTCTTGTTGCACGGGATTGAGCACCTCGCAGACGGCCTCGACGATGTCCTCGGGTTCGCTCATGCGCCCCGTGTCCACGTCGCCGCAGGCAAGGTAGCCACTGCCGGGTCCCACCACGTGGACGCCGCGCTCGCACAGCGTGGCCATATTGGCCTGCGTGGCCGACGCCTTCCACATGCCATTGTTCATGGCCGGCGCGATAACGACGGGCCGCGGTGTCGCAAGCAACGTTGTGGAGATGAGGTCATCGGCAATGCCGTTGGCCATCTTGGCGATGATATTGGCCGTCGCGGGCGCCACGACCACCAAGTCGGGCTCCTGCGCCAGCGAGATATGGTGGATGGGGTCAGACGGGTCGTCGAATAGCTCAACCGCGACCGGCTCATTGGTGAGCGCGCGGAAGGTGAGCGGCCCCACAAACTCAGTGGCATGCTCGCTCATGACGACCTTGACGTGCGCGCCGCGCTTTTGGAGCAGGCGCACGATATTGCACGACTTATAGGCGGCGATCCCGCCGGTAATGCCCAGCAGGATCGTTTTTCCCTCAAGTTGCATTGAATTGTTGGGTGCCGCCATCGTTTAAGCTTCCTTGCTCGGGAGCACCAGCAGGCGGTGGCAGTACGGGCAGTGCGTAATCTCGCTACCGCCGTGGTTGAGGTCGCTCATGGACGATGCCTGCAGCGCGGTGTGGCAGACCGTGGGGATGTTGCCCTTGATGGTCTCGACGGCCAGGCCGCGGAACTGCTTGAGCAGACGTTCGTAATCGGTGAGCACGTCGGTCGGCAGCGTGGCGGCAAGCGCGGTGCGCTCCTTGGTGGCGGCATCGATCTGAGCCTGCAGATTGGCAGCCTTGGCGCGGGCAGCCTTGGTATCGGCCTTCACACCCTCCTCGAACTTGGCGATGATGGCCTGCGCGCGAGCCTCTCGGTCAAGCGCTTCCTTATGGGCGACGACGACGTCCTTGCGGGTGTGCTCGATCTTGTCCAAGCGCTTGGCCAGGGTGGCGAGCTCGTTCTCCAGGTCCTGAACCTCGCGGTAGTCGGAGCCGTCCACGTGGCGCTTCTTGGCGGCCTCGATGGCGTTGTTGGTCTGAATCTCGGTGGTGTTGAGATCGTCGAGCTCAATGTCCAGATCCTTGCGCTGGGCGTAGAGCTTGGTCATCTCGGACTTGAGCTTCACATAGGTCTTGCGCTTGGAAGCGAGCTCCTTGAGCTCCGGCATATTGGCAAGTTCGCTCTTGTTGCGGGCGAGCTCCAAATCGATCTGTTGCAGCTTGAGTAGCGTAGCGCCGGCGCTCATAAGTTCTCTCCTTTTGTCACAGTCCACCATTGGCAAGGGTTCAGTATTTTAATCGCATGACGGGGGTCGACCCCGGCGTCAACCGCAGAGTTCATCAAGATATCCACGAACGGCTCCTCGGAGCGATCGTGGCCGAGCAGGATCACCGGCAGCCCGCGTAAAGCAAGGTCTTGCGCCACGTGATAGCCCGCCTCTCCGGTCACGATGACATCCGCAGCGGCGGCGATGGCAAGTTCGCCAAAGTCACCCAGCGAACCGCCCAAAATTGCGATGGTTCGGCACGGGTGATCGGCCTCGCCCCACACGCGCGGGTCGCTGCCAAACGCCGCTGCGGCGCGTGCGGCAAGGTTGTGCAGGCTGCAGGGGTCGTGGAGGGTCGCGAGTACGCCCAGTCCGCAGGCCTCGGGGTCGTCCTTGCGCTCCAGCGAGCTCACGGGCGCGGCGCCCAGCAGCTCACTTAGGCAGGCGCGCGCCTCGTGCGAGCGGTCCAGATTGGTATGGAGTGAAATAATGCTCACGCCGCAGCGGGCGGCCTCAAACAGTGCTGCGCTGCACTGGGGACGCGACGCATCCGCCGGGCAAAACGCCTCGGGTGCCTTGATGTAGATAGGATGATGCGTCAACAACACGTTGGCACCGGCCTCCTGGGCGCGGTGCACGTTGGCTTCGGTCGCGTCGAGTGCGCAGGCCACGCCGGTAATCTCGGCGGCAGGGTCACCTACGGAAAGTCCTACGTGATCCCAGCTCTCGGCATTTGCTTTGGGATAGCGTGCCAGCAAGGCACGCGCGAGATCGGCAACAATCATGCGGCACCTACGATCGAGAGCAGCGTCTGGGCAAAGTCGTCCAGATCGCCTGGATTCACGCGATCATCGAAGGAGATGCGCAAGGCACCCAGCGCCTGTTCGCGGCCGATGCCCATCGCGCTGAGCACGTGGCTCGGGTCCATGCTGCCACTCGAGCATGCCGAGCCTGCCGACACCTCAAAGCCGGCGGCGTCGAGCTTGATGATGAGTTCCTCGGAGTCCATGCCGTCAATGTAGATCGAAACCATACCCGGCAGACGGTCGGCCTGTGCGTAGTCGCCCATGGTGGCGTGAATGCGCTGGTGGGCCGTAAGCGTGGCGTAGAGCTTGTCGGAAAGGGCTTGCAGCTTCGCGCGCTCCTGAGCCACATGGGGCGTCAGAGACGAGGCGGCAGCGGCAAAGGCGAGCTGCGTTCGCAGGTCTTGCGTGCCGGCACGACGTCCGGCTTCCTGTCCGCCGCCAAAGATGCGCGGGCGCAGCGGCGTGCGGTTCTTAAGGTAGAGCGCGCCGGATGCCACGGGGCCACCGATCTTGTGCGCGGCAACGGTCATGGCGTCAACTCCCAGCTCGGTGACATCGAGCGGAATATGCAGATACCCCTGGATGGCATCGGTGTGGAACAGGGCGCCAACGGTATGCGTGGCCGCGGCAAGCTCGCGGATGGGCTGCATCACGCCGGTCTCGTTGTTGGCAACCATGATGCTCACGAGCGCCACGTCGTCGCCTAGCAGCTCGACAAGCGTGGCAGGCTCAATGTAGCCCATGCGGCAGGGCTGCACCAGGTCGACGGTAAAGCCGGCGGCACGCAGCAACGGCAGGTTGTCCAGAATCGAATCGTGCTCGATGGCCGAAACGATTACACGATCGCGCTTGCGATCGCGCTGACGAGCGCCCTCGGCAAGACCGAGCAGCGCCAGCTGGTTGGCTTCGGTGCCGCCGTTGGTCAGTACAATCTCGGACGGGCGGACGCGCGCGCCAAAGCTGCGGGCGATCTCGCGACGTGCAACCTCCAGACGCGCGGCAGCCTTGCGGCCGAGCGAATGCAGCGAGTTGGGGTTGACGCCGGCAAGCTCGCTGTCGTCGTACTCGCGCTGCGCAAGGAGCGCCTCGGCGCGCATGGGCGTCGAGGCGGCATAGTCAAGATTCACGGGTATGCGGTTTTGACCTGCGGTCATAAGGGTTTATGCCTCCTGTGCGGCCTCGTTGCCCAGCTTCTGCAGCAGCGCAACCTCGGCAGCGGGATCTTCGGACTTAAATACGGCAGAACCGGCCACGAGCACGTTGGCGCCGGCCTTGACGACCTCGACAATGTTCTTGGAAGAAATGCCACCGTCGACCTCGATGAGGGGCGAAACGCCGTGACGCTCGCACATGGCCCTGAGCTCGTGGAGCTTAGCGATGGTGCCCGGGATAAAGCTCTGACCGCCAAAGCCCGGGTTCACGCTCATGAGCAGCACCATATCGACGACGTCGATGATGCTCTCGAGCACGCACACGGGGGTGGCGGGGTTGAGCACCACGCCGGCCTTAACGCCGCGCTGCTGCAGATGGGTGAGCGTGCGGTGCAGATGCGTGGAGGCCTCGTAGTGTACGGTGATCATATCGGCGCCGGCGTCTGCGTACCAATCGACCGTCTCGTCGGGGTTCGACACCATGAGGTGCGCGTCGACCGGTACATCGGTGGAGCGCTTGACGGCCTTAAGGATGTCAACGCCAAAGGTGAGGTTGCCAGTAAAGTGACCGTCCATAACGTCGAAGTGCACGTAGTCGGCACCGGCGATCTTGTCGAGTTCGCCCTTGAGGTTGGCCATGTCGGCCGAAAGGACAGACGGAGCGATTTTGATGGAACCCATGGTAGAAGCCTTTCTGCGCTAGTCGGTGAGTCCGTAGAACTCTTGCGATGGGACGCGATCGGTAAGAATCTCGAGCGCCCTATCCAAAGTAACACCGTTGTAGAGCGTTTGCTCCACAGCAAAGGTGAGCGGAATGTCTACACCCAGTGAACGGGCAAGCTCACTGACGCTGCGGGCCGCGACGGCGCCCTCGACCACCATATGCGTACGTGCCTGGTACTCGTCGAGCGAGACGCCGTGGGCAAACTCGTAGCCAAAGGTGCGGTTGCGCGAATGCTCGGAGGTGCAGGTGGCAATGAGGTCGCCCATGCCGGCAAGCCCCATGCAGGTCATAGCCTGGCCGCCGCGGGCGTGCACCAGTCGGCTGATCTCGGCCAGGCCGCGCGTCATGATAAGGGCGAGCGTGTTGTCGCCCGCACCGCTACCGGCGGAGATGCCGCACACGATGGCGATGACGTTTTTCATAGCGCCGCAAACCTCGACGCCGGTCATGTCCTGCGACAGGTAGATGCGGAAGGCCGTGGATAGGAGCAGGTCCTTAAAGGTCTCCCCTACCTGCGGATCTTTGCTGGCGATGACGGCGGCAGAAAGCCCGCCGCGGCAGATCTCCTCGGCATGGTTTGGGCCCGAGAGCGCCGCGACACGCGACTCGTTGCCGATCTCACTGGCGATGACCTCGCTCATAAGCAGGCCGGATTCGGGCTCAATACCTTTGGTGAGGCAGAGCACCGGGGTATCGGCGGCGATGAAGGGTGCTGCCTGATGGCATACGCTGCGCAGGTGCGTGGAGGGCACGGCAAAGATGATGGCCTCGGCACCGTCGAGCGCCTGCGACAGGTCCGTGGCGGCGACAACGTTGCCGGGCAGCTCGTAGTCCACCAGATACCGGGGATTGCGGTGCTCGGCATTGATGCCGGCGGCCGTCTGCTCGCTGTGGGCCCACATGGTCAGGCGCTCGGCTCGCGCGGCGGCAAGACCGGCGACGGCGGTTCCCCAGGAGCCGGAGCCAATCAGCGCAACATTCATGACTCTCTCCTACTTATCGTCGGGCTCGGTGACGCGCTTGGTAAACGAGAGCTTGGACTCCTTACCCGTCATGAGCTTTTGGATATTCGCGCGATGGGCCCACACCACGGTGATGCCGATCATCGCCATGCAGAACTTGAGGCCCAGGCTGCTGTACGGAAAGACCGCGCAAGCAGCGATAGGAAGTCCGATGGCTGCGGCAAGCGAACCCACCGACACATACTTGGTGATGGCAACGGCTACGATAAACATGCCCAGCAGCGACAGGCCAATGGGCCAGTACCAGGCAAGGATCACGCCCAGACCAACGGCGATACCCTTGCCGCCGTGGAAGTTGAGATAGGGCGAGAAGATATGGCCCCACACGGCTGCCAGGCAAATGACACCGAGCATCCAGTCGCCGGGGGCTCCGGGCGCCATGATGCTTACGGGGAAGCCATAGCCCACGCCCGCGATGAGCGGACGGGCGATAAGGACGCAGATGGCGCCCTTAAGGCAGTCGAGCAGCAGCGTGAGCGCGGCCACCTTGGGGCCGGCCACGCGCAGCGCGTTGGTGGTGCCGATGTTGCCGGAACCCGCCTTGCGAATGTCCGTGTGGTTGAACACGCGGCCCAGGATCAGGCCAAACGGAATCGCCCCGATAAAGAACGAGACCACGGCGCAGATGGCGGTCAGCAGAATCGGATTATGCATCCTTTTGTTCCTTCTTCCTAAAGAAGAGTCGAATGGGCGTGCCGGCAAAATCGAAAGTCGAGCGCATGCGGTTCTCCACGTAGCGCTGGTAGGTGTCGTTGACCAGGTCGCTGTGGTTGACGAAGAACGTGAACGTCGGCGGGTTGATGCCCGTCTGAGTCACGTAGTGCATGCGCAGGCGGCGCTTGCCGTCCACCACGGTGTGGCCGAACTCGCGCAGGTCGGTGAGGAAGGTGTTGAGGCGCGAGGTGGTGATCTTTTGCGAGCGCGTCTTCTCGGCGGCGTCGACCATCGCCCAGATCTTCTCGACGCTGCGGCCGGTCAGGGCAGAGATGCGCAGGTACTGGGCCCAGGGAGCCATAACGCCCAGACGGCGGTCGACGGTCTCCATGCAGGCCTCGCGCTTGCGGTCGTCGTCGAGCAGGTCCCACTTGTTGAGCAGCACCACGATGGCGCAGCCGCGCTCGATGGCCAAGCCCATGACCTTCTGGTCCTGCTCGGTGACGCCCACAGAGGCGTCGACGACGAGCAGTGCCACGTCGGCGCGATCGATGGCGCGCAGGCCGCGGACCATCGAGTAGTACTCGATGTTCTCGTACACGGTGCTCTTCTTGCGAATACCCGCGGTGTCAACCATGCGGTAGTGCTTGCCGTTGCGCTCCACGACGGTGTCGATGGCGTCGCGCGTGGTGCCGGCAATGTTGGACACGATAGAGCGATCGGCGCCCAGGATGCGGTTGAACAGCGACGACTTGCCGGCATTGGGGCGGCCGATGATGGCGACGTTCAGGGCGTCGGGGAACTCATCGGCGACCTCGTCCTCTTCCTCCGGAAGCAGGGCCACGATATCGTCGAGCAGGTCGCCCGTGCCGTGGCCATGCAGGGCCGAGAGGGGCGTGGGCTCACCGACGCCGAGCGAATAGAACTCCCAGATGCTGTCGTTTTCGCGATCGGGGTTGTCGAGCTTGTTCACCAGCAGAAAGACCGGCTTGTCGCAGCGCTTGAGCATGCGAGCGACCGACTCGTCCTCCTCGGTGACGCCGGTGCGGCCATCGACCACAAACAGGATGACGGCGGCTTCCTCGGCGGCGGCGAGCGCCTGGTCGCGGATGGACGTGGCAAAGACGTCGTCGCTCTTGAGCGGCTCGATACCGCCCGTGTCGACGATGGTGAACTCGCGGCCGTTCCAATCGGCCGTGTGATATGAGCGATCGCGCGTGACGCCGCGAGACTCGTGGACGATGGCGTCCGAGGTCTGGGCCAGGCGGTTAACGAGCGTGGACTTGCCCACGTTGGGGCGTCCGACGACGGCGACGATAGGTTTCATCTGCTCTCCTTTAATGGGTAGGGTCAGCGGAATTAGTAGAGTCGGCAGGCACAATGCCAAGGATGTGCTCCAGGGTATCGAGTAGCTCATGCGGCATGGTCGACACCACATGAACCTCGGCACCGTGACTGGTAAGGCTTGCGAGTAAATCGTCACGATGATACTCGTCAAGCGTCATGCCGTCAGCGTTGAACATGAGCTTAGGCACAAAGAGCATAACCCCCGACAGGTCTTGTGGCAGCTGCTCCAAGATGTCACACGCGACGATGAGGCCGGTCACGTCCACGTTGCCGCCAAAGTAGCGGTTCTTGATGGCCGTGACAGTGCCGGCGAGTCCCTGGGGCGACTCCACAAAGCGGGCCACCGTGTCGCGTGCGCTGGCGCCCGAGAGGCACAGCAGGTGCTGACTGCGGGCGGCGATGGCCTCGCGGACGCGGGCCAGACGCTCGGTATCGGCGGCAAGCACGTCGTCGGTCTCGTCTAGATACGAGCGGATCATGCCGATGCCGTCGTAGTACTGCGGGTAACCGTCGTAAAAGTCCGCCTCGGGAGGATCGATGCCGGCGTCCAGATAGAACTCGTCGCTCATCTGGAAGGTGTGGCGGCCAAAGCGCTCGAAGGCACGGTCCTGGTAGGGACGGATCATGGCAATGGTCTCGCGCGCCAGCTCGGGCTTGTCGCTGTAGGACCAGCTAAAACGGTTCTGATGATTGGTAAA
>UQPT01000081.1:0-9400 GCA_900543045.1 uncultured Collinsella sp.
GAAGTTTATGGAAAAGTAAATTTTCTCTGACATCTTGTCATGAAACTACTTTTTGCCACGTCGCAGCCCAGGAAGTGCTTGCGCCCGTCGGCGCCCAGCCCGATCGCGGTCACGACGCCCTGCGAGACGACCGACGAGCCGACCCTGCAGCTCATGTAGGTAGCGTCGAGCCACAGGTAGCAGCACGGCGTGCCCGACAGGTCGCGGCGGCGGAACTCCGCCACCTCGGCGTCGAGGTCGGAGCAGAGGCTCGAGACCTCCGAGCTCGACAGCGAGGATATGCCCAGCTTGGACGCCACGCGCTCGACCTTGCGGGTGGACACGCCGCATACGTACATCTCCTGCACGATGGCGGCCACCGAGGTGTCGACGCGCGACCATCGCGCGAGCATGCCCTCGGGGTAGTAGGTGCCGTGCCTGAGCTTGGGTATCTCGAGCTCCACGTCGCCCACGGCGGTCTTGAGCGACCTGGGGCGGTAGCCGTTGCGGCTGTTCTCCCTGCCGTCGCTGCGCTCGTTGCGGCTCGCGCCGCACATCTGCTGGGCCTCGGAGTCCATCAGCGCGTTCATCACGCTGCCCAGCACCCTGCACGCGAACTCGCGCGCGTCGCCGCACTCCTGCCAAAGCCTCGCCGCCTCGAGGGCCTCGTTGCGGCCGAGGCGCAGTACACTCTCTTCTTGGGGCATCGCCTTTCCTTCCATTCGTCACCTTCATTACTCCAACGACGAATTCTAGGCGGTGTCCCCTCCCTTTCAAGAAAGGGCGGAGGCGGGGCATTCCCCGCCTCTTACACCACATCTCTGCGCGCTACCCACAAGGCGTCCTACGGCGGAGGAATTGCAGGCATTTATCAGCTAAGTACTTGGACATATGTTGCGTAACACTGCATATTTTGCAAAAAGATAATGCTACAGGGCTTGTGACAGTACTCATATTTGACGTTTTTTGCCCACGACCCCTTATTGCGTGGGCGAATCAGTTGCAAAGCGGGATCCAAAGCGTCCTTCGCAAACAAATAGCCGGGGCCCGCGCGATGCGGACCCCGGCTCAATACCGTGACGATATGTCAGCTACGTCCTACACGTAGAACAGGATGTCATCGTAGGTCGGAACCGGCCAGTAGTCGGCGGCCACGATCTCCTCCATTGCGTCCACGGCGGCACGCAGCGTATCCATAGCGGGAACGACCTCGTGTGCATACACGTTGGCCTGCTCCTGGCCATCAAGAGCCTCGGCCTTCTGATGCACGGCGTCGAGCGCCTTGATGGAATCGTTGATGGCGGTGATACCGTTGCAGAGCTTGTTGAGCGTGTTCTGCTCGCACTGCATGGCGGCCTCAGCACCGGCGGCACGAATAGTCTCAAGGCCCTTAGCAACCTTGGTGGCATAGGCGGTAATGACCGGACGATAGGTACGACGCGCCTCGCGAACCATCGTGGTGGCCTCGATGTTCATGAGCTTGTTGTACTTCTCGAGCTTGCAGTCGTAGCGGCACTGGGCCTCGGCCTTGGTCAGGACACCCGTCTCCTCAAAGAGCGCAATGGCCTTATCGGAAACAAAGGCGGGAAGAGCGTCGGCCGTGGTCTTGTTGTTGGCAAGGCCGCGCTTCTCGGCCTCGATGGGCCACTCGTCGGAGTAACCGTCACCGGAGAACAGGATGCGCTGGTGATCGGTCAGCACCTTCTTGCAGTACTCGAGCGCGGCGTCCTGGAACTTATCCTCGGGCGTACCCTCGAGTGCGTCGGCGAAAGACTTGAGCGACTTGGCCACGGCAGCATCGAGCACCAGGTTGGAGTCGGAGACGTTCTGCTCGGAGCCGCAGGCACGGAACTCGAACTTGTTGCCGGTGAAGGCGAACGGGGAGGTGCGGTTGCGGTCGGTGTTGTCCTGCATCAGCTTGGGCAGGGTATCAGCGCCCAGGTCGAGCACGCCGCGCGTGGCGTGGACGGAAGCCTTGCCGTCGATGATCTTCTCGACAACCTCGGTAAGCTGGTCGCCCAGGAAGATGGACATAATCGCCGGAGGAGCCTCGTTGGCGCCCAGACGATGATCGTTGCCGGCCGAGGCAACGGAGGCACGCAGGAGCTCCTGATAGTTATCGACGGCCTCGATCACCGCGGTGAGGAAGACGATGAACTGCAGGTTGTCGAGCGGGGTGTCGCCCGGGTCGAGCAGGTTCTCGGACTCGGTGCCAAGCGACCAGTTGTTGTGCTTGCCCGAACCGTTGATGCCCTCGAAGGGCTTCTCGTGCAGCAGGCAGACCAAGTCGTGGCGGGAGGCGATGAGCTTCATCTTCTCCATCATGACCAGATTCTGGTCGATGGCCTCGTTGACCTCGCCGTAGACAGGGGCGAGCTCATGCTGGCAGGGAGCGACCTCGTTGTGCTTGGTCTTGGCAGGAATGCCAAGCGCCCACAGCTCGTCGTCCAGGTCCTTCATATAGGCCGAGACGGTGGGGCGGATAGCGCCAAAGTAGTGCTCCTCGAGCTCCTGACCCTTGCAGGGAGCAGCGCCAAAGAGGGTGCGACCGGTGATGACTAGGTCCCTGCGCTTGCGGTAAGCGTCCTTCTTGATCAGGAAGTACTCCTGCTCATCGCCCACGGAAGGAACGACCTTCTTGGGGGTCTTGCCAAACAGCGCCAAAACGCGCTTGGACTCACGCGAGAGCGCGGTCATGGAGCGCAGCAGCGGGGTCTTCTTGTCCAGGGCCTCGCCCGTGTAGGAGCAGAAAGCCGTGGGGATGCACAGGACATCGTCCTTGATAAAGGCGGGGCTAGTGGGATCCCAAGCGGTGTAGCCACGGGCCTCGAAGGTGGCGCGCAGACCGCCGTTGGGGAAGCTCGAGGCATCGGGCTCGCCCTGGATGAGGTTCTTGCCCGTAAACTTGGTAATGGCGGTGCCGTCGTGGTTGGGCTCGAGGAAGCTGTCGTGCTTCTCGGAAGTAATGCCCGAAAGCGGCTGGAACCAGTGCGCGTAGTGCGTCGCGCCCTTGGAGATGGCCCAGACCTTCATGGCGTGGGCAACGGCGTTGGCCACATCCAGGTCGAGCGGCTCACCGTCCTCGAGGGTTGCAGCAAGGCGCTTCCAAATGTCCTTGGGGAGGTAGTCCTTCATGACTTCCTCAGAGAACACCATGGTCCCGAAGCGGTCAGTAAGTTCGGCCATACGGAACTCCCTTCGTATCGGCACCGCGTGAGAAGCGGTGTTGATTACTAACGAACGAGTCATAGATTAGGCTCGTCGTGTTTCCGCAACATTACCGTTATGTTGCTGTCACGAAACCAATCAATGAGGTTACCGCATCGCGGCGGCGTTGCCGCCCTCAACGGCCAATCAACTGTATAAATTGCAGACCTCTCCCCATGGTTTAAGGGTAGTCAATTTGGGATGGGGCTCTATTAACTGGTATTTCGCATCAGATACCAGTCTTTATAGCCCCATCCTAGATTGGCCGCTCTGCTATAGGGAATGTCGATAGCAAGGCATCTTTGATTGGTATCCCCCAAATAGTGAGTGAAACTCCACCGTGGCATAGTGGTGCTGTAGAATCCTTACAACACATCACACTATTTAAGTATCTAAAGGAGCACGATATGCGCGTCGACGAGGTTTTTAAGCAGGCAGCATCCCAGGGCACCGCACCCGTTTCGTTTGAGATGTTCCCGCCCAAGGGCGAGCTGACCCTCGACACGGCTCGCGAAGTGGCAGGCAATCTGTGCAAGCTTTCGGCGAGCTTTGTCTCGGTCACCTGCTCGGCCGGCGGCTCGGGCAACGGTGCCACCACCGCCCCCATCGCGCATATGATTTCGAGCGAATTCGACACGCCCTCGGTGGCGCACCTTACCTGCGTTGGCCGCACGCATGCCGACATCGCCGCCAAGATCGACGAATACCGCTCCGCCGGCGTAGAAAATGTGCTGGCCCTGCGCGGTGATCTTCCTGCTGGCGCGACCGAGGACGACAAGCCCGCCTCGGACTACGCCTACGCCCGCGACCTCATCCCCGAGCTCGTCGACGCCGGCTTTTGCGTGGGCGCCGCGGCCTACCCCGAGGGCCACATTGCCTGTGAGGACCTCAACGCTTCGGTCGAATACCTCAAGCAAAAACAGGACGCCGGCGCGAGCTTCTTTGTGACGCAGCTCTTCTTTGACAACGAGTGCTTCTACCGCTTCCGCGAGCTTGCCGACAAGGCGGGCATCACGGTGCCCATCACCGCGGGCATCATGCCGTTTATGGGCAAGTCCCAGATCAGCCGCATGGTCTTTATGTGCGGCGCGTCGCTGCCCTCCCCCGTCATCAAGATTCTCGCCAAGTACGAGAACGACCCCGAGAGCCTGCAGGCAGCCGGTGTAGATTATGCCGCCCGTCAGCTTTGCGACCTTAAGGAGCACGGTGCCGCCGGTCTGCACCTGTACACTATGAATCGTCCTGCGATCGCCGCGACCATTATGGAGCGCCTGGGGTAATGGAAAAACCGCACATCGATACAACCGCTGTCGAAGTGCCGGCCGACCTTGCGTCGCCGGCGCTTTACCGTGTCGATGCTGCGCACCATCCCCGTGTCGACCGTGCCGAGATGCTGCGGTATCTGGGCTACGGCGGCCAGCAGATTGAGCCCGAGCTGTCACGACGTATTGAGCTTGTGGTCGAGCGCCTTGAGCTGGACATTGAGCCCCGCGGCGTGCGGCGCGTGTTTACCGTCGATGCCACGGGCGTGGACGAGCAGGGAGAGCCTTGCATCCGTCTGGTTGGCACCAACGTTGAGCTGCGTGGTCGCGATATCTATCGCCATCTCAAAGACGCCCGCTTTGCCGCGCTCATGGCATGCACACTCGGCATGGACGCCGAGCGTCGTCTGCGCACCACGGGAGCCCAGCAGCCCCTGGAGGGAGCTGTACTCGATGCCGCGTGCTCCGCTTACGTGGAAGCCGCCGTTGAACAAATGGACCAGCAGGTCAAGACGGACGCCGCCGTTCATGGGCTCGCCGGCAACTGGCGCTTTAGTCCCGGCTACGGCGACTGCCCGCTCTCGGCCCAGCGCTCGATCGTCAACGCGCTCAACGCCACGCGACTCATCGGGCTTACCGTCACACCCACCAGCCTGCTCATGCCCACCAAGAGCGTGACCGCGGTGATCGGTCTGTTCGACGGCGAGGTCCACGACGCCCAGAGCCGCCCCACCTGCAATATCTGCCGCATGCGCGAGCACTGTCGCTTCCGCGCCGCCCACACCACCTGCTATTCCAGCCATTAGGAGCTCATCGATGTTTACTCCGCTTATCACTCACGATCTGGACGGCGCCGCGCTGGCGGCGCCTGTTGATGCTGCGCGCCGCAACGGGGCTGCATACAAGACGCGCGCGATCGACGATCTGCGCATTAAGGACGATCGTCTGCGCGCCGCCATCGAGGGCACGGGACACCTGCTGTTCGACGGCGGCATGGGTACCATGCTGCAGGCGGCCGGCATGAAGGCCGGCGCCCTGCCCGAGCTGCTCAACTTTGAGGAGCCTCAGGTCATTACCGACATCCAGCGTCAGTACGTCGAAGCCGGCTGCGACGTGATCACCGCCAACACCTTTGGCGCCAACGCCCACAAGCTCGACGGTACCGCCACCGTGGCAGATGTCTTTGCCGCCGCTGTCGCCTGCGCCCGCGCGGCCGGCGCCCACTACGTCGCCGGCGATATCGGCCCCATCGGCGCGCTGCTTCGCCCCTTGGGTACCCTCAGCTTCGACGAGGCCTATGACCTCTTTGCCGAGGAAGTGCGCGCCGGCGTCGCCGCGGGCGTGGACCTCTTTATTATCGAGACTATGACCGACCTGGCCGAGATCAAGGCGGCCGTCCTCGCCTGCCGCGAGAACTCCGACCTGCCCGTCTTTGCCACCATGACCTTTGAGGAAGACGGTCGCACCTTCCTGGGCACGAGTCCCGAGGTTGCCGCCATCACGCTCGATGCCATCGGCGCCGACGTTTTGGGCATCAACTGCAGCCAGGGACCGGCCGAGCTCCGAGGACTCGCCGCTCGCATGCTCACCGTTACGGACAAGCCCGTTATGGTGCAGGCCAACGCAGGACTGCCCCACGTGGACGACGACGGCAACACCGTCTTTGATATCCAGGCGCCCGAGTACGCCGTGGCCGTCGCCGGTATGATTGAGGACGGCGTAAGCGTCGTGGGCGGCTGCTGCGGCACCACGCCGGCGCACATGGCAGCGCTGCGCACGCTTATCGATAACCACACGCCCAGTCCGCGCCACCGCAAGCCCAGCATGTCGGTCACGAGCGCTCAGACGGTCGTGGACCTCCCCTGCGACGGCCACAAGATCGCCGTCATCGGCGAGCGCATCAACCCCACCGGCAAAAAGCGCCTGCAGCAGGCCCTGCGCGACGGCGACCTGGACTACGTCGTAAGCCAGGGCATCAGCCAGCAAGAACAGGGCGCCGATATCCTGGACGTCAACGTCGGCCTGCCCGAGATCGACGAGGTCAAGGTCATCCAGCAAGCGACCGAGCAGCTCCAAGGCTCCACGCTGCTGCCGCTGCAGATCGACTCCACCGACCCCGCCGCCGTCGAGGCCGCCGTACGTCGCTACGCCGGCAAGCCCATCATCAACTCGGTCAACGGCAAGCAGCAGATCATGGACGAGATCTTCCCGCTGGTCGCCCACTACGGCACCAACGTTGTCGGCCTCACGCTCGACGAAGGCGGCATCCCCGATACCGCCGAGGCCCGCTTTGCCATCGCCGAGCGCATCGTGGCCGAGGCCGCCCGCTACGGTATCGGCCCGGATCGCATCCTCATCGACTGCCTGGTCATGACCGCCTCGACCAACCAGCGCCAGGCCGAGCAGATTCTGCGCGCCATGTCCCTGTGCAAGGAGCGTCTGGGCGTCAAATGCGCGCTTGGCGTGTCGAATATCAGCTTTGGCCTGCCCGCTCGCCCGCTGCTGGGCTCGGTCTTTTTGGCCGCCGCCTTTGGCGCGGGCCTGGACGCCCCCATCATGAACCCGGGCTCCAAGCGCTTTATGGACACCGTCTACAGCTATCGCGTCTTGAGCGTTGAGGACGAGGGCTCGACCGGATACATCGAGCGCTACGCCGGCTGGACCGATCCGTATAAGATCGCCGCAAACCCGGCAGCGGCTCAGCCCGCATCGAGTGATGCCGCGCCTGCCGCCGGCGCCGACGGCAACGACGACCCGATCCGTCGCATGGTCGTCTCGGGCCGCAAAGGCGAGATCGCTGCCGAGACCGAGCGTCTGCTGGCAGACCACGACGCCATGGACCTTATCAACAACCACTTTATCCCCGCCCTCGACGAGGTGGGCGTCCTCTTTGACCAGGGCAAGTTCTTCTTGCCGCAACTCATGGCCTCGGCCGAGGCCGCGCGCGTGGGCTTCGACACCATCAAGCGCCTGATGCCCGCCGGCGAGATTGCCGACAAGGGTAAGATCTGCGTGGCCACCGTCAAGGGCGACATCCACGATATCGGTAAGAACATCGTCAAGATGCTGCTCGACAACTACGGCTATACCGTCTTTGATCTGGGCCGCGACGTCGATCCGCAGGAAGTGCTCAAGACCGTCAAGGAGCGCGACATTAAGCTCGTCGGCCTCTCGGCGCTTATGACCACCACGGTCGTCGCCATGGAGGAGACCATCAAGCTGCTTCATGCCGAGGTGCCGGGCGTCAAGATCATCGTAGGCGGCGCCGTGCTCACCCCCGAATACGCCAAGCAGATCGGCGCGGACTACTACGCCAAGGATGCCGCCGAAAGCGCGCGCATCGCCGAAGAGGTCTTTGGGCAGTAACACAACGGAAACAACCGAGCACCAAAACGTGCCGCATGCGCCACCTGGCATGTGCGGCACGTTAGAATAGAAAAGACTATGCTCGTTTTGGCAGATAGGAGCGCAAGGATGGCGATCACGCCCGCAGAAATCGCGGAAACCCGCGGCATGGTTGAGGAGCAGAACCTCGACATCAGGACCATCACCATGGGTGTTTCGCTCATGGGTTGCGGTGACGAGAACCTCGACCGCATGTGCACGAAGATCTACGACCACGTGACGCACACGGCTGAGCATCTGGTCGAGACCGCCGAGAACCTCGAGCGCGAGTACGGTATCCCCATCGTCAACAAGCGCGTTTCCGTCACCCCGGTGGCGCAGATCGCCGCGTGTTGCAAGGATGAGGACCTCACCCCCATCGCGCATGCCCTCGACCGCGCGGCCGAGACGCTCGGCATCGATTACCTGGGCGGCTTCTCCGCGCTCGTCCAGAAGGGCATCGGCGATGCCGACCGCCGCGTTATCCAGTCCATCCCCCAGGCGCTCGCCACCACGAGCCGCGTCTGCTCCAGCGTCAACGTCGCCAGCCTGCGCGCCGGTATCAACATGGACGCCGTGCTTATGGCCGCCCAGACCATCATCGACGCCGCTAAGCTCACGGCCGACCAGGACTCCGTCGGCGCTTCCAAGTTTGTCTGCTTTGCCAATATGGTCGAGGACTCACCGTTTATGGCGGGCGCCGTCCACGGCGGTGGCGAGGCCGACGCCGTCATCAACGTAGGCGTCTCGGGCCCCGGCGTTATGGCAGCAGCCCTGGAGAAGCTGCCCGATTCCGCCTCGATGATGGAAGTCGCCGAGAAGATTAAGCAGACCGCCTTTAAGATCACCCGTGCCGGTGAGCTCATGAGCCGCGAGGCCGCCCATCGTCTGGGTGTCGAGAAGGGCATTGTCGACCTTTCGCTGGCACCTACGCCTGCCATCGGCGACTCCGTCGCTCGCATCCTCGAGATCATCGGCGTGGGCACCTGCGGTGGCCCCGGCACGACCTGCGCGCTCGCCATGCTCAACGATGCCGTCAAGAAGGGCGGCGTCATGGCCAGTTCCAGCGTGGGCGGTCTTTCGGGCGCTTTCATCCCCGTGTCCGAGGACGCCGGCATGATCGCCGCCGTCGAAGCCGGTGCGCTTTCGCTCGAGAAGCTCGAAGCCATGACCTGCGTGTGCTCCGTTGGCCTGGACATGATCGCCATCCCCGGCGACACCCCGGTCGAGACCATCGCCGGCATCATCGCCGACGAGATGGCCATCGGCGTCATCAACAACAAGACCACGGCCGTCCGCGTGATTCCTGCTATCGGCAGGGGCGTGGGCGACTGCGTCGAGTACGGCGGCCTGTTTGGCCGTGCGCCCATCATGCCGGTGAACCCCAACGCCGGCACCGTGCTTGCCCATCGCGGTGGACGCTTCCCGGCGCCGCTGAACTCGCTGAAGAACTAGCTGAGGGGGACTGGCGAGGAGCCCCGGGGAGGGCAAATATATAAGGTCGCCTGCTCGGACAGTCCTGGCTCGCACGGAGAGCACATTAAGTGCTCTCCGGCTCGCGCGGAACT
>UQPT01000082.1:0-9288 GCA_900543045.1 uncultured Collinsella sp.
ACAAGCCCTTGTTTATAACACCGCTGCGAAGATATTTGTGTATAAGGCTGACAACAAGCTGGGCCATATCCTCAACGCGCGCCGTTAGAAAGATGATCGGGCAGCTCACATGCTTCCGCACGCGGCGGCAGACCTCGAAGCCGTCCATCCCCGGCATGTTTACATCGAGCAGCATGATATCGGGGGCGGGGCCAGAAGAAGCCGCCGCCAGGGCCGACGGCCCGTCATGGGCAACCGAAACCTCGTAGCCCTCCATGCAGAAAAACTCCGCGAGCATATTTGCGATATCAGCCTCATCATCTACGACCAGCATGTTCATTGTCGGCCCCCATACTACTCAAACAACGGCACACGCCTCGTGCAATCGTGCGCAAGACGGCGAAGCCAGCACATACTTCCCTGAAACCTTGCCACAAACCTGTCTACGCTTTGTCGATAATTTGACCGCAAACGGTCACCTGCAGGCGGCGAGCGGCCTTTTCTCACCAGACCACAATGCAAGCGATTTTTAAAAATGTTCTTGCCACCGAGTTCAGGCTCCGTTATATTATCCCTTGCGCACTTGCGCACCCTTGATCGGGCGTTTAGCTCAGGGGGAGAGCGCTTCCCTGACACGGAAGAGGTCAGAAGTTCAAATCTTCTAACGCCCACCAAATGTTCACAGCTCAGAGGCTATGTCTCTGGGCTGTTTTGTTTTATGTCGCCAAATCCGCTGGCAGCTCCAACCATCATCGCAACGTAGCATCAATTCACCTGACGAATGGCTGCCAAATAAATTCAATACCCCAACATCAACAATAGCCAGGCACAAAACTGCGCCGCAAACTGTTCCAACCGTTCAAACAACCACCCTGCCCATGCACAAAACCGCGTCAGCAACCCAAGTGCCTATCCCGGCTGACTCCGCAGCCAATCAAAACCGCCCCAATAGCCACCGAGGCCGAGACCAACGCGTCTCGAACCCATCCGAACCGCAACTTCTCAGCAAAACGCCGCGATGTCTGCGCTCTGCGGTATCCTTGAGCCACTTGCACCTGCAGCACCAAGGAGCCGCCATGCGCACCGAGCTCGATGTTCCCTTTTCGCACAAAGAAGAAGCCAAGGCGCTGGGCGCCAAATGGGACCGAACCAAGAAGATCTGGTATGTACCTAGCGGCGTCAACCCCGAACCCTTTGCCGAGTGGCTGCCCGGTGTTGACCGATCCGACCTCTCGGCGCCGTATATATATCTAGTACTGGGCAAGCGCGAGTGCTGGAAGTGTCACAAAGAGACCTCGGTCGCGGCCTTCGGCATTCCCTATCGAACCGATAACGACGAGAGCATCGCCATCGCGCACGCACCCAACGAAGCCGGGCACATTGCCATCGACACGGCCAACGCCAACGCACTCGCCATCGTGCCCGCTCTTGGCTGCGTGCCGGGCGAGATCCGCGACTACCTTCATAAGCGCTGCGGTTACAAGCCCGTAGGCGCGCGAGCCTCCAAAGCCCCGTCGCTCGGCAACACGTGCACCAGTTGCGACGCGCTGCAAGGCAGTCGCTATCTGTTCGAGGAGCCCTCGTCCCCGTTTGCCCTCACTGCCATCAACAAGCTGCCGGCACTGGAGTTTGTGCGCGTCGAAGTTGCCGGCGTCTTTGGCATCCCGGCCACGCGTACCAATTTTGACCAGGCACTCTTTACCTGGGCACGCGACCATCACGCCGAGTTCCATAAGCAGCTCGGTGAGGGGATTTATTTGTAGGGACGGAGAGGCCTTCACAGCCAGCTCCTCCGCATCACCTATCCCTCGTCGCCGGCGTCGTACACGATATCGAGGCCACAAACAGGGCATTTCTCCGGGTACACCGGCATATGAACGCCTGTCCGTTTTCTCACTTCGTCGCTGAGTCTGTCGCGCGCATCGATGAACCGAATGTCGAGACACGGTATTTGCGAGCCGCAACAAGGACAGGCGACGACAAACGACCCGCAATCAACTTCTACGCTCGGAAACATATTGTTGTCGATAAGGGCACGCGGCAGTTTTCCGTACTTCCCCATCACGACATCGCCTCGCCAGCTCACGCTCGCTCCCTTCCCGTAATTGAAACCAGGAAGAGCATGCACCAGCAAGTGCGCGCGAAATTGCATCGCCACGCGATCCGATCAAACAACATGATCTTAAAAGACCACCAAAGCCAAATACGCTAATACGGCAGAATCCCCGCCTTTTCACGCTTCTTTTCCGAGCGATCGAACTCAATGCGATGGGCCTCAAGAAACGCCGTATTGGGTCGCCACTGACGCTCATTCGGCTGCCTTAGCGTCGCACCTGCAAAGGAAGCGTAGTCGGTCTTATCCAGCAGGTACGATCCGCACAGCCGATATTCACCGCAAACAGGCTCAAACGAAATCAGATGAGCATCAAATAGGGAATGTAAGTCGCGCCGAAGCAGAATGCCATTGCTGGCAACTTGCGATTTAGGGCCCGAGTAATTCTCGATATGTGCAGCCTCCAGAGCTTCGCTGACGCCGCAGTCCGACACCGCGCAACGGCCGTCATAGGCGGCAACGAGCTGCTTGCGGAACCATTGTTGCCCCAGTCGCTCGCGCCTTAACGCATAGCGAACTTTTTCGTCATCGGTCGCATCCCGTCCGGCAAACTCAATGTCGACTGGCATGTGCTTCAGATAGCTCATGTCGGACGCAAAACGAGGGTCAGGCCCGCCTTTATGAGCGGGACCATGCAGAACAAACCAGCCGTTTTCGGGCTCGAACCGTTCAACAAACGCAAGGCCAAGCACCTTATAGCCCACCTCAGTTGCAAATATGACTCCAACTGGAACGCCACATTCCATGCAGTTGAGCATTTTCCGGTTATAGTCTTGGTCTCGAGAACCAACGGTGCCCGGCGCTTGAACCGAATACTTAATGACCCACGTGCCGTCATCCAAATAGAGCGGAGGAACATCGGTATAGAAACTCTTTTTAGAGTTATGAACCGAGAGCGCAAAGATCTTATCGGGATCTTGCTTCACCCGATCCTGGCCCGGCCAGAAGATCCCTGAATCCCGCGTTACGGGAAAGAAGTCCGAGCCAATTCTCAAACGATACTGATATTGAGGGCTATCTTCCTTGGTGTGGTGCGGAAGGCTGGTCCAAACGCCGCCGCGCTGCTCCTCACCCAGAAACCACTCCCATGCCTCAACGTATTCGGAAGGCACGAGACTGCAGGCACGGTCATAGCTTGGTCCATCCATCAACGGAACAGCAAGGTCAAAGTCGTTCATCGCCAGCACCTACAACCATACGAACACGAGTCATGCCCTTCAATAATATGGCCGAGAGTCAATTATTACGAGATCTCATTCCGCAATCGGCACATCGTTGATGCTCTCGGTTTGCCGCTGGCGCGCCCGCGCCCCACTACCCCACTCCCCTGTATACTGATGTAGCACGTGTTTCGTCCGGGCTTGCTGGGCCGGATTGTTCATGGGAGGGTCTTATGGCTGCTTCGAATCCGCCTAAGGGGAGCGTTTCTTCTTCGTCCATCAAGCCGGTTACGCGCAAGGCCGTGCGTTGCCAGCGCGAGGTCGCCTGGCTTGTCACACAGGCGGCGGGCAGGCTTGTGGCGACCACTCAGGACGTCAATGCGCCTACGCCGAGCTTTGTGTTAGCGGCGGCGCTGGATTTTGTGCGCCAATTGGAGCTTGCCGCACAGGATGTCAGCGGCCACCTCGACTACCAGAATGTTATGGCACCCGACCTGTTGACCTTTTGCCGCATGGCCAAGTTGCCCGCCGCACCCAATGCGCTTTCGGACGCAGGCTACATGTTTACGCTTTCGGGCGCGGACCTTATCCGCGACATCTATGCATACTGCAGCGAGCTCGCCGAGCGCCACGTCTTTGACGCGGCAGAAGTCAAACCGGGATATGTCATCAAACTGGTTCTTAGGCTGTTCTTGATGGGCGGGTTCGGGGCCATGCCGGCGTAAGCCGAGTCTTTAGCATCACCGTCGACTGGGCAACAACTGCTTTACCCTGGTGGGCGCCAATCGAGAGTCGATTAATGGGTCGCCTCGTCCACTAACGCATTTATTCCACGCGCTCTGACAGTCGATATTTGCGGTTGCGGCTTGTCGACGGCGCCGTCGGCTCAAGCTCACCCTGCGCAATGAGTGCATTGACGCGTGCCCTAACCTGGGAAACCGTGAGTCCCGTGCGCTCCGCCAGTTCGCGCGTCCCCAATTCGCCGTAGCGCTTGAGTGCCGTCATAATCAAGTCCCCGCCATGATCGACCGGCTCAACCTTTGAACGGTAAAGTACGACCTTGAACCGATCGAACCCCGGGCAGAACAGGGGCTCGGCCAGACCATGCGCGCGCATGGCATCGATCATCATCGGGATGCCCGAGCCATTTCCCTCAGCCGGCGAGCCTGCGCCATCCGGCAGTGGAACAATCGACATGAGTTTCACGAGCGTTGCATTACGGCATCGGGAGCTGCCGTCAAACAAGTTCTCGCGAGTCTTCCCTCCATAAAGGCCGCCGGGATTCGTCACCTCGATACGGTCGTCAAAAACGTCGACGGCGATCGATTGCCCACAGAACCGATCCCCGTATTCCCTGTGGATAACCGCGTTGGCGACTGCCTCGCGCAGGACCTCCTCGGGAATCTCCAGCGAGTCGATACGCGAGATGCCTTGGACGGTCGAGGTGCGGCGCAGGTTTTTGGCGACAGCCGCGACGGCATCCGAGATCATTTCGCCCAACGTTCCCTCGCAGATCGTACGGTCCATGAACCTCAACGACCCCGCCGCGCCCTTCTGCGTTCCGGCATAGACCGCCACATCGATAAAGAGCTTGGGATAGAACTGCTGAGGATAGGCACCCGCGGCCAGGAGCCCGGCCTTAGTAACATTGCCCTGGGAGTCGAGGAAATTCAGGCGCTCCAGCTTCGTTTTCTTGTCCGGCGCGCCGCGCATTGCACGGGGTGTCAGCGAGAAAGCACGCTCTATCGTGCGGTCGACCAGGGCCTCGTCAAGATCGCCTGCGACCGCGCCGGGTACTGCATCGCGATCACTGGGGCTCGTCCGTTCATACGATGACAAGGACAGGACCTCAGTCGACGAAAGCGGGACATCTTTGTCATCGATGCGTTTGTAGCTGCCGCCTTGAGCGCCCCGCTCTATGACATAACAAGGCTTGCTCGACGGGTCGAGCTCCTCAATCGCGATGACCAGAACCACGGTGCCCTGAAGCTCCACGCGTTCAATGGTGTATTTGGGCGGATTGGCCAGTTTTCCGCGGCCGCCGGCATCACCCATGCCCGCTACGAATTGGTTGAGCACCTTCTCGGTCTCAAAGTTCTCAACCGGGACAAAGCCCGCGCGCTCGCTCACGCCGAGCACGATAATTCCGCCAGCGGTATTCGCGAATGCACTAACCGTTTCCCATACGTCGCGGGAAAGCGTCGTGGCGCTCTCCTTGACCTCAACGTTAAGATCGTCCGAGCCCATGCGCCTTAAAGACTCGAGCAGACCGGTCAGCTCGTTTTCGTTCATCTGCATGTCCTTTCGCTCGGCCCGGCGGAGAATGCCACGAATAGATTTCCTTCGTCTCTCAGTTATCTCTCGTAATTATCTCTCATCTTTCTGCTATCTCTCATATTAGAGATAAGTGAGAGATGAAAGAAAAGATGTCTGTCATCTGTTTCATTTAAACATGTTTTTGCTGGTAGAACAATCAGTATTGAGAAAATACCATGATTGCTTGTCTCCTTGCTGCTCAGTTATCTCTCATATTTATCTCTCGTCTTTCAGTTATCTCTCGTATTAGTGACGAATGAGAGATGAGAGATACGTGAGTGATGCATGAGCCTGGATTTTTGGACGGTCGGAAAATCCCTCAAACAAAAAACGGGGCCGGCCTTACGCCGAACCCCGTTTTCAAACGGTCAGTTAGTTATCCAACGCGCGAGCATAGCAGTCAACATTACGCCGCCGCGAACACTCCCAAGCCCGTTCCGATGATGCAGATCGCAAAGATGCCCAAGATGATCCAAATGGTCTTGACACCCTTTTTGTACAGGGCGACGCAGGCAAAGGTTGCCAGCAAGGGCAGCAGACCGGGGAAGATTGAATCGAACAGATCCTGCAGGACAATCTCCGAACCACCCACGTCAAAGGTCAAAGCAGTGGACAGTGAGACCTGTGCAGCAATCATGGCGCCGATAACGGTCATTCCGAGGACACCGGCAGCATGCGTCATGCGAGACATAAGGTTGTTCTCTTCGGACTGCTGCAGGAACTTGGTTCCCAGGTCGTATCCCAGATGGGCGGCGACGATACGCGTTGCAAAGTTAATCACGGAGTAGATGAGCGCGTACACGATGGGGCCGAGCGGGTTGCCCGTCGAAGCGATGCCAATACCAATGCCGGCGGCGACCACGCGGAACGTACCCCAGTAGAACGAATCGCCAATGCCGGAAAGCGGTCCCATGAGGCCGACCTTCATGGCGTTAATCGAGGACGTGTCGAAGTTCTTATCGGCAGCCGCCTGCTCTTCCATCGAAACCGTTAGGCCGGCTACAAACGGAAGCACATGAGGCGTGATGTTAAAGAACTCGGTATGGCGATCGAGCGCCGCATAGTAATCGTCGTCGTTGGGATAGATCTTTCGCAGGGGCTTCTGAATGGTGTACATGAAGCCCATTGCCATCATCTTGTCGTACGACTGCGAGCACTGGCTCGTAAACTGGCGAAGGAACATGCTCCGATACATATCGGGGCTCATAATCGCGTCCTTCTTGGCCTCTTTGAGGTCGGTGTTCTGGGTAGCCATTAGAAGTCCTCCTCTTCATCTGCAGCAACCGTCTGCGGACCGGACGAGCCCTCGCGGAAGGCCAGGAGCAGTGCGACGCAAATGGCAGCTGCGGCGACGCCGATAACGTCCATCTTGAGGTAGATGACCATAATGAATCCCAGGAACAGCCAAGGAAGCAGCTTGTTATCGCCCATGGTCCTAATAAGAAGTGCGAAGCCGATGCAGACCATGACGCCGGACGCAACGTTGAGGCCGTCCATCACAAACTGCGGAATAGCGTTAAGCGCATTGTTGATGAGGTCGGCACCAAAGAACAGCGAGCAAAACACCAGCAGTGCAGACGGAATGCCAATCGACAGCGGCACGATGGTCAGATGGTACAGATTTGCCTTGGCAAGATCGCGATTTGCCAGAGCGGTCTCAATCTTCTTGCAGGCAAAGGCGCCCGGAACGGCGTAGCAGAAGTTGCGCCACACCTGAAGGAAGACGGAGACGGGAAGGGCGAGCGCGACGGCAGTTGCCGTGCCCGTACCCGTAATGACGGCAAACGCGCAGCCAAGCACGCCGGAGGCATAGACCTCGGGAGGAACCGCCGCGCCGACCATGATGGCACCCATGAACATGGACTCCAAAGCAGCGCCGACGATAACGCCCTGCTGGACATCGCCAAGGATCAAGCCGACAAACAGGCTTGTAAACAGCGGACGACCAAGCATCGTAATGCCAAATAATTGCTCGTCCATGGACGCAATAAATGCGACCAGTGCAACTAGAAGATACTGGACAACCATTTCGATCAACCCCAGAAACAGGTCTGCAGGCGAGGCGTTCTGCGCAGCTCGCCTGCAGACAACCGCAGCAATTTGAGAGGATTAGTAGTTCATCTGGTGATAGTAACGACGCGTGGTGAGCGGGTGGTTACGGACGTGCTCGAGATGGCAGCTCAGACGCTCGGTGATGGTGTAGGTGACCATCGGGGAGACGATCTTGCGGAACTCGGGGTCGCTGAACGGCAGCTCGACCTCGGCGGTGTCGAACTTGTTCACGCGGACATGGACGCCCTTCTCGTCGGCGAGCATGTGAGTGAAGTTGTCCACGCGGTCCATGAGCTTACGGGTGTCGTCCTCGCCGTAGAGCATGATGAGGCTCGTGCCCTCCTCGCACAGTTCGATGGTGCCGTGGAAGAACTCGGCGGCGTGGATAGACTTGGTCTTGATCCACTGCATCTCCTCGAGAATGCACATAGCGTAGTCGTAGGCCTCACCCCAGAGCATGCCGGAGCCGATCACCATGTGGTAATCGGTGTCCTTGAAGTCCTCGGCCATGGCGGCGCAGCGCTCGTCCTGAGCGTCCTTGGCCTTGATGAGGTACGGAGCGATGTTGCCGAACTCCTCCATGAAGGTGTCGTACTTGGGGAAGGCGCCGGCGTTCTTGAGGAAGCGGGCGACCAGCGTGATCTGGTAGGTGTAGATGGCCTCGCACAGAACGTCGTCCTCGGCGAAGCTGAAGAACTTGTAATCGGCGTACTCAGTGGCCGGGGTGTTGTCGTTGGAGACATACATCAGCGTGCGGGCACCCTGCTCCTGGCAGAACTTGGCGGCCTCGATGATCTCGGGGGTGGTGCCGGTACGGGTGGAGAAGACGCAGACCGAGTCCTTGTTGAAGGTCTTGGGCGGGCATGCGAGGAACTCAGCGGCAATCTCGCAGTGGACGTCGACGTCGGCCGTGGTGGTCTCGACCCAATACTTCATCGGGAGCGTGTGGGCCCAGGTGCCGCCGCAGCCGATGAAGAAGATGTTGGAATAACCCTGCTCGCAGACCTTGTCCACGGCAGCCTCAATCTGAGGACGGAGAGCGAGGGCATCGCTCACAACCTTCTCGTAACGAGGCTCATCGAAATTGAACATCCCTTACTCCTAACTCACTTGGATGAACCCTTCATTCATCCCATGACGTTATAATACTTTATATAACTAACTATGCAAGAACTATTTCAGATTTTTTTGATTTTTCTTTAATAAAAAGCCCGCCGGTCAAATGATCGGCGGGCCAAAGAAAGGAGGACCTAGTTAATAAATGCTAGACAATGGCATGTTTCCAGCTAGAAAACGTCCTTGGCAAGTACCTTTGAGTCATTGGGAACCTGACGGATTTCGATAACCACGCCATCGTTCACAAGCTCTTGGATATGCTCGGCATCGGTTTCGGTCGCAAAGATCGCGGGGGTCGGATGAAGCGTGGTCTCGGGAGACTTTCGAGTTCCGCCCAGATTGATCTCCTTGATGTCTTTGCAACCCTTAGCAAGGCGATAGGCATCCTCGATCGTCTCGACAATGATAAACAGCGAATACTTGTCGGTGACGCCGCTGTTGAGCGCCTCGATAGCAGCGTTTACGTCTTTTATGACGAGCTTCACGCCGTTGGGACGACCACTATTATATATAAGGCATTCGATGATATGCGGCTGCGCACCCAGAAGTTTG
>UQPT01000083.1:0-8993 GCA_900543045.1 uncultured Collinsella sp.
TATGTGCGGCGTAGGCCGCTTATTAGCCCGTCCAAGAATTGGGGCGCAGTTCACATTTGGGACGGGGCTTTTTTAGCTGTTTTGGGCAGCCACTGCCAGCGCGAACCACCACAAAGGGGACAGGCACCTTTGTGGTGGTTTTGACGGGAGCGCCTGTGGAGTTACAGCAGTTCGCCGTGGCGGGCGATGTAGCGGCGCTTGGCCAGTTGGGTGAGCGCGATATAGGCGGAAACGATGCCGATGAGCAGCGCGAAAAAGCTCGCTGGTAGCGTCATGAGGCCGAGTGCATCGGCGATGGGGCTTGCCGGCAGCCAAGTGACGAGCGCCAGGCCCAGCACGGTGAGAACGCACAGCGCGGGCGCGGCGTGGTCGCGCGCGCTCGGCAGGCGCGGGGAGCGCAGCATGTGGATCACGAGCGTCTGCGACCACATGGACTCGACAAACCAGCCACTCTGGAAGAGCGCCGTAAAGGCCGCCATGCCTGCGACGTCGCCTATAGCGGCAAGCTCTGCCCAGCTTGCGCCCACGGCGGCGGGGCACACCACAAAGAAGAGCGCGGCGAAAGTCGCGATATCAAACAGTGAGCTCACGGGGCCCAGCTCGAGCATAAAGCCCTTGATGGACGCGGCGTCCCAAGCACGCGGACGGGCAGTCCAGGCGTCGTCGACGGTGTCCCACGGCAGCGCGATGCACACGATCTCGTAGACCAGCGACAGCAGCACCAACTGCAGAGCGCTCATGGGCAAAAACGGCAAGAACAGGCTCGCGACGGTCACGGACAGCACGTTGCCAAAGTTGGAGCTCACCGTGGTCTTGAGGTACTTGAGCAGGTTGCCGTAGGTGCGGCGGCCTTCGATGATGCCGCGCTCGAGCACGCCCAGGTCCTTCTGGAGCAAAATGATATCGGCGGATTCCTTGGCGATGTCGACGGCGGAATCGACCGAGATGCCGCAGTCGCTCGCTCGCATAGCGGCGGCGTCGTTGATGCCGTCGCCCATAAAGCCCACGGTGTGACCGAGCGGCTCGCGCATGACGCGCACCAGACGCGCCTTCTGCAGCGGCGAGAGCTTGGCAAAGAGATGGGTTTTCTCGGCGCGCTCGGCAAGCTCGGCGTCATCGAGCGCATCGATCTCGGAGCCCAGCAAGACATTGCTCGCGTCGATACCAATCTGCTCGCAGACGGTTGCGGCGACGCGATCGCTGTCGCCGGTCAGAACCTTGACCGCTACGCCCTTGGCCTCGAGGGTGGCGACGGCGCCCGCGGTACTTGCTTTGGGTGGATCGAGGAAGGCCAAAAAGCCCATCAGCACCATGTCGCACTCGTCAGCGATGCCAAACTCGCCCACGCAGCGCGGACTGGTCTTCTGCGCCACGGCGATCACGCGCAGGCCCTCGGCGTTGAGTCCGGCGACCTGCTTGCGAATCTGGGCGAGCTTGTCTTCGGTAAGCGGCTGGGCGATGCTATCAACCTCGACAAAGGAGCAGATCTCGAGCATTTCCTCGGCAGCCCCTTTGGTAACCATTTGGGTTTTGCCTTGGGCATCGGCGACGACCACGCTCAGGCGACGGCGCGAGAAATCGAAGGGCACCTCGTCGACCTTGGTATAGCGGTCGCGCAGGCTCTGCCCCAGCATGGAATCGGGCGCGACAGTCGAGGGTGTCACGTCGGCTCGGTCGATGACAGCCAGGTCTATAAGGTTCTTGAGGCCGGTCTGGAAGAAGCTGTTCAAAAACGCATGGCGCAGCACGCGCGCGTCCTCGTTGCCGTCGGTGTTGAGGTAGCGCTCCAGCACGATGCGGTCTTCGGTGAGGGTGCCGGTCTTGTCGCAGCACAGGACGTCCATCGCGCCCAGGTTTTGGATTGCTGGCAGCTCCTTGACGATAACCTGGCGACGGGCGAGGTCCTTGGCGCCCTGCGACAGGCTCGTGGTCACGATGACGGGAAGCATCTGCGGCGTGATGCCAACGGCCACGCTCGTGGCGAACAGCAGCGCGTCGATGACGTTGCCCTTGGTGGCGGCGTTGATGGCAAAGACGGCCGGCGCCATAACGAGCATGAGGCGTACGAGCAGCATGGAGACGCTCGAGACGCCGCGGTCAAACGCGCTCTTCTCGCCGCGCCCGTTGAGCATCTTGGCGATGCCGCCCAGGTAGGTGTCCGAGCCGGTGGCAACGACAAGCGCCATTGCAGTGCCGTTTTGCACGGAGGTGCCGGTAAAGACGATGTTCTTGCAGGCGGAGAGTGGCAGCGCGGAGCTGTCGGCACCCTCGACGACCGCGGCGGAAGCGGTCTTCTCGACGGCGTTGCTCTCGCCGGTGAGTGCGGACTCGATCACAAACAGATCGCGCGCGGTGATGATACGGGCGTCGGCCGGCACCATATCGCCGGCAGAGAGGCGGATCACATCGCCGGGGACGAGCTCGTCGAAGGGGATCTCGAGGCGCTCGCCGTCGCGCAGAGCGCAGCAGGTGTTGGAGACCAGGTCCTTGAGGGCCTCGGCCGCATTGCCGCTGCGGGCTTCCTGGATAAACTTCATGCCGCCCGATACCAGCAGCATGATGCCGATGACGATGACCGTGGAGGGGTCGCGCTGCGGCTCGGGCACGGCGAGCACGTCGATATAGAGCGAGACCAGTGCGAGCGCGGCGAGGATGCCGGCGAAGGGATCGATGAATGCGTCGGCGATGCGGCGGGCGAGCGTCTTGGTCGGCGCCTCGATGGTGTTGGGGCCGACCGCGCTCAGGCGCTCGGCGGCGTGCTCGGCGGTGAGTCCGCCAGCCGTGGCGTCAAGCAGTACGAGAGCGTCCTCGGCGCTATGGGTGGCGGCGAATATGGTGTTCTTGGACAGGCCGGCGTGGGCGGCGGGACGCGCCGTGTGGCGGCGCTTGGAGATTGCTTCGAGCACCGTGGCCGTTTTGAGCATCAGCATAGGGTCCTCCTTGTTAAAGGGAGTTAGCGTACGTGTCGTATGTGCTTCAAAAAACCTAGATGTCGCTCACGTCTTGCTTTCGAACCACCACAAAGGGACAGGCACCTTTGTGGTGGTTTTGACGATCGGCTGTTGGCGCTTATGCGTGCGCGGAATCCTCGCGGCGTGCCGAGGGCGACATGCAGGTTTTTCGACTATGACTGCCTTCCATGGCACACCTCCTTAAGGCCGGGCGCGGCGCGCTTTGGGTATCTCGTACCCGTTACAATCCGCCCGTATTCTTGATGAGGGGGTTTGCCGTGTCAACCCCTTTGTTTGGAAAACCATTGCCCCTGACAAAGCCTTTACAGAATGCCGAGGCCCCAAAGCGCGCCCGCAACGCGCCCTGCCTGCGCTAAACTGGAAGGCACGTACGCGATTACGAGAGGAGCCCGCATGGAGGCTTACAAGCAAGAGTTCATCAAGTTCATGGTTGAGTCCGACGTTCTTAAATTCGGCAGCTTTACGCTCAAGAGCGGCCGTCAGTCCCCGTTCTTTATGAACGCCGGCGCCTATGTGACGGGCTATCAGCTCAAAAAGCTGGGCGAGTATTACGCCCAGGCCATCCACGATAACTTTGGCGACGACTTTGACGTGCTGTTTGGACCGGCCTACAAGGGTATTCCGCTGGCCGTCGTGACCGCAATTGCCTACCACGAGCTGTACGGCAAGGAGGTCAAGTACTGCTGCGACCGCAAGGAGGCCAAGGACCACGGCGCCGACAAGGGCAACCTGCTGGGCTACGAGCCCCAGGACGGCGACCGCGTGGTCATGGTCGAGGACGTCACCACCAGCGGTAAGTCCATCGACGAGACTTATCCCAAGGTCAAGGCTGCTGCCGATGTCGAGATCAAGGGCCTCATCGTGTCCCTCAACCGCATGGAGGTCGGCAAGGGTGGCGTGACCACCGCGCAGAAGGAGATCGAGGCCAAGTACGGTTTCCCCGTCGCGAGCATCGTCTCCATGGCCGAGGTCGTCGAGACCCTCTACAACCACGAGATCGACGGCAAAGTCGTCATCGACGACGAGCTCAAGGCCGCCATCGACGCCTACTACGAGCAGTACGGAGTTCGTTAGTTACGCGGTTTTACCAAACCGCGTAACGGGCCGACGCTGCAAACCCGCCAGAGCGGCAATCTGCCTTTCAACTTCGGCGGCATGACCAGAAGGTCAATGCCGCCTCGCTTCAAGGCACCTTGCTCGCTCTGGCGGGTTTTCGCTGTCGTTGCCAAAACATCGGCGTTGCCGCTGCGGGGGGCACTCATTGGGGACAGACTTAAATGAGTGCCCGCAGAATGAGAGTGGATAATCTCCCGTTTTTGGCCTGTTTGTGAGCTCAAAGTGGGAGATTGTCCACTCTCGTCATTTGAGTGTCCAGAAATCCTCGCTCGGTTTGGCACTTGCGGTCGGGCGGCCAGCAACATCCACACAGGGGGTCGACCGTTCGCCGACCGATATCGACCGTTTGCCCGTTCGGCTCACAATCTCGTCATTAAAGCGGTTCAATGACGCTTAAAGTCAATAACAGAGCTCAGCTTGAGTGCGACTCCCTTCGAGGCATGATCGGGCGGCTCGTCGATTTGCGCCCGCGCATGCACGCCATGCGTCGCCGTAGAACGCCGTTGCCGAAGGGAAGAACTGTGAAGGTCGTCAAGCGAATCAACAACAACGCAGTCATGTGTACAGACTCAAAGGGTCGGAGCGTCGTTGCGTTTGGCAAGGGCATCGCCTTCGCTATCGACAAGGGGGCGGGCGATCTGCCGCTCGCCTCTATCGAGCGCACCTTCTACAACGTGGATGAACATTACCTGGCGCTTCTCGAGGAGCTGTCGCCCCGTGTGCTCGCGGTCTCTGCCGAGATCATTCAGGCCGCCGACCTGGAGCTTCCCTACGAACTCAGCCACAACGCCGTGCTCGCCCTCGCAGACCACATCACTTTTGCTCTGCAGCGCGCCAAACGCGACATTACCGTGCAAATGCCGCTCGCCTATGACGTGGCGCAGATGTATCCCATCGAATACAAGGTGGGCGTTTTTGCCCTTAAACGCATCTTCAACAACCTCAATGTGGAGCTTGCAGAGAGCGAGGCCGTGGGGGTTGCCATGTGCCTGCTCAATGCGCGCCTGGCGCCCGAGAGCGAGACCGAGACTGACGCCGAGGCCCGCGACGATGAACGTCTCATCGGTGCCATCATCGCAAGGATCGAGGAGACCTACGGAGTCGAGGTCGATCGCAACGGCTTTGAGTTTGCGCGCTTCGCTACCCATATTCACTATTTGTTCGGGCGCATCCGTACCGGTGAGCCCATGAACACCGACGGTGCGGAACTTTACGGAACCGTGCGCGGCGAAATGGGACGCTCGGCTGAGGTCCTCGACTATGCCTGCGCGCTTATCGAGGAACATTTCGGATGCCAGATCAGCGACTCCGAGAAGCTATACGTGCTCATGCACATTCATCGTATCTCGCACCCCCGGGTGTAGAAATACCGTGGCAGCGTCGGTTATCGCTGCAGGTAAACCGGCCTGAGGCCGCCGCGAAGCTCCCCATACCCCTTACAAATCGCGGCAGCCGGGCGACGGGTTGTTAAGGGCGCCGGTAAAGCGTCAGCGGGTAGGACCCGCGAGAAAAAGGGAGGTCATTATGGCCGACAACAAGCGGATTGCCGAGGACGTGCTCGCAGCCGTCGGCGGCAAGGAGAACGTCTCGGGCGTGACGCACTGCATGACGCGTCTGCGTTTTACGCTCAAGGACAACGGTATCCCCGATACCAACAAGGTTAAGAAGATTAAGGGCGTTATCGGCGCCCAGGAGTCGGGCGGCCAGTACCAGGTCATCATTGGCCAGAACGTGCCTAAGGTCTATGACGAGGTGTGCGCGATGGGCGGTTTTGCCAAGAGCGCCGCGATCGATGAGAACCTTGACGCGCCCAAGCAGAAGCTCACGCCCAAGGTGATTGGCAACAATATCCTCAACTATCTCTCCGGCTCGATGGTGGCGCTCATCCCCATCCTTATGGCCGGTGGTCTCTTCAAGTGCATCGGCACGCTTATCGGCCCGCAGGTCTTCAACCTGGTGCCCGAGACCGACCCTACCTATCTGCTGTTCTACACGTACCTCTTTGATGCGGCGATGTACCTGCTGCCCGTCTACCTGGGCTACACCGCAGCTAAGAAGCTCGGCGCCAGCCCCGTTCTCGGCATGTTCTGCGGCGGCATCCTGATCTGCCCGGATATCGTGGCACTCGCTCAAAGCGGCGAGACCTCGCTCACCGTCTACGGTATCTCCGCGCCGCTTCAGAACTACCAGCAGACCGTCCTTCCGATCCTGCTTTCGGTGGCCGCTCTCTACTGGGTCGAGAAGTTCTTTAAGAAGATCGTGCCCGACGTGCTCTCTACCGTCTTCACGCCGTTCTTTACCATGATCGTTATGGTACCTGTCGAGTTTATCGTGCTCGCCCCCATCGGCAACGAACTCGGCAACCTGCTCTCTGCCGTCCTTTTTGGCATGGCCGATACTGGCTTTGGTTTTTACGTCGCCATGGCTATCGTCGGCGGCCTCTGGCAGCTCTTTGTGCTCACCGGTATGCATATCGCCGTCATCATGCCGGCGCTTGCTACCTTCATGGCACTCGGTCAGGACAAGTTCATCTTCGTTGCCTCCAACTTTGCCATGATCGCCGTGTGGGGCACCGTCTTTGGTGCGGCACTTCGCATTCGCAACAAGGAGCAGAAGACGCTCACCTTTGGTTATGTTGTCTCCGCCATCCTCGGCGGCGTGACCGAGCCTGCGCTCTTTGGCTGCGTCATGCGCTTCAAGCGCCTTATCCCTTGCATGATCGCCGGTGGCGCCGTCTCGGGTCTGCTCGCCGGTATTCTGGGCGTTACGCTGGGCATGCCTGGTGCTAACTCCAACTTCCTGGTGTTCCTGGGCTACCTCACTCCGGGCATGGGCAACCTCGTCAACTTTGGCATCTGCTTTGCCGTGGCCTTTATCGTCTCCGCCGTGCTCGCCTTCTTCTTTGGCATCACCGAGGCCGACCAGGCCGAGCTCGACGAGGAGTAGCGCTCCCTACAGGCATTTTCCTCCTCAAAGACAGTTCAACGCAAAGGGGCGCCGCCGGGATAATCCGACGGTGCCCCTTTTTCGTGGCACTCATTGGGGACAGACTTAAATGAGTGGTCGTTGGGGACGTTCTTGTTTGACTGGTCATTTAAGTACGTCCCCAATGAGTGCCCCATGCGTTCCCAGGGGACCCAAAATGAGGGTGGATAATCTGCCATTTTTGGCCTGTGTGCGGGCTTAAAGTGGGAGATCATCCACCCTCGTCATTTTGGCATTTGGGGACGTTCCTTTTGTGCCGGCACTTGGGGACAGTCCTTGCCGAATGTGGCCTCGCTGCTTGCTACGCGACGGTCACGGCAACCTGGGCGTAGCGGGTGCAGGGGCGCTCGGCGCGCGTCTGCACGCTGAGGGTGAGCACGAAGCGGTCGCCTGGTCGTGCGTCGGCGGGCACGACGAAGGCGGTGTCCACCGTGCATTCTTGCCAAAGCGACAGATCTTGGGCGCCCGCATAGCTCGACGGGCCCACGGCGACATCCCAATGTGCGTCGAAGCCGCGGTCGTCGGGGTCGACAATCGTCGCTGCAAGGGCGACGCGCTCGCTAGCAGCGGCGCTACGGTCGGCCGTAACCTCGACAACATACGCCGGATGCGAGCAGACTGCCGGATCGTGGGCACACCATTGCGCGCGGGCGGCAAAGTCTTCCCGATAAGCGCGCAGGTAGGGATTGGGATTGTCGTCTGCGGGCGTGCTGATAGCGGCAAAACCGGCGGGCGCGTTTGCATCAGGATGCCCGTCAAGAAACATGCGGCCGAGCAGTGTGTCGAAGCCGCGGTCGTCGATACCGCGCAGGCCAAACGGCAGCAGCGGAATATAGGTCATGCTGTCACCTTCGGCCATAAAGTCGCCGCGCTCAAACTGCATCGCGGGCATGCCTTCCAGACCCCAATCCAGACGGGCATGCTTGCCAAACTGAAAGCGCTCGGGCTCGTTTTCGTAGACCTTGCCATCGCCATAGAGCATATAGCGCGCCATGAAGGGGCCGTTGCCCTGCGTGAGGTTCTGTGCAGGCCAAGGAGCCTTAAACAGCGGCAGCGTATCGGGCTGAGCCGTCTTGGCGTCGACATAGCCGCCATACATATAGGGCACACGCCAAAAGACGAGCTTGGGAAAGAGCTCGCGCCCATGGTCGAGCCATGAGTTGTCCTGGCCCACGCCATCGGCAACACCCATCACGCGAACCTTCTTGTACACGCGCTCGCGCACGGCGTCCCACTCGGGCGTGTTCCGCCATTGCTCGGCTATGGACATGAGCGCGCGGACGATAGTATTCATGCCGCCCCAGGAGAGGAGCCACAGCGTGCGCGGGTCGTCGTCCATGATGGCGCGGGCGATGACGTGCGAGCCGGGCGTCTCCTCGCGAACGTCGCCCTCAAAGGCAACGTTGCCCACATAGGTGCGCTCGATCATCTGCGCGGGCGTGGGGAAGGACGGCTCGCCGGCGGCAGCGGCGTTGGCGTTAAGCGTGGGCCAAGCGTCCGAATACTCGTTGCTCCACAGGCTTTCGATCCAACCCTCGGGGAATGGGCGGTACTCCATGAGCGAGCCAGCTTCGGGGTCGGGCTCGTGCGGAACGACGTCCCAGGTATAGGAGCGCACGCCTTTGGTGCGCCAATGCGGGTTCACCTCGCCCAGTGTATGGAAGCCATCGCCAAGAAAGTGATACTGCGAAGCCGTGTACACCACAGCCTGCACGTCGAGCAAATTAAGATACAGAGACAAATGAACCAGAGAGTTCATATCATCGACTTCCATATCAGTAGTAACAATCACTCGAGTTAAATTCCGAGACACAAGAACAGCTCCAACCAAGATCTTTTCAGCCAGTTACGCGCAAGGCAAGACGTGCTCGATATGATTAAGCCAAGTGTGGTTCACGTACTCTATAAGGGTAGAATCGT
>UQPT01000084.1:0-8895 GCA_900543045.1 uncultured Collinsella sp.
GAAACAACAGTATAAGTTACTCATTGGCGGAATTAAAATTCGCCTAAAAATTAGTGCTCCTCGCAAAAGCGCAGGGTCTTTTCCAGCTCCTCGCCGTCGTTCATGCCGGGGCACAGCACAATCTGCGCGTGAATCTCGATGCCGGCGGCCATGATGGTCTCGAGTACGTCCATGCCTCGCTGAGCGTTACGGCCCATCATACGACGGCGGACGTCGGGGCTCACAGCGTGGACCGACACGTTCATGGGACTCATGTTGCGCTGGATGACGTTTTGCACGTCCTCGTCGGTGAGGTTCGTAAGCGTGACAAAGTTGCCTTGCAAAAAGCTTAGGCGATAGTCGTCGTCGCGAATATAGAGCGTGGAGCGGCCGCCCTTGGGGAGCATGGTCATAAAGCAGAACACGCAGGCGTTGACGCAGGTACGCATGCCGTCGAAGATGGGGCCATCGAACTCCAAACCCCAATCCTCGCCGGGAAAGCGGTCGAGCTCGACGGGGGTGACGGTGCCGTCGCGCGGGTCGAAAACCTCGAGCTCGACGGTATCATCGTCGGCCTCCCAGAGCCACACAATCATGTCGGTAAGCTGCTCACCGTTGACCGTGAGCACGCGCATGCCCGGCTCGATACCCACATCCCACGCGGGCGATTCGGGACGCACGTTCTTGACGAGCGCGCCCTCACCCGGCTCGGGGTCGCGGCTGCGCCCGTAATCGGCCACCTCGGCGGCGTATGCGGGTACGGTCTGGTCCATGGTTAGCGGCAAAGCTCCTTGATGCGCGTGACGGCGCGTTCGATGTGTTCTTGCGGGGTGGAGGCTCCGGCGGTGATGCCGATGTGGTGAGCGTCGGCAAACCACGCGGCCTGGAGCTCGGAAGCTTCCTCGATGTGATGCGTGCGCTCGCAGGCGTCTGCGCAAATCTGCGCCAGGCGGCGGGTGTTGCCCGAGTTCTTGCCGCCCACGATGACCATGCAGTCGCAGCGGTTGGCAAGTGTGGCTGCTGCCTGTTGACGCTCACTCGTGGCGGCGCAGATGGTGTTGATCACGCGCAGCTCCTGCACGCGCGGGGTGATAGCAGCCACGACCTCGGCGAGGTTCTGCGCAGTCTGGGTGGTTTGCACGACGAGGCCTACCTTGCCCTTGAGCGACAAGGCGGTGGCGTCGGCGGCACAGCTCACGACCTGTGCATCATTGCCGGCGTGGCCCAAGATGCCCTCAACCTCGGGATGGCCCGGCTCGCCTACGACTACCACGCGGTAGCCCTCGCGTACCAGGCGCTCGGCGGCCACATGGACCTTCTTCACGTAGGGACAGGTGGCGTCGACCACGGTAAGGCCGCGCTCGCGGGCAGCATCGATCACTTGCGGCACCACGCCGTGGGCGCGGATGATCACGGTACCGGTTGCGGCGCTATCCAGGTTCTCAGCCAGGCTAACGCCTGCCTCAGCGAGCTCGCGCACCACGATAGGGTTATGGATGAGCGGACCCAAGGTATGGACCTGATTGCACTCCCCTGCCTGCGGCGCAGCGGCCAGCGCCATATCGAGCGCACGCTGTACGCCGTAGCAAGTGCCGGCGTGGGCGGCGATCTCGATGGTAGGCGCGGTTGCGTGGTCGGACGCAGTCGCGGCGGTGTTCGTCACGTTCTCGATCATGGCTAGAACCTGCCCGGATGCTCGGCGCACAGCTCGTCACGCATGGCGTATACGCGGCTCATGGCCTCGGACTCAAACCAGGTCAGGCGCTCCGTACGCTTAAGCCCGGCCGGCGCGTCCGAAAGCGCGACGGCCTTGCCGGCACGAATCCAGCACTTCTTGGGGCGCATGAGCTTTTTGCCCGCGGGCGTGATGTCGGACCAGCCGCAAATGGCGAGCGGGTTGACGGGCGCCTTGCCCATCTGAGCGATGAGCGCAAAACCGCCGTGGACCTCGGGCTTGATCTCGCGCGAGCGGATGCGCGTGCCCTCGGGGAAGATCAGGACGTCCTCGCCGCGCTGCAGCGCATGCTGGGCGGCGCGCAGGCACTTCATATCGGCAGTACCGCGCTCCACGGGAATGCCGCCAACGCGGCTAAAGGCCCAGCGCACAATCTTGCTCTTGGCAAATTCGGACTTAAAGATGGGACGAATGCGGCGGCCCCCAAAGAACAACGCCGTCTCCACGGCCAAGAGCTCGGCCATCGAGGTGTGGTTGCAGATGACCACGCTGCCGCGGCCTTCCTGACGCTCAAACAGCAGGTCAGCGTCCTCGACCTTCCAACGCCACATGAGCTTGGAGAAGGCCCAAAGGATGGCCATGACTACGACGACGGTGCCGCGGATGAGCGCTGGGAACTCGGCGTAGGGAGCGTTGTAATAATCCTCGGGCGTCTGCTTAAACAGGCGCATGGCCTACCTCCTTTGGTTGATGAGGTCCTCGATTATCGAGACGACCTCGTCGATGGTGTGGGCGGTGGAGTCGACGTGCACGGCGTCCTCGGCGGGCACGAGCGGCGCCACCTCGCGGCTGCTGTCGAGTTTATCGCGTTGCTTGAGGGCGTCGAGGGTCTCGTCGACCTCGGCCTCGAGCTGCTCGGTGGTGAGCGTCTGGGCGTCGTTCTGGTGGCGCTGCAGCACGCGGCGACGGGCGCGCTCGCGCGGGTCAGCGGTCAGGAAGACCTTTACTTGCGCGTTGGGGAATACGACGGTACCGATGTCGCGACCCTCGGCCACGATATCGCGGTCCTCGGCGGCGCGGCGCTGGTGAATGAGCATGGCGGCGCGCACGCCCGGGTAGGCCGAGACCTTGGATACGTTGGCGTCGACCTGCGGGGTACGGATGGCGGCCGAAGCGTCCTGGCCGTCAATGGTCAGGCGCGTGTCCTCGCCGGTGCCGTTGGTAAAGCGAATCTCGATCTGCTCGGCGAGGGCGTCGATGGCCGTCTCGTCGTCCAGATCGATGCCGCGGTCGAGCGCGGCGAAGGTGACGGCGCGATACATGGCGCCCGTGTCGAGCTTGTTAAAGCCCAGCTGGCGGGCGATCTCCTTGGCGATGGTGGATTTGCCGGAACCGGCGGGGCCGTCGATGGCGACGATCATGCAGTGCTTCCTTTCGATGGTTGACGTGCTGGTATGGTTCGCGGGCGCTGTATTGGTTGGCGGTCTGCCTAGCCGGTGTAACGCTCGCGGTAGGTATTGCGCTTGGGTGCGGAGCCGTGGCTGCCGTGGTGACGCGTGCGGGTCGCGGCGTTGGTCGCCGCCGCGCCGGCGCGCTTGCCGACGGCCTGCTTGGGCGGGATGCCGCCGGCCTTGAGGATCTGCACCTCGCGGTCGGTGAGCTCGCGCCACGAGCCCTTGGCCACGCCCTCGAGCTCAAGGCCGGCAAAGTTGCAGCGATGCAGGCGGATTACCGGATGGTGGATCTTGCTCAGCATGCGCTTGACCTGGTTCTTGCGACCCTCGCGGATGATGACCTCCACGGCGGTGGTACCGGGCTTGACGCCTTGCGGTGCCACAGCCTCTGCCTCGCGCGCGTTGATGACGCGGCAGATCGCCGGCTGGCACAGGCCGTCGTCGAGCTCGATGCCACGGCGGAGCGGTCCCAAGTCGCGATCGGTCAGGTGGCCGTCCACGAGTGCTTGGTAGGTCTTATAGACATGCTTGCTGGGGTGCAGCAGGTCCTGCGACAGGTCGCCGTCGGTGGTAAAGAGCAAAAGGCCTGTGGTGTCGCGGTCCAGGCGACCCACCGGGAAGAGCCCCGGATAGCGGTCGCGCGGGACCAGGTCTGCCACGCAAGGTCGCTCCTGCGGATCGCTCATGGTGGTGAGGTAGCCGGTCGGCTTGTAGAGCATCAAGTACACGGCGCCCTGGTTGAGCTTGACGGGCATGCCGTCGACCTCGATATGGTCGCGGTCGACGTCGACCTTGGTGCCCAGTTCGGTCGCGACCTGGCCGTTGACGGTCACGCGGCCGGCAGTCATCAGGTCTTCCGACCCGCGGCGGCTCGCCACGCCCGCGCGCGCCAAAAAGCGCTGCAGGCGCATGGTGTGCGGATAGACGGGCTGGGCGTCGGACTCGTGCGTATCCGCGTTGGGTACCGCAGCGCCGGCGCGCGTCTCCCCTACTTCGTTAGTCCTCGTCATGCAAATCCTCCGAGATCTCGTCGACGACCAGGGTTTCCAAGTTCTCGACTGCCTCAACATCTTCAACATCGGTATCGAGCAGTTCGCGCTCTTCGTCCAGGTCCTCGGCCTGCTCCTCGAGCGTGGACTGAATGCTGCGGCCGCTCAGGCGCTCGCGGATAAACTGACGCGACTGCTCGTCGGGGGCAAACTGCTCCAGATCGGGCAGATCGCGGGTGGAGCGCAGACCGAACTTTTCCAAGAAGGCGTTGGTCGTGCCGTAGATGATGGCTTGACCGCGCTGGGGGTCGCGTCCGAGCTCGCGCACCAGACCTTTGTCCACGAGCGACGCGATGACGCCGTCGGAATTGACGCCGCGGATGCCCTTGACCACCTCGCGCGTCACGGGCTGGTGGTATGCGATGACGGCCAGTGTTTCGAGCGCGGCCTGCGACAGCTTTTGCGTGTCCCAGCTCAACACATAGGCCTCGACCACGTCGTGGTAGGCGGGGTGCGTAAACAGGCGCCAGCCGCCGGCGACCTCACGCAGCTGAAAGCCACGGTTGGCCTCCTCGTACTCAACCTTGAGCTCGGCGAGCAGCGATGCGCACTCGCCGGGGGCGATATCCAGTGCGCCGGCGAGCGCGGGCGCACTCACCGGGTCGCTCGACACCAGCAGCAGCGCCTCGAGGGCGCCTTTGAGGCTGTTTGCCTCCAGCGTTGAAAGGGTTGACATGGTTGCTGCTCCTATTCGGTGAGCTCGGGGCCCTCGCCGGGCACGTATGCCTCGGCGCCCTCGACTCGGTTGATGCAGATGGTTCCGAAGATCTCGTCCTGGCTCAGCGTGAGCGAACCGCGCTTGGCAAGCTCAAGCATGGCCAGGAAGGTGACGACGAGTTGCTCGGTGGTGGCGTCGCCGTCCAACAGCTCGCGGAAGGTGCAGGTTTGGTGCGCCATGGTAAAGCGGTCGACTGAGGCCACGGTCAGGTCGAGCGGTACGCGATGCGGCGCCACATGCTCGGCCTCCAGCAGGAAGGTCTGGCGCTTGCCGTCCAGGTCGGCACAGATAACGGCCAGGCCGCGCAGGGTGATGCCAGCCAGATAGTCGGGCATGAGCCCTAGGAACTCAGGGTCGGGGCCGGCCACACGCGGATGCATACGGCTTTCGGCCTGCATGCGGGCACCGAGGGCCGCAGCCGCGCCTTTAAACTGCTTGTAGGCAATCAGGCGCTGGATCAGGACCTCGCGCAAGGCGTCGCCGTCGAGCGCGCTGAGTTCCTCGAGGTCTTCGTCGAACTCGTCATCGTCGTCATCGACTTTGCGCGGGGCCTCCTGCGGCACCAGAGAGGCGGCCTTGATGTCCAGAAGGGTTGCCGCGACCAGCAGAAAGTCGCTCGCCACGTCCAGGTCCAGCGCCTCGATGCGCTCCACCTCGGCAAGGTACTGCTCGGCCACCTCGCTGATGGAGATGGCGCCGATATCTACTTTTTGGCGGGTTACCAGCTGCAGCAACAGGTCGAACGGCCCGCTGTAGACCTGAGTCGACACGCGATACGACATCTTCGACCTCCTTTGACGGCGCCTTCGCGGCGCGGTTTGGGTGCATGTTGCGACCGTTTTGCGCGGTCGACCTGTAAGTTTACCTTAGATGCCGGCGATTGCGAAGTTGAGCAGCCACTCGGCCAGCGGATACACGGTAACGTCGAAATAGCGGCCGATCACATCAATGCCAGTCCACATGGGCAGCAGATACAGCACGATGATGAGGATGGGCATGGCGTATTGCTGCAGGTGGTAGTAGTTGTTGAGCGCCTTGCCTTTGAGGAACGGCACGATGATCGACGAGCCATCGAGCGGCGGGATCGGGATGAGGTTGAAGAATGCGAGTGACAGGTTAACCACGATAAACGTGGCGCCGAAGTTCATGATCTGTGACGCCAGGGCAAAGGAGATGCCGGTGTAGAGGTTGCCGTACGCCACGTGCATGAGTGCCGCGGCAAGGCACGCGAGTGCGATGTTCGACGCGGGGCCGGCCGCGCTCACCAGGACCTCGTCGCGCTTGGGGTGCTTGAGGTTGTTGAGGTAGACGGGCACGGGTTTGGCGAAGGCGAACACCGGGCCGCCGGCCGCGAGCATGAGCAGCGGCAGGATGATGGTGCCAAACGGGTCGATATGGTTAAGCGGGTTGAGTGACACGCGGCCGCGCGAACGGGCCGTCTTGTCGCCGAGCGCCCAGGCCGCGGCGGCGTGTGCGCTCTCGTGGATCACGATGCCCACGATGACGGCGACGGCGCTGGCGAGCAGGTTCATGAGGTAGCTGCTGGACATAGCGCTCCCCTAGCGGACGCGGCGCGAGGCGCGCGTGAGCAGGTAGTCGATCACAAACAGGATCACGGTGACGATGGCGTAATCCAGGCGGAACACGCCGCCAAAGGGCGACGTGATGACGCCATAGCCGGCGATGGCGCTCGGCAGTGCGCGCGAAAGCTCAACGACAAAGCCTACGATCTGCAGCTTGGCGGTGAGGCCGCTAAAACACAGCAGCACGGTCATCGCGCTCATAAAGATGCCGCAGATGCGACAGGCGATGGCGATGATGCTCATCGCCACGGCAGCGGCCTTACGAGAGTTCACGCGCGGTCTCCTCTTCGATCTGGGTGGAAAGCTCCAGCCATTCGTCCTCGAGCTTGGGCAGCTCTTGCTTAAGGCCGTTATATTCCCCCAGCGCGGCGTTGAACTTGTCTTGATCGGCATAAAGCTCTTCGCTTGCCATCAATTCCATAAGCTCGTCATAGCGGGCGCGCTTTTTGTCGAGCTCCGTCTCGATCTTCTTGAGCTGGTTACGCACGCCCTTGAGCTTTTTGTTGAGCGCAGCGCGGGCTTGGGCCTCGGCGCGCTTTTGCTCCTTGGTCTTTTTGCCCTCGGCAGGCTTGGGGGCGGCGACGGGGGTGTCGGCCTGGGCAGCGCTGGCCTTGGCGGACTTGGTCGTGGCCGGCGCGCTCTCCGTGGACGCCTCGGCGGCGGCGCGGGCTGCGAGGTCCTCGCGCTTGTAGAGGTAGTAGTCGTAGTCGCCGTCGTAGACCGTGACTTGTCCGTCGCGGATGTCGATGACGCGGTTGGCCACGGCGCGCACCAGGTGTTCGTCGTGGCTGATCAGCACGATGGTGCCGGGGAAGTTTTGCAGGGCGTTCTCGAGCATGTCCACCGAGTCGATGTCTAGGTGGTTGGTGGGCTCGTCCAGGCACAGGAGCGCCTCGGGGGCCACGAGCATCTTGGCCAGGGCCAGACGCGCTTTTTCGCCGCCGGAGAGGACGCGAACCTGCTTCTCGATGGAATCGTTGTCGCTAAACAGGAAGGCGCCAAGTAGGCTGCGCTGCTGTGGCACGGTCCACTTGGGCGTGACGGTGTCGATCTCTTGCAGGACGGTATTGGACTCGGTCATGCCCTCGAGTGCGTGCTGGGCGTAGTAGGCCACGCCCACGTTGGTGCCCAGGTCCCGGGTGCCGGTGGTGGGCGGCTCCAGGCCGGCGAGGATCTTCATGAGCGTGGACTTGCCAGCGCCGTTGGGGCCGACGAGCGCCACGTGCTCGCCGCGGTAGAGCTTGAGGTCGATGTCGCTGTAGATGTGCTTGTTGCCGTAGGACTTGGAGACGCCCTCCAGGCCCACGACCATGTCGCCGGAGCGCGGCGGGTCGGGGAACTTAAAGTCGATGTGCTTGTGGCCCTCGGGTAGGATGACAAGCTCCTTTTTGATCTGCTCGATCTTGCGGATGCGCTCCTGGGCCTGGGCTGCCTTGGTGGGCTTGTAGCGGAACTTGTCGACGAAGACCTGCATGTGGGCGATGTCGCGCTCCTGGGCGGCGCGCTTGGCGCGCATCTGCTCCAGGTTGTCCTCGCGCTGCTTGAGGTAGCTGCTGTAGTTGCCGGTGTAGGTGGTCACGCGGCGGTTCTCGAGGGCGGCGACGTGGTCGACGCAGGCGTCCATGAAGGCGCGGTCGTGGCTGACGATGAGGACGGCGCCGTCGTAGTTGGCGATAAAGCCGCGCAGCCACTGGACGCTTTCGAGGTCCAGGTGGTTGGTGGGCTCGTCCAGCAGCAGCAGGTCGGGGTGGCGCAGGAAGAGCTTGGCGAGCGCGATGCGCATCTGCCAGCCGCCCGAGAACTCGGAGCATGGGTGCTCAAAGTCGGTGACCTTAAAGCCCAGGCCGGAAAGGATTTTGCGGGCGTTGCTCTCGAGCTCGTAGCCGCCCAGGTGCTCAAAGCGGTCCTGGACCTGGCCGTACTCGTTAAGGAGTGCGTCGACGTCCTTGCCCTGCTCGGAGAGCTCGGTGATTTGGGCCTGCAGCTCGTTAGCGCGCTCGCCCATGCGGCGGATTTCCTTGGCGGCGGCCATGACCTCGGCGAGGATAGTGGTGTTCTTTTGTTCCAGATTAGTTTCCTGCTCTAGGTAGCCCACCTGGCAGTCCTTTGCGTACTGGACCTGGCCGGAGTCGGGACTGTCGATGCCCATGATGATTTTGAGCATAGTGGTTTTGCCGGCGCCGTTGGGGCCCACGAGCGCGAAGCGCTCGCCGGGGTTGATCTGGAAGGACGCGCCGCTAAAGAGGACGCGTGCGCCGAAGCTTTTTTCGATCTTGTCGACCAGGAGGATCATGCTGCCGCCTTTGACCTTGTGTGCCTATATGAAAAAAGGCCCCAACTTGCGTTGGAGCCTCATTCAATGCTCGGGTGGAGACGAGGGGAATCGAACCCCTGACCTCTTGACTGCCAGTCAAGCGCTCTCCCAGCTGAGCTACGC
>UQPT01000085.1:0-8790 GCA_900543045.1 uncultured Collinsella sp.
GGCAAGGCATGACCAGAAGGTCTATGCCTTGCCTTTTTCATGCCAACTTGTTCGCCCTGGGCGGCGCTCGCTGGCGTTGCCAAAACATCGGCGTTGCCATGATCCAAGGTAGTCATTGAGGACGTTCTTAAACGACTACATAGCATGAGAGTGGATAATCTCCCGGTTTGAGCCTGCATCCAAGCTTAAAGTGGGAGATTATCCACTCTCGTTTCGTTTGTTGATTTCGATGCCTACATTTGTAGGAACAGTTCGTGGAGGCGGGTGTCTTCGTCGAGTTCGGGGTGGAAGGTTACGCCGAGTTGCTTGCCTTGGTGGGCGGCGACGATGCGGCCATCGACTTCGGCCAAAGCCTCGGCATTGCCGTGCACCTCGACGATGCGGGGCGCGCGGATAAACGTGAGCGGTACTTCGCCGTCGATACCGTCTACTTGCCCCTTTGTGCGAAAACTGCCGAGCTGTCTGCCGTAAGCATTGCGCTCAACGAGCACATCCATGGTTGCCAAGCGCGGCGTCCCCTTATCGTCGTGGGCGGCAAGATCGCGCGCCAACAGAATCAAGCCGGCGCAGGTGCCCAGGACGGGCATGCCCTCAACAATGCGGGTGCGAAGCTCATCGAGCATACCAAGCTCGGCAAGTAACTTGCCCTGAACGGTGGACTCGCCGCCGGGGAGGACCAGGCGGTCAAAGTTCTGCTGCAAATCGGCCGCCTGCCTCATCTCGATACAACGTGCGCCCAGCTCGGACAGTCTTGCCTCGTGCTCGGCAAAAGCGCCCTGGACCGCCAGCACGGCGACCGTTTGGTCTGCATAATCGCTCATGTGCGATCCTTTCTGCTGGACTAGCGCCCGCGCTCCTCCATGATGATCTCGATTTCGTCGGCGTTGATGCCCACCATGGCCTCGCCCAGGTCCTCCGAAAGCTCGGCGATGAGCTTGGCGTCGGTGAAGTTTGCCACGGCCTTGACGATGGCGGCGGCGCGCTTGGCGGGGTCGCCGCTCTTAAAGATGCCCGAGCCAACAAAGACGCCCTCGGCGCCCAGCTGCATCATCAGCGCGGCGTCGGCGGGGGTCGCGACTCCGCCGGCGGCAAAGTTTACGACGGGGAGCTTGCCCGTGGCATGGACCTCGCGCACCAGCTCGACCGGAACCTGCAGCTGCTTGGCTGCCTCAAAGAGCTCGTCGTCGCGCAGGGCAACAACGTCGCGGATCTGCTTTTGGATCTTGCGCATATGGCGCACGGCCTGAACGACGTCGCCCGTGCCCGGCTCGCCCTTGGTGCGAATCATCGTGGCGCCCTCGGCAACACGGCGCAGTGCCTCGCCCAGATCGCGGGCGCCGCAGACAAACGGCACGTCAAACTGGGTCTTGTCGATGTGGTAGACATCATCGGCGGGGGAGAGGACCTCGGATTCGTCGATGTAGTCGATTTCGATGGCCTGCAGGATCTGCGCCTCGACAATGTGGCCGATGCGGCACTTGGCCATAACAGGGATGGAGACAGCTTTTTGGATGCCCTTGATCATCTTGGGATCACTCATGCGCGAGACGCCGCCTGCGGCGCGGATGTAGGCCGGGATGCGCTCGAGCGCCATGACGGCGCAGGCGCCCGCCTCTTCGGCGATGCGTGCCTGCTCGGGCGTGGTGACGTCCATGATGACGCCGCCCTTGAGCATCTGCGCGAGCTCGCGGTTGAGTTTAACGCGATCGGCCTTGCTGGTCTGTTCTGCCATGGTTGCTCCCTTGGTTGGCATGTGCATTGCTTGACGGAACATCCTATCGGGGAGCTGGGTATGGCGAAATACTCAGTTTTCGAGATAATAACAAGGTCAGAGTAATATCAGATTGAATGACTCGATAAGGTCAGGTGACAAACTCATGCTTGACTATAATTTGGAAAACCGCGGCGAAGCATCGCTCTATGAGTATGTTTACCAGCAAATTCGAGATGATATCGTTGCTGGACGCATTGCGGCGGGGGAGCATCTTCCGTCTAAGCGCGCCTTTGCGAGTCATCTGGGTATCAGTGTCATTACCATCGAGAATGCATATAGCCAGTTGCTTGCCGAGGGCTATATTTGCTCAATGCCGCGTCGTGGCTACTACGCGTGCGAGCTTCCGGATGCGCCGGTTTTGGCTTTGGCTGCGGGGGATATCGACCGAGATGCTGTCCCTGTTGGTCCCAGCGCGCATGATGCCATGGGGCAGGCAGAGCGATTCGACGCACTTTCTCCTTCCGCTTTGGAGGCGGCGCGGCTTTGGCAAAGTGCGCTACGGGCGACGCTGACGTCCGAAGACGAACGTGAAATCTTTTCGCCCGCACCGGCGCAGGGCACCGCTCGACTGCGACGTGCGATTGCGCACCATCTGCGCGGGACAAGGGGCATGAATGTCAATCCCGACAATATCGTTATCGGTGCGGGCGCCCAGCTGCTCGATACCATGTTGGTTCAGTTGCTTGGCGCGGACAAGGTGTATGCCGTCGAGGATCCAGGCTATTTGCGCTTGACGCGCATCTATCAGGCCATGGGTTGCGAAGTGCGGCATGTCCCGTTGGATGCTGAGGGCGTGGACTTGAGCGCGCTGCAGAAAACCGGGACCGATGTCCTTCACCTGATGCCGTCTCATCAGTATCCGACCGGTCTTGTGACGAGCATTGCACGTCGCTATGCGTTGCTGAGCTGGGCCGCCGAGCGGCCAGGTCGGTATCTCATCGAAGACGACTTTGATTGTGAGTTTCGTCTTGCCGGCAAGCCGATTCCCGCACTCGCGTCGATCGATGCCGCCCAGTCGGTTATCTACACCAATACGTTTTCGAAGAGCCTTTCATCGGCGTTACGTTTGGCGTACATGGTGTTGCCCGACGAGCTGATGGAGCGGTTTAGGCGCGAACTTGGTTTTTATGCCTCGTCGGTGAGCTCTGTTGACCAGGTCGCTCTGGCGCGTTTGCTGGAATCAGGTGATTACGAGCGGCATGTGAACCGCGTGCGCGTTCGTGCCCGCGAGGCGCGTGATGGCCTGACGGCGCTTGTGCGAAAGGCGTTTCCGGCAGGGGAGGTCTCGATCGAACACGCAGACGCGGGCCTTTACTGCGTCGTGGCCGTGGAGCGTGACGCGGGCGGAAGCTCTTTTGCACGGGCCCTCACGCGCTCGAGCATCCCTTTTATCGATATCGGTGACTGTTTTTGGTGTGCCGATGGCGCATCTGTCCCTGAAAACTCAACTCAAATTCTTGTTCAGTATGACGATCTGAGTCCAAAAGTACTAACTACCTTGGAATTGCAGCTAATGGGGGCACTCTGCAACCTAAGTGAGTAGACTTTTAGCACTTTGGCGACCAGGCAGTTTTGTAACAAGCTATCTACCTGCGGTTTTGAAAAGCAGGATGACCGGCCTGCTCGGGATGTTCAAAAAAGTCTACTCACTTGCCGCGCAAAGCTCCTGCATGAGAAAAAAATGGGGTTTTCAACAGGGCTTCGTCCAGCTCTCGGCAAGCTTTTGGCCAGTTGGGGAGGGCTGTTGAAAACTTGGCAGTCCGTTCGGCGCCATTTTTGGTGCGTTCGCGCCAATGCGTGACTGACTGGGTTGAAATTCGTGTTTTCCTGTGCCTATGAAGGATCTACTTTGTGACATATCAGCTTTTAGGTACTGGCGTTTGCCTCCTCAAGTCCGCGCTTTGTGTCCGCCGCTTCCACGACCGGAAGAAGACCGGCAGCGATATGATCTCGCCCGCAACCCGACGGCTGCGGTCGCGCTCGGTTTTCCGTTGTATACATTGGTTCGGTCGAGAAACAAACGGACTTGTCCTGCCAGCATTAGGCAGCGGCTGTTTCTTGGTGAGCTTCCCAGGGAATCCGTGCTGGAAACGGAGTATGGGGCTTTGATTACGTCTCCTCTACTGACGGCATTCATCATGTTGCGGCATCTGACGGATCTTCAGCTTCTTTTGGTATTGGCGGAGATGTGTGGCTTGTTTGCGGTGTGTGCCCTGCCGGCGGCACTTGAGGCGGAGCTTTCGCGTGCAATTGATTCGGGCGCGATTTCGACAACGTTCGGTTGGGTGCGCTGCCCGTCCGAGGACGGCACCGCCTCAAATTTATGGCGTCGAGACGCTTTGGTTTTGGGTGGAGATCTTGACCGTTTTTGTTCAGATGTTTGTGGGATGCGTTACGGCAATAGATTTATAGCGGTATCGCAACTCGTTCCATTGGGCGCCGCGTCGCCTTTTGAGGTCGAGGCGTATTTGCTACTTGCACTGCCGCGATCCCTGGGAGGCGAAGGTTTTTGCGGCATAGAGCTCAATGTTGAAGTGATGCTAAGCACAAGTGCTCGAGCGATTGTGGGAAAGTCCCGTGTATATATCGACCTACTTCTTTCTTCGCCGGACGGCAGGCGACAAGTGGCCATTGAATGTCAGGGAAAGGCCTCGCACGGACGCGCAGGGGATGGCTTGCGTGATGCAGACCGCATGACGGCGCTTCAGGCTATGGGCTACGACGTGCTTCTCCTGACACACAGACAGATATCCGATGAGGATAGATTCCGCGCGATCGTTAAGGCCGTATGCAGGACGCTCGATGCTGAATATCGTGATAAAAGCTCAGATGAGCAAAGGGCTGAGACATTACTCCGGTCTGAACTGTTCGTTGACTGGACAAAATTGGGAGTAATTGACGGAAAGATGCCCGTTAGACACAAAACAGCTCGATCGTGGACGGCTGCGGTTCTAAGTGAGTAGGCTTTTGGCACTTTGGCGACCAGGCCGTTTTGAAACAAGTCATTTACCTGTGACTTTATAAAGCAATACGGATGGTCTGCTCGGCAAGTTTCGAAAAGTCTACTCACTTAGTTTTTGACGAGAGACCGATGCCGAAGATAGCTCTATTTCAGGGCGTTTACGAGTTCTCGAGACACGAAAAAAGGCCCGAACCATGCAGTCCGGGCCTTATGAAGCTAGAGATTATCTCTCAGGCTGCTGGCTTAGCCAAAGTAGCGCTTGAGCAGGCCGGCGAAAGCCTTGCCGTGGCGAGCCTCGTCGCGAGCCATCTCGTGCACGGTGTCGTGGATGGCATCGAGGCCAGCGGCCTTGGCGCGCTTGGCAAGATCGGTCTTGCCGGCGGTGGCGCCGTTCTCGGCCTCAACGCGCATCTCGAGGTTCTTCTTGGTGGAGTCGGTCACGACCTCGCCCAGAAGCTCGGCGAACTTGGCGGCGTGCTCGGCCTCCTCGTGGGCAGCCTTCTCCCAGTACAGGCCGATCTCGGGATAGCCCTCGCGATGGGCGACGCGAGCCATGGCCAGGTACATACCGACCTCGGAGCACTCGCCTTCAAAGTTGGCGCGCAGGTCGGCAACGATGTCCTCGGAGACGCCCTCCATCTTGGCGACGCCCACGACGTGCTCGGCAGCCCACTCGAGCTGGCCCTCCTCCTGCTTCAGGAAACGAGAACCGGGAACGCCGCACTGGGGGCACTTGAAGTCCTCGGGCAGCTGGTCGCCGTCGAACTCTTCCACATAACCGCAAACGGGGCAAACAAACTTCATGATTCGATCCTTTCGATCGATGGCGATTGTGCGCTCGTCCGGTCCCGTAAGGGCCCTCTCCGGACGTGCGTCTTGACGAGTTCTATTATCCATAAATGCAACCAAATGTGAAGCCTATTAGGAATGATTTTTAATAAAACAATTTTGAGATATGAAGATGTTGATTGATTAACGGTTTGCAAGTCATATACGGACGCCGCTGAGTACAATCGGGCGAGCAAATGTTGACCTATCAACAAATGAAGGAGTTTCCTTTATGCATCTAGCCCGTCGTGCCTGGTGCCGAACATATCAGACGGTTTTTCGCATCGCGTTGCCGATTCTGCCCTATACCGAGCCGCGCATTTTGGAGCATGCCGAGGATGTGCCCGCAGTGCTTCAAAAGCGCTCGATCCAGAAGGTCCTTATCGTGACAGACCCTGGTATTGCACGTTTGGGGCTCACGGCATCACTCGAGCGTGCGCTTACGGCTCAGGGGATTGGCGTTACGGTCTATGCCGAAACGCGTGCGAACCCCACGGTCTCAAACGTGGAGGAAGCGGCGTCCCTGTATCGCGAGAGCGCCTGCCAGGCCATTATCGGCTTTGGCGGCGGTTCGGCCATGGACTGCGCCAAGGGCGTGGGCGCACGCATCGCACAGCCAAATAAGCCCATCAACAAGATGCGTGGCCTGTTGCGCGTCCACCGTCTCCTGCCGCTGCTTATTGCGGTTCCCACTACCGCCGGTACGGGAAGCGAAGTCACGCTCGCGGCGGTTATCACCGATGACGAGACGCACTACAAGTACCCCATTAACGACTTTGTGCTTATTCCGCGCTTTGCGGTGCACGACCCCGAGTTTACACGTGGCCTGCCCGCCTCCATTACGGGGCAGACGGGTATGGATGCCCTGACGCATGCCGTCGAGGCCTTTATCGGCCGTAGCACCACGCCCTACACGCGCAAGATGGCGCGCCAGGCGGTGCAGCTCATCCACGACAATTTGCTCGAGGCCTATGAGCATGGCGACGACATGCGTGCGCGTCGCAATATGCTTTCGGCGGCGTATAAGGCGGGCGTTGCGTTTACCCGCTCCTATGTGGGATACGTTCACGCCATCGCGCACAGTCTGGGCGGCCGATACGGAATTCCGCACGGTTTGGCCAACGCGATTATCCTGCCGCACATGCTTCGCGCTTATGGTGACGCCGCCGCCCCCAAGCTTGCCGATCTTGCTCGCATGGCGGGCATTGCGCCGGCTACCGCGCAGGACAGTCTTGCGGCCGAGGCCTTTATCGATTGGGTCGACCGCATGAATGCCGCCTTGGGCATTCCCAAATATGTGACGGGCATTCGCCGCTCCGATATTCCGCAAATGGCGGCCCATGCCGATGCCGAGGCCAATCCGCTATACCCCGTTCCGCTTCTAATGGACCGTCTGGAGCTCGAGCATATGTACGAGGTCGTTGCGGGTGGTATGTTTGAAGACGAGAATTAGGAGGGCCCATGAACACCGAGGAAATTGCGCGCATCGTCGGCGATCAGCGCGCCTACTTTAAGACGCACGCCACGTTTGACGTTAACGCTCGCCGTCGCGCGCTCGTGAGCTTGCGCGACGCAGTGCGGGCGCACGAACCCGATATTGCCCATGCGCTCAAGACCGATTTGGGAAAGTCGCATGACGAGGCCTATATGTGTGAGATCGGCACCTCGCTTTCCGAGATTCGTCATCAGATTGCGCATGTGGCTCGATGGAGTCGTCCGCGCCTGCGTCCGTGTGACCTCGCCAACGCCGTGAGTGCGTGCAAAACGCAAGCCGTGCCCTATGGCGTCACGCTCATTATGGCGCCCTGGAACTACCCGTTTTTGCTAACGCTCGAGCCGCTTGCCGGCGCCCTTGCCGCGGGCAATACCGTGGTCATCAAGCCGAGCGCCTATGCTCCGGCATCAAGCGCGGTGCTCAAGCGGATCTGTGAAGAGGCGTTTGATCCGCGTCTGGTGACGGTTGTCGAGGGCGGGCGCGCCGAGAACGAAGCGTTGCTCGATGAGCGCTGGGACAAGATTTTCTTTACCGGTAGCGTTCCGGTCGGCAAACTCGTCATGGAGCGCGCAAGTAAAAACCTTACGCCCGTGACGCTTGAGCTGGGCGGAAAGAGCCCCTGCATCGTGGATGCGACGGCAAACTTGAAGGTCGCAGCGCGGCGTATCGCCTTTGGTAAATGGCTCAACGTGGGGCAGACCTGCGTGGCGCCCGACTACCTGCTGGTCGACACGCGCGTGCACGACGAGCTGCTGGGTCTCATCAAGGAAGAGGTCCGCCGTATGTTTGGCGAGCACCCGCTCGATAACGAGGACTACGGTCATAATGTCAACGCCAAGCATTTTGCGCGCGTGCGCGGGCTGATCGACCCCGATAAGGTTGTGCTGGGAGGCACGACGCGCGAGTCGTCGCTCAAGATTGAGCCGACGATCCTAGACGGCGTGACCCCCGATGACGCCGTGATGCAGGAGGAGATCTTCGGTCCCATCTTGCCGGTGCTGACGTTTGAGAGCCTAGACGAGGCCGAGGCGTTCATCACTAATCGCCCGACGCCGCTGGCCCTGTATATCTTTAGTCGGGATCGCGCGGTTCAGCAGCGCTTTGTGCGCTACGTGCCCTTTGGCGGCGGCTGCGTTAACGACACCATCATGCATCTGGCTACGAGCCATATGGGCTTTGGCGGCATGGGAGCGAGCGGTATGGGGCAGTACCATGGACGCGAGAGCTTCGATACGTTTAGCCACAAGAAGAGCATCGTGAACAAGGCAACGTGGCTGGACGTGCCATTCCGCTACGCTCCTTACGCAAGCTGGAAGCACAAGTTCGTGCGCATGTTTGTGCATTAGAATCAGATGGTGTAGCGACAAACGGTCGAAAAGGCACGGGTGGGGCGAATTTGTGTCCGCGCGAGTTCGTAGACTTCTCTGTAAGGTTAAACGCCGGTTTATCCGGCCGTTAGGGGAGTTGCTATGTACGAGCCTTCACGTGTTCTTCTGTCATTTCACATTGCAGGATTTCAATATGCCGACGGCGCTTTGGTCCTAGGTGATCTTAAAGCGGGCGATAAACTGACGCTGTGTGCCGAGCGCGATAATCCTCATGACCCCGAGGCAGTTGCGATCTACTATGGCAAGACCAAACTTGGCTACGTTCCAGGAAACGAGGTCGGCCCGCTCATATGACCCAATCCGCTGTCAAGAGCCACAATGGCCCCGCCGACCGCTTGCAATC
>UQPT01000086.1:0-8727 GCA_900543045.1 uncultured Collinsella sp.
GGGGGTGGGGGTGGGGGCTATGTTCTGGCTTCCCGCCGGCCGCCCGGGGCCTTTTGGCCCCGGGCGCTGCCAGCGTGCCTAGCGCTTACGGATACCCCAGACCAGGGCTCCGACGCCGGCCATGGCGATGACAAATGCCATGAGCAGTGCGGCGGCCTGCTGGTCACCCGTAGTGGGCAGGAAGCCCTTAACCGTCTTGACGATGTTCGTCACGGTCTTGGACGTACCGGGGTCGGGCGTCGGCACGGGCGTCTCGGGCTTCTTGTACATGTTGTTGAACACGATACCCTCGACACTCTTGTCGCCCTTGGTAAAGGTGACGTTCGCCTTGAGGCTGCCCTCGCCGTCGTCGACCACGTTGACGGTCGCGGTAAAGACGGACTTGTCATAGGTCATACTGGCCTCGTCGCCCTTGACCTCGCTGATGGTGTAGACGTACGTACCGGGCTCGTCGTACTCGAACTTGTCGAAGTTGATCTTGCCGTCGGCATCGTTGGTGACGGTGGACTCAATGTCCTCGCCAACGAGCTTAAAGCTAAACTCGTCCTTCTTGAGCTCGCGTCCCTCGAGCACCTTGATGGCGCCGATGGAAACCTGCGTGGGCATGGCGTGATACTTGTTAGTAAAGCCAGCCGACTCGGTGGTTCCCTCGAGCTTGTGCGTCGCGGTCAGCGTGCCGTCGCCGTTGTCGGAGACGGTGGTCACGACGGTATAGGTCGCGCCGTCATAGGTGACGCCCTTGTACAGGCCGAGCGCGTTGGGGCAAGCCTCGCGCAGCGTGTACGTGTGCGTGCCGGGCGCCTCATAGTGGATCGGGCTCAGCGTAACGGTGCCGTTGGCGTCGTTGGTGCCGCTAGCGACAACCACGCCGTCCTCGAGCAGATCAAACGTGAACTCGCCGGCTGCAAGATCACGTCCGGTCAGACGCTTGACGGTCGTGACCTGATCGGTCACGGAAGAATCGGTAGGCGTCACGCTGTACGTGTTGGTGAACGTAAAGTCCGCACCGTCGCCGCCGTCGCGCTTGACGCTCAGGTGCCCAGCGCCGTCGTCAGTCACGGTGTAGGAAACCTTGCGCGCGGTATTGGCGTCGTTAGTCACGCCAGGGGCGGTGCCGGACTCGGTCACCGTGTAGGTAAAGGTGTGCGAGCGCGGGGCAGCGGGATCTGCGGGCTCGGACTCGTCGCTGGGCTCGTCGGCGTTGGCATCAGCGTCGGCGTTGGCCTCTTCAGCCTCTGCCTCGTCGGCCTCGTCTGCCTCGGCCTTATCGGTCGCATCGTCCGTCACGCCCAGGGCGCGGTTGAGGTCCTCGAGCGTAAAGTGGATCTTGCCAAAGTCCACGTTGCCGGCCGCGTCGTTGGTTGCGGTCGTGCGCTCGGGCATCGGGGCACCCGCCTCATCGGCGGCCACGGTAAAGGTAAACTTACCCGTGATGTCGGCCGGGGTCAGGCCCTCGGCAGCCTGGAGCTTCTTGGTGCCGGCAAGCGCGGCGTCAACGGCATCGGCGCCGTAGACGTTCTCGAACAAGGGCTCGATGCCACCGTAGTCGACCGTTGCCGTCAGGGTACCGTCACCGTTATCGACGACGATAACCTTAAAGCCAAAGTACCACGTTGTAGCAGAAACGCCGTTCGGCAGCCCGTGTATAGCTTCGTAGGCCGTGTAGTTAATGGTCCAAGCAAGCTTACCGTCCTTGTCGGTACGATGGGCAAGCCCGGCAGACTCAAGATCGGCAAGCATCTTGGTGTCGTAGTGCAGCGCATCAAAGCTCACGTGCCCACCGATATTGGGCTTGAGATTTTCATAACCCACAAGCTCACCCTGATAGGCGATACCGAACCAGAACTCGCCGTCAACCATCGGGCGACCGGTCAGGGTCTTGGCGGCAACGACCTGAGCAGCGGTGCCACCAGGCGTGTTGGTCGTAGCGCTATAGCTGTTGACGAACGGGACCACGGCGCTCTCGACCGCGGCCGCGCCGGTCTTGTACTCGGTCACCAGCGTGCCCTCGGAACCGCCGGAGACGGTCGTCGTGGCGGTGAGCGTGCCGGCGGTGTCGTCGGCGATGGCGATCGTCACGGTGCGGACAGCGTCGTCGTAGGTGTAACCCGGCTGGCCGTCATTCTTCTCGGCAACGGTGTATGTAAAGGTCTTGCCGGCATCAGCCTGCGTAAATTTGACCTCATGGCCCGCCAGAATGTCAATCTGGCCGACTGTTCCCTCTATCGTTGCGGGGGACTCATAGTTGTTGGCCCCGGGCAGCAGGCCAAGTGCGCTAGCCGAACCATCGTCGGCGGGCGTCACGGTAAAGGTGAACTGGCCCTCGGTCATGGGGCGTCCGTAGAGGGTCTTGCTGAGCTTGAGGCCGCCGGCCGCGGCGTAATCGAGCTCAGTGCGGTACGTGTTGGTAAAGCGTCCGTTTTCCTTCTTAGTGACGTTGGCGGTCAGGGTGCCATCGCTGTCCTCGGTCACGGTCACTTCGGCGGTTGCGACATGCGCGTCATACGTCATGCCGACCGTGCTGCCCGCGTTCTCGCGAATCTCGTACTTATAGGTTCCGGCAGCGGCGTAGTGGATCTTACCGAACTTGATGGCGGCGATGCCGTCCTTCGCGTCCCTCTTGCTCACGGTTACGGTTGCGGGATCGGGCAGCGGGGTGCCTTCGGGGGCGGTGATGGTAAAGCTGAACTCGTCCCCATCCGTCCAGTCGCGACCGTCAATAGCCTTGCTCAGGCCAAAGTCGAGCTCGGTCTCGAGCGGGGTCACGCTGTAGGTGTTCTTGAAGATCGCAGCCTCAGCATTCTTCAGAACATGCTGGGCGCTGAGCGTGCCGTCGCCGTTATCGGTGATGGTCGTCTCGATGGCGAACTTGGCGTCACTGTAGGTAATGCCCTTGCTGGTGGTTCCGCCCTTGACCTCGCGCAGCGTGTAAGCGTGCGTTCCGGCCTTGTCGTACTTCACGGCGCTCATCGTGATCTTGCCATCGGCGGCGTTCTTGCCGGTGGCGACGACCTTGGCGTCCTTGTCCCCGCCCTCGACGAGCTCGAAGGAGAACTCGCCCTCAGCCATGTCGCGGCCGGTCAGGAACTTGGTCGCGGTAATCTGTTCGGTGACGCTCGTCTCGACAGGCTTCACGTTATAGGTATTGGTGAACGCAAATGCCGCATCGCCGTCCGGCTTGTGGGATACGCTCAGATTACCCTTGCCGTCATCGGTCACGGTGTAGGAAACCTTGCGCGTGGCGTTAGCGTCGTTGGTCACGCCAGCGACCTCGCCAGACTCGGTCACGGTGTAGGTAAAGGTGTGCTCGCGCTTCTCGGGCTTCTCGCCCAGGGCCTTGTTAAGGTCGTCGAGCGTAAAGGTGATCTTGCCAAAGTCGACCTTGCCCTTGGCATCATTGGTCACGCTCGCGTTCGCGGGCATGGGTGCGCCCTCTTCACCGGTCACGGTAAAGGTGAACTTGCCGGCAATATCGGCCGGGGTCAAGCCATCAGGAACCTGCAGGTTCTTCTTACCCACGAGCGATGCCGCGACGGGCGTGGCGGTGTAGGAGTTCTCGAACTTAATGCTCTTAACGTCCTCGGCGGCGCCCTGCAGCTCGTGCGTAGCCACCAGCTGGCCCTTGTTGTTATCGCTGATGGTCGTCACGATGGTGTAGGTCGTGCCATCGTAGGTGATGCCGCCGGCATTGCCCTTGACCTCGTGCAGCGTGTAGATGTGCTGACCGATCTCGGTGTACTTGATAGCCTTGAACGTAACGTTGCCGTTGGCGTCATTCTTGACGGTCTCGATAACCTTCGCGTCTTCGCCGAGACCCTCGCGCAGCTCAAAGCTGAACTCGCCGGCCTTGAGGTCGCGTCCGGTCAGGACCTTGGTCACCTTGATCTTGTCGGTGACGCTTGAATCGACGGAATTTGCAGCGTAGGTGTTCTTGAACTCAGTCTCGCCCGAAGTCACCTGTACGTCAGCGCTGAGCTCACCCTTCTTGTTGGGCGTTACCGTCACGGTAATCTCCGCGACATTCCCACTGTAAGTGATGCCATCGATAGTTTGGCCGGCGTTCTTCTCGCTGACCTTATAAACGTACGTGCCGGGCTCGGTGTAGGTAATCTCGCCGAAATCGATGGCTTTGTTGCCCTGGGTCGCGACCGCGGTCGTGGACTTCGGCATCGGGGCACCGTTCTCGGACGTCAGACCAAACTCAAACTTGTCCTCTTTCGTCCACTCGCGACCCTCGAGCACCTTGGTCAGGCCAAAGCTAGCCTTGGTGTCAACCTTTGCCGGCGTCATGTCGTACTTATAGCTGATCTTGCCGTTGTTGCCCAAGTAGGAATTGACATGCGTAGCACCCGCCTTGGCGGACACGTTGTTCCACCTGGGGTTGAGCACGTCGAGCGCGGTCTCGGTCAAGTTGCCGCCCACACCCTCCTTGGTGGTGTGGAGCTCGTCGATAAAGGCCAGGCGCGCGGTTCCCACGCTAAACGAAAGGTTATCGTCCTTGTCGCGAACTATGGCGCCGTCAAACTTCGCAGCGTCGCCGCCGATAAACTCGATGACGGCAGTGGCGGACTTGGCCTCGTTGTTCTCGCCCTGCTCCTCAAACTCATCCTTGTAGTAATAGGTGCCTTTTTCTGCCAGTGAAATCTTTGCAGGCTGCGTGCATTCCTTATCGGTGTAAATGGGAGTCTGCTTCTGGAAGTAGTAGTAGCGGTTGGTATCGGCCGGCTCAAAGGTCGCAACCGTATCACCCAACGCACCGGTCTTCCACTTGTTTGCGTAGAAGCTCACGGTCTTGCTGTCATCGTCGGCAACGGTCGTATTCTTTTCGATGTAAGTCTTGAGCCCCGTGACCTTCTCAGGCGTAAATAGGTTGTCGAGCGCAACACTCTTCACGCTCGAAGCATACTTCACCTGGATGGGCTTAACGCTGTCGACCGAAAGCTTGCCGTCTACGGTCTTAAAGTGGCTCAGCGGAATCAACGATGCAGGAATGTTAACCGTTACGATATCGCCCTTCTGGGGATTGTCATCGCCGGCACGCTGCACGGTAATGAGCAGGTCTTTTGCCTTGCCGGTGAACTCATATGTGTCGGTATTGGTTTCTTCATTGAACGTCTTGCTCGCCTCGGTAAACGGCGTGCCGTTGATGACGACTTCGGTAAATCCATCGACCTGCATAAAGTCGCCCAGCTCGTCGGTAAACGTGATGTAGCCAGACTTGGTCTTGTCATATCCCTTATGGATTTCGGTCGGATAAGGCGCCTCCGATGTGATGGCCTGCGAGATGTCGTCGAAGACCTTCTTGAGCTCTTCGGCATTGGTCGCCGACTTGTAGTAGTCGGAGTTTTCCGCGCGTGCACCATGAGTATCCCATGCCGTGGCATTGGGGTAGTTGCTCGAAACGGCGTGCATGAACTTGTTCTCTTTTTGGCTTTTTCCCGAATCCTGGATACCAGCGCTGGGGTCCGCGCCATCAAAGATGCCGATAGTATAAACGGTGGCCTTGCTGTCCTTCATGTTCTTAGCAGCTGTCACGGCAGCGTTGGCGACACCCGCATCGAATTTATTTTGCTTTGTTGGCGTACCGTCGGTAAAGAACACAATAATCTTCTTGGCGTCTTTGCGGCCAGAAGTGATAGTGATTCCCTCGGCCAGCTCTAGGCCATAGTCGGCGCGCGTGGCGCCGGCAGGCTGAATTTGATTAATTGTATTCTTCTTGAGATCATCCGCATTGCTGCCGGAACAGTAGGTCAATTCTTTCATAACCTGGGTGTAATTGTAGGAGTACCCTCCGTCGCGATACATATTGTTGCCGATATCGTTGGACTTCTTGCCCGCAAACTTAACAATGGCAACCCTATGCTGCCTATTGACGCCCTCGATGCCCTCGTTTTGCTTGGCAATGGTATCGATAAAGCTATTCGCAGCGTTCTTCAACGCATCGATACGCTTAGGTGAGTCTATACCGCCCATATGATCATCCATCGAGCCAGAGGCGTCCAGCACCATCACGATGTCGAGTGGCGTGGTAACCGTTACGGTTGAATTAGACGTCGAGGACATCGCCGAAAGCGTAGTCACAAAATCTGACGCTTCGTTTTCTCCGGCTTTCTTGACCGTCTTGTCGGTCCAGATTCGGCCGACGTTTTGAGTCGTTACTTTGTTACCGTTGTGACCGGCCGCCCAGATTTCCCAGCGTCCGCTGGTGTCGGGGTCGACGACCGTTCCGCTTACTGTCGGCCCGTCCATTCCGGTGCTGGACCTGGCGTTGGCCTCGGGCAGCATGGCAAATGCTGCAGCCGGCAACACAAGCACTACGGCAAGTATCACCGCCAAGAGACCCCTCGTGTACTTACTCATCGCGTCTCCCTTCTCGCGGTCTCAGACCTTGCATCAGCCTAAAGTTACGGAATGAGACGCAATTAGGGCAGGTGACACATGTTCCAGATTGTGTTTTGGGCGTGAGACAAATGTCTCACCAAAGTTGAGACACGGCGTTTTCGCAGGAAAACGGGTGCGACTCGAGCCATCAGGCAAAAATGACCCGTTTTCCTCCGTCCCCGGGGGATCAATTGGTGGTGCTCGCCTCAAAACTGGCCCATCTACTACGTTTGACCCGATACCCCTGACCATAGCCGCATTTCATGAAAAACCGCAGGCATTTTACCTGCGGTTTTGTTTTTGCGTTGTTCGTTATGGTTGAGGGTAGCGGCCTAAACGTAGTAGATGGGCCCATTTCGTGGCAGACGGGTCACGCGGCAGCCCTCGCAAGGCCAAAATGATCCGTTTCCCTCTGTCCACGGGAGATCAAGGGATGCTACGGATATGGTGGTATTTCAAAACTATGCCGGATTACGGGGCTAAAGTCGGGGCCCTCATCCATACCTTCATTTTTTGAAAAACGGCAGGCTAATTACCTGAGGTTTTGTTTTTGCGATTTTCTGTATGGTCGGAGGTTCGCTATCCAGCCCCGTAATCCGGCATGGTTTTGTTCGCGGCGGCCCAACCGCGCGTTCACGCGCGGGGCCGGTGGGGCATTTTTGCCCCACCGGCCCCATCCCAGCGCTATTCCGGCTTGGTTTCTACCGTGGGGGTCTTGTCCGCCGCGACCGGAGTGCGGGCGGTATCCATAGTCAGGCAGTGCTTGGGGCAGCTCTCGATGCACTCACCGCACACCACGCAGGCGTACGGGTCGATCGACCACGTTCCGCCCTTGCGATCGACCGCGAGCGCGCCCGCCGGGCAGCGACGCGCGCACATGCCGCAGCAAATGCACACCTCCATGTCGTTAACGATGTGCCCACGAAGGCGCTCGGGCGCCGCGAGCTTCTCCTGCGGATAGCACACCGTTACCGGCTGTTTGACCATAGAACCCAAGGCCGTCTTGGCAAATGTCAGCAAACTCATGCCGTGCCTACCTTTCCGTGCAGCTAATGCAGGGGTCGATGGTCAGGATAATCATGGGCACGTTGGCAAGGAGCACGCCCTGCAGCGCATGTGTCAGGCCCGCCAGGTTCTGCGACGTCGGCGTGCGCACGCGGAAGCGGTCCAGGTTCTTGGTGCCGTTGCCGCGCACATAGTAGTACGCCTCGCCGCGCGGCTGCTCAATCACAACCTCGCCGCGCGCGCCGTCGGCTGGCGTAAGCTTGGTGCGCCCACCGATACCGTCGTGCGGAATCTTGCCCACAAGCTCCTTGATGATGTCCATAGCCTGCGTGACCTCGGCGCAACGCACCTGGCAGCGGGCATAGCAGTCGCCATCGGTAGCGACAATTGGCTCAAACGCAGCCAGACCCGCATAGGCGCCGTCGCCAAACATGCGCACGTCATAGTCCACGCCCGAGGCGCGCCCAAACGGGCCGACCATCGAAAGCTCCAGCGCGTCCTTCTTGCTGATCACGCCCACGCCATGCAGACGCTCGCCGCAGCTGTCGTCGTCCAAAAACGTATGCACCAGGGCCTCGTAGTCGGGGCGCATGGCGTCGAGCGTCTGGACAATGCCCGCCAGCTCGGAGTCCTCGATATCGTGCTTAAGGCCGCCGATCTCGTTAATCGACAGAATCACACGCCCGCCGCACGTGCGCTCAAAGATCTTGAGAATCTGCTCGCGCAGGGTCCACGACCGATAGAACAGCGCCTCAAAACCAAAGGCGTCGGCGAGCAGGCCCAGCCACAGCAGATGCGAGTGGATGCGCGAAAGCTCGTGCAGAATGGTGCGAATATACTGCACGCGGCCGGGCACCTCGATGTCGAGCATGCGCTCGCAGGCGCTGGCATAGCCGCAGCTGTGACCCACGGCGCAAATGCCGCAGATGCGCTCGGCAATGTAGCCAAACTGATGCATGTCGCGCTTTTCGGTGAGCTTCTCGAGCCCGCGGTGCACAAAGCCGATCTGCGGAATTGCCTCGATGACGCGATCGTCCTCGATCACCAGGTCTAGATGAAGCGGCTCGGGCAGCACCGGGTGCTGCGGGCCAAACGGAATAACGGAGCGATGTGCCATGGACCTTACGCCTCCTCTTTCTGCTTGTCGCGGGCGGCCTTGGCGGCAAGCGCCGCGCGGACCTTGGCCGCTTTCTCGGGATCCATGGCGGCGAGCTTTGCCTCCATTTCGGCGGCCTTGAGCGCGGCCTTCGCAGCAGCCCCATCGTGCTGAGTATCGGAGCCGGCAGCCGCAGCGGGCTGAGCAGCGGCGCCCGCGGCATCGCCGGCGCCCGCAACGCCCTC
>UQPT01000087.1:0-8235 GCA_900543045.1 uncultured Collinsella sp.
AAGGGCGGAGGCGGGGCATTCCCCGCCTCTTACACCACATCTCTGCGCGCTACCCTGGCAGTTGGGGACGTTCCTTATGTGCTGGCACTTGGGGAAACTCCTTGCGCCAGCGGACGCGGTTTGCTTGCTGGTATTGCCAGATTGTTGGGCGTTCTCCAAGCCCTGTGGGCAAAAAATGCCAAATATGAGTACTGTTGCTGCTGTAGTGCCATATTGCTCCCACAAAATAATGGACATAAAGTAAATATGTTCATTAACGCTAGTACATATAAGCCTGATACAGAGCTGATTGAGCAATGTGGAGGTGCATACAAGCTACAAGAGCGGTGTTTTGGGTCGTTTTGGATGTTACTAAAAAAGTAACAGTATTCATATTTGCCATTTTTTGTCCACGGGGCCTTGAGGGAGGGCGTCAATCAGGTCCCAGGGGAGGCGGTTCGAGGGCTGCAAAACAAAAACGGGGACGCAGATTGTCCTGCGTCCCCGTTCTAGGGCGTTATTCGTTCCCTGCGGCAGAATTTACGCCGCTTCGTCGAACTGCGAGTTGTACAGGTCGGCGTAGAAGCCGCCCTGGGCGAGCAGTTCGTCGTGTGTGCCCTTCTCGACGATGTCGCCGTCGCGGATCACCAAGATCACGTCGGCGTTACGGATCGTGGACAGGCGGTGCGCGATGACAAAGCTTGTACGGCCTTGCATCAGCGCATCCATGGCGCGCTGAATGAGCTCCTCGGTGCGGGTGTCCACGTTGGAAGTCGCCTCGTCTAGAATCAGCGCCGGGCGGTCGGCCAAAATGGCACGGGCGATGGTCACGAGCTGGCGCTGACCCTGCGACAGGTTAGTGCCCTCCTCGTTGATCATAAAGTCGTAGCCACCGGCGAGCGTATGGATAAAGTGGTCGCAGCGTGCGGCGCGTGCGGCGGCCTCGACCTCGGCGTCGGTCGCATCGGGGCGTCCGTAGCGGATGTTCTCGCGGATGGTGCCGTTAAACAGCCAGGTGTCCTGCAGCACCATGGCAAACTCGCCGCGCAGCGCCGCGCGGTCCCAGTCGCGCACGTCGACGCCTTCGACGCGCAGCGAACCGCCGTCCACGTCGTAAAAGCGCTGCAGCAGCTTAATGAGCGTGGTCTTGCCGGCGCCGGTGGGGCCGACGATGGCAATGGTTTGGCCGGGCTGCGCCTCGCAGCTAAAGTCGTGGATGATGGTCTTGTCGGGCGTGTAGCCAAACTTGACATGGTCGAACTCCACGTGGCCGGGGCGCTTTTCGGGAATCTGCGCGTCGGCCTTTTGCTCCTCCTCGGGCGCGGCCAGGAACTCAAAGACGCGCTCGGTGGCAGCGGCCATCGACTGCATCGTATTGCTCACGTTGCCCAGTTGCTGTACGGGTTGCGTAAAGTTGCGAACGTACTGGATAAAGCTCTGGATGTCGCCGGGCGTGGCATTGCCGGTCAACGCGAGCTGTGCGCCCACCACGACGACGCCCACATAGCCCATGTTGCCCACCAGGCTCATAAGCGGCATCATCAGGCCCGACAGGAACTGCGAACGCCAGCCGCTAATAAAGAGTCGGTCGTTTTGACGGTCGAACTCCTCGATCGAGGCCTCGGCGCGGTCGAACACCTGAATGACGTTCTGGCCGGCAAAGTCCTCCTCGATAATGCCGTTGACGGCGCCCAGAACCTGCTGTTGCTCGCGGAAGTACGGCTGCGAGAAGTGAATCATCACGACCAGGATTATCGCGGCGGCCGGCAGCGTGAGCACGGTGACGCCGGTGAGCGGCAGGCTGATCGACAGCATCATGACGAGGACGCCGATAATCTGCGTCACCGACGTGATGAGCTGCGTCACGCTCTGGTTGAGCGACTGGCCCAGCGTATCGACGTCGTTAGTGATGCGGCTGAGCACGTCGCCCTTGCTGTGTCCGTTAAAGTAGCTCATCGGAACGACGGCGATCTTGGTGGCGATCTCCTTGCGCATGCGATAGCAGATCTTTTGCGTGACGCCGGTCATGAGCCAGCCTTGGATCAGGCTGCAAACAGAGCTCGCCAGATACAGGCAGAGCAAAAAGCCGAGCGTCTTGGCGATCCAGTCAAAGTCAACGTCGCCGGTGCCGTTGACCTTGGCAACCAGACCCTCGAATAGCTTGGTGGTGACCTGGCCGAGTACCTTGGGTCCCACGATATTAAAGACGACCGAGCACACGGCAAAGGCGACGGCGGCAAACACGGCAATCTTGTGCTGGCCGATATAGCCGAGCAGCTGCCTCATGGTGCCCTTAAAGTCCTTGGCCTTTTCGCCGCGACGCATGCCGCCCATGCGGCCCATGGGTCCACGCTGGCGGGTGGGCTTGGGAATCTGAGTCTTGGTTTCGTCTGCCATTAGCGCTCGCCTCCTTCCATAACGGCTTCAATCTCTTCTTGGGTAAGCCCCAGCTCCTCGGCGGAAAGCTGTGACTGTGCGATCTCAAGGTACGCCGGGCAGCTGTGCAGCAGCTCCTCGTGCGTACCGGTGCCCACCACGTGGCCGTCGTCGAGCACGATGATCTGGTCGGCGTGCATGATGGTCGCGATGCGCTGGGCCACGACCACGAGTGCGGCGTCGGTAACGTTTTTGGCCAGCTCCTCGCGCAGGCGAGCGTCGGTCTTGTAGTCGAGTGCGCTAAACGAGTCATCGAACACCACGACCTCGGGCTTTTTGGCCAACGCGCGGGCGATGGCCAGACGCTGGCGCTGACCGCCCGAGACATTGGAGCCGCCCTGGCTGATGGGGGAGTCGTAGCCGCCCTCGCGCTCGGCGATAAAGTCCTCGGCTTGGGCGATGCGTGCCGCCCGGTGCATGTCATCATCGCTCACCATGTCGCCGGCAAATTTAAGGTTGCTCTCGACGGTGCCCGAGAACAGGCGACCCTGCTGCGGGATGTAACCAATGCGGCGGCGCAGCTCGGAAAGGGTCATGTCACGCACGTCGATACCATCGAGCGAAATGCTGCCACCCGTGACGTCGTACAGGCGCGGAATCAGCTGCACGAGCGTGGACTTGCCCGAGCCCGTGGAGCCAATGATGCCGAGCATCTGACCGGCGTGCGTGGTGAAGTTCACGCCGCTGATGACGTCGGCGCGGGCAGCGGGATACTGGAAGCTCACGTCACGGAAGGTGAGCTCACCGCGCGGCGCGCTGGCAGCAGGCAGTTTGGGCGAGGCAGGGTCGTTGATGCTCGTGGGGCAAGTGATGACCTCTTCCACGCGCTCGACCGCGACCTCGGCGCGGGGCAGGATGACCGAAACCATGGTGAGGATCATAAACGCCATGACGATTTGCATGGTGTAGGAGATAAACGCCATCATGTTGCCGACCTGCATCACGCCGTCGGACACGCCCTGCGCGCCAAACCAGACGATGAGCACGGTGATGCAGTTCATGACGAGCATCATGAGCGGCATCATAAAGCTCATGGCGCGGTTGGTGTAGAGCTGCGTGGTCATCAGATCGAGCGAAGCCTTGTCAAAACGCTCGAGCTCATGTTCCTCGCGGTTGAACGAGCGGATGGGCATAAGACCGTCGAGCAGCTCGCGGGCGGTAAGGTTCACCCGGTCCACAAAGCTCTGCATCTTTTTGAACTTGGGCATGGTGAGACCCATAAGCACGCCGACGACGGCCGAGACCGCGATGATGGCCACGGCGATGGTCCACTCCAGGCCGGTATGGTTGGCCAGGACGCGCGTGACGGCGACGATGCCCATGACGGGGGCCATCAGACACATGCGGATAAACAGGGTTGCGGCCATCTGGATCTGCTGAATGTCGTTGGTGCAGCGGGTGATGAGCGAGGCCTGGCTAAACTTGCCCACCTCGGCCGGCGAGAAGTGCATAACCTTGTTGAAGGTCTCGCGGCGCAGGTCGCGGGCGATGGAGCAGGCGGTGCGCGAAGCCACGGCGCCGGTCAGGATGGTGGCGACGAGCGACACGAGGCACAGCCCAAACATCGTGGTCGCCATGCGGCCCAGGTAGGCGTTCTGCACGTCGGCGGGGTCGATGCCTTGCGCTTTGTACTCTTCTTGTACGTAGGTCACGGCGCGCTGGGTGACGATGGACCCCGACATGGAGCCCATTTTATCTGCCATTTCGTTGGCGCTTTCGACGAGCTTGCTTTGGTCTACCAGACCGCCTTCGATGCCCAGACGCAGGCTCTTCATGGTGATCTTACCGCCGTCTGCATCAATCTGCTTTTGCATGTTCTGGGCCGCCGTGGCCTTCTGCTGCATCTCGGCGAGCTGCTCGGGCGTCATCGCCGCCATTTGCTCGGGCGTGGGCATGGCCTGAGCGGCGTCGCTGTCTTTCTCGCTGGACGTGCCGGTCATGTCGCCCATGGAGTCGGCGTCGATGCCTTGGTTGAGCGAAAGGACGACGGTCTCGGGCAGGCTCATAATGTCGGCGAGCTTGCTGCCGTCGGCGCGCTCGTCCTCGGTGCCCTTGTACGTGCGAATCCCGTTTTTGTCTGCCTTGCCAAACGCAGCCTCTACCGTCTTGGCGTCTTTGGCGCTCATAAAGAGTTCGAGGTCGTCGAGCGATTCGGAGCGGATGGTGTCGGGCACGGGCGAGGCGATGCCGCCTTGCTGCACGCCCACGTCGACGATGTCGCTCATATAGGTAGGCAGCGCCAGATCGGCGTTGCAGCTGATTACGATAAGTACGATAGCTGCGAACAGTGCCAGGACATGCTTTTTAAAGAGCTTGAGAATCCTCACTCGGCATCTCTCCTTTCTTGGTTGCGGTCGATAATTTCGTTGGCACGTCTTAGAAGGCGCACCATCTCTTGGGTATCTGTTTCGCCGAACTGCTCAAGGAAGGCCGCGGTGCGGTCCTCGAATTCCCGACGCTTGATCTCGAGATCATGGAATCCCTTGTCGGTCACCGTGACGTGTACGCGACGACGGTCGGTCTTTGAGTGCTCACGTTCAACCCAGCCCTTGGCTTCGAGAGCGCGTAGGATATTGGCGATGCGGGCGCTCGAGACCCAGGCACGATTGGCGAGTTCGCTCGGCGTGAGCGAGCCGCCAGCGAGCATGAGAGCGCGCATGACGGCCATCTCGCCGCCGAGAGCTTTGTCCGCAAAGCGCGAAATGCGCTGATGCATGCTGCCAAACTCAGTTAAGAGTTGACGCCCAAGCTCATGGAAATCGGTATCTTCCACCGAAAACCCCTAACACTAGAAACTATTTTCGGTGGAAGATGATACCCCTGCACGCGCACCCTATACGGTAGATTTTTGGGACATGTCTAGAAAACTACCTTTAGGCGACCTCCGTGCACCGTCGGTACCAGCAAAGTTAGGGGTAGATCTCTAGGCATGTCCCAAAGCCTACTCAGAGGCACTTTACCCTGCTAAAACTGGCATAACAGCTAGAGTGAACGTCGTACAAAGGCAAGGAAATATACCAAACAAATCGGTGAACGGTAGTTGCTCGCGCTCGCATTTCCTGCGGATTTGTTAAAAACGCCCTAATGGTATAAAAAAAGAAACATATAACAGCCCTGATGAAGGGGGTGGCTATGTTATCCTTCTCAAACGGGTGAAATCTTGGGTTTTGGGTTGCAGTTCCAAGGTGGACAAACGTTTTTCCCTGTACCAATGTGTGGTGAAGAACGGAAGAAGCCGGTAGTGCAAGCCGATAATTCAAGAATTCAATAAGCAGCGGTGTGAGAGAGCGCCGCATTACACGTAACTAGGAGCGTGGTTACACAATGCAGGAGGCATGGGAAGGCTTCAAGGAAGGCATCTGGACGGGAGAGGTTGACGTCCGAGACTTCATCCAGAAGAACTACACCCCCTACGAGGGCGACGAGTCGTTCCTCGCCGGCCCGACCGAGCGTACCAAGGAGCTGTGGGGCGAGGTTCTCGACCTGCTGCTCAAGGAGCGCGAGCAGGGCGGCGTCCTCGATATGGACACCAAGACCGTCACGGGTATCGTGAGCCACCCCGCTGGCTACATCGATAACGCCCATCGCGACAAGGAGACCATCGTCGGCCTCCAGACCGACAAGCCGCTCAAGCGCGCGCTGCACGTCAACGGCGGTATCCGCATCGCTTGCCAGGCTGCCAGCCAGCACGGCTACAAGATCGACGAGAACGTTGTCGAGCGCTACACCTTCGAGCGCAAGACTCACAACGCCGGCGTCTTCGATGTCTACACCCCCGAGATGCGCGCCTGCCGCTCGGCCCACATCATCACCGGTCTGCCCGATGGCTATGGCCGCGGCCGCATCATCGGCGACTACCGTCGTGTTGCCCTGTACGGCGTCGACTACCTGATCAAGGACAAGGAGGCCCAGAAGGCTTCCACCCCGACGGTCATGACCGCCGACAACATCCGCGATCGTGAGGAGCTGCAGGAGCAGATCCGCGCCCTCGGCGAGCTCAAGATGATGGCCGAGACCTATGGTTTCGACATTTCCAACCCTGCTACCAACACGCAGGAGGCCATCCAGTGGATGTACTTCGCCTACCTCGCTTCCGTCAAGGAGCAGAACGGCGCCGCTATGTCCATCGGCCGCACCTCTACGTTCATCGACATCTACGCTGAGCGCGACCTTGCCAACGGTACCTTCACCGAGGAGCAGATCCAGGAGTTCGTGGATCACTTCATCATGAAGCTCCGCATGGTCAAGTTTGCCCGTACCCCCGAGTACCAGGCCCTGTTTACCGGCGATCCGCAGTGGGTCACCGAGTCCATCGGCGGTATGGGTGTTGACGGCCGTACGCTCGTTACCAAGATGAGCTACCGCTACCTGCACACGCTCGAGAACATGGGCACCAGCCCCGAGCCCAACATGACCGTTCTGTGGTCGACCCGTCTGCCCGAGAACTTCAAGAAGTTCTGCGCCAAGACTTCTGTCGCCAGCTCCTCGATCCAGTACGAGAACGATGACCTCATGCGCGTCTATCACGGCGACGACTACGGCATTGCCTGCTGCGTGTCCTCCATGCGCATTGGCAAGGAGATGCAGTTCTTCGGCGCCCGCGCCAACCTGGCCAAGTGCCTGCTGTACGCACTCAACGGCGGTGTTGACGAGGTCTCCAAGAAGCAGGTCGGCCCCAAGTACCGCGCCGTCGAGGGCGACACGCTCGATTACGACGACGTTGTGGCCAAGTACAACGACATGATGAAGTGGCTCGCTGGCGTGTACGTCAACTCGCTGAACATCATTCACTACATGCACGACAAGTATTGCTACGAGCGTATCCAGATGGCTCTGCACGACAAGCACGTGCACCGTTGGTTCGCTACGGGCATCGCTGGCCTTTCCGTCGTGGCCGACTCCCTGTCCGCCATCAAATACGCCAAGGTCCACCCCGTCCGTGACGAGAACGGCATCATCGTCGACTTCGAGACCGAGGGCGAGTTCCCCAAGTACGGTAACGACGACGACCGCGTCGACCAGATCGCTCACGACGTTGTGCACCAGTTCATGGAGTACATCCGCATGAACGACACCTACCGCAACTCCGTGCCCACGACCTCGGTTCTGACCATCACCTCCAACGTCGTGTACGGCAAGAAGACCGGTTCTACGCCTGATGGCCGCAAGGCTGGCCAGCCCTTCGCCCCGGGTGCTAACCCCATGCACAAGCGCGATAGCCACGGCGCCATCGCTTCGCTGTCTTCGGTTTCCAAGCTCCCGTTCCGCGATGCTCAGGACGGCATCTCCAACACCTTCTCCATCATCCCGGGTGCGCTCGGCAAGGAGGACCAGGTGTTCTTTGGTGATATCGACCTTGATCAGCTGGGCGAGTAACTATTGTTAGTGCTATACTAACAATAACGATTACTGATTAGTGCGCTGGTTTCGGCCGGCGCCTATCGATCGAAGGAGACACATTATGAAGGTTTCTGAAGTTTCCGAGACTCAGGCCGATAACCTGGTCCACATGCTCGACGCTTACGCCGAGAAGGGTGGCCACCACCTGAACATCAACGTCTTCAACCGTGAGACGCTGCTCGACGCTCAGGCTCACCCCGAGAAGTACCCGCAGCTGACCATCCGCGTTTCCGGCTATGCCGTGAACTTCCACACGCTCACCAAGGAGCAGCAGGACGAGGTCATTTCGCGTACCTTCCACAACAAGTTCTAAAGGGGTTTAACTCCCGCAGGATCGCCGGGGCTGTTTGGGCTACCTCCCAAAACGTCCTCGGACATGCAAGAAGCCCTCGCTGCGCACTTCGTGCGGCGAGGGCTTCT
>UQPT01000088.1:0-7819 GCA_900543045.1 uncultured Collinsella sp.
CGACGAGGCAGGTGCGGCGCTCAAGGTACTCGGCGCCAAGGTTTCGGGTAGCGTGTCAAAGAAGACGAGCTATCTGGTCGCCGGCCCCAAGGCGGGTTCCAAGCTCACCAAGGCCGAGCAGTTGGGTGTGCCCGTACTGGACGAGGATGCGCTCGAGCGGATCTTGGCTACTGGCGAGGTGCCCCGGGCTTAGCGCATCGATAACCAAATTGAAGAACCGCCCGGGAAGCATGATGCCTTCCGGGCGGTTCTTACTTTGCTGGGGCAACCGGCACCGTGATCTGCGTCACGTAGGTTGCCGGGTCGTCGCTGATGATGTCATCGATGAGGGCGATCTCGCGTGAGGGACCGGCGGGTGTCAGGCCGTGCTCGCACATATAGCCGAGCAGCTGCTCGTAGCGTGGGGCTGCTTGCCCATGTGTACCGCGGAAGCTTATGGTCAGACAGCGCGCGGCGGGCCGCACCTCGACGTCGCCCACGTAATCATCGGTGTCATCGAGCAGCAGGAAGACCTCGTCGTAGCCATCAAAGTCGCCGGCGGCGAGGCGCTCGGCGCCAATCCCGACGCCCAAGTTGCCCAGAAAGACAAAGGTCTCGTGCTGGCCCTTCTGCAGTTGACGAATCTGCCACTCCAGCGCATAGGCGTCGGTAGGGTTGACGCGTTCGCGCAACACGGCGCAGCGAAGCTCGGGCGCATCGATTGTGCAAATGGTATCGAGCTCGGTGTTCAAAGCATCGTGGAGCAGCGCAAGCCGGTTATCGATCTTACGCGACACGCGCTCCAGCTCGCGGCGCTTGCGCTCGATGAGCTCCTGCTGCTGAGCCAGCTGCCGCTGCATAAGGTCCACATCGCGCGTGGTCACAAACTCACGGATTTGCGCGAGTGGCAAGTCGAGAACGCGCAGGTGGCTGATGGTATTGAGGGTGGAGAGCTGTCGCGATCCGTAGTAGCGGTACCCACTTGCCGGATCGATGTGCGCCGGGTCCAGTAGGCCCATCTGCTCGTAATGGCGCAACGTGCCCACGCTCAGGTTAAACAGACGCGCCACCTCGCCAATGCGGAGCAGGCCCTCGGTGTGTTCGCTTGGCATGTCGGTCACGGGACCGCTCCTTTCAATAGGGTCGGGGAGGGGCGCCAGGCTCGCGTTGCCCCGCTACGCCATCAGCTTGTCAAAAGTTCCGCGGCGGTTGAGCACGGTAAATGCAATCACGCAGATGACCGCCGACAGAATCGAGCCGCACGGCGAGGCGATACCCATGGGGAACAGCGTGTCGGAATAGGCGTTCGACAGCAGCCACGCGCCCGGCACGCGAATGAGTGCCACAGCCAGCACGTTGTGCGCAAAGCCGATGTAGCTCTTGCCGTATGCAGCGAAAAAGCCACTAAAGCAAATGTGGATGCCGGCAAAGATTGCGTCGAAAATATAGCTGCGCATATAGCCGGTACCGGCCGCGACCACCGCGGGGTCCTTGGCAAAAAAGCCAATAAACGTCGGCGCCACCAGCCACATCAGCACCGTGATCAGGCAGCCGTACACCACCGAGATCGTCATGGCGTCCTTGAGTACCTGACGCGCGCGGTCGCCCTTGCCCGCGCCGGCGTTTTGCGCCGTGAGCGCGCTGACGGTGGCACCCATGGAACTCGGCACAATGAATAAAAAGCTGATCATCTTTTCGACCAGGCCCACGGCGGCGGCGTCGACCAGGCCGCGGTGGTTGGCGATGACGGTGATAAACATAAACGCCACCTGGATGCAGCCGTCCTGCACAGCCACGGGCACGCCGATTTTAAGAATGCTGCCGAGCACCTCGGGCTGGGGGCGCAGGTCGCTGCGCTTAACGTGGATGTTTGTGCGACGGCTCTTGAGCCACACGAGCGCGAGGGCAACGCTGGCTGTCTGCGCGGTCACCGTGCCGAGCGCCGCGCCCACGGGGCCGAGCCCCATGTGGCCGATAAACAGAAAATCGAGCGCGATGTTGATGATGCATGCCACGCCAATTACGTACATGGGCGAGCGCGAATCGCCTAGCCCGCGAAAGATGGCCGAAAGAATGTTGTACGCGGCGATAAAGGGAATGCCGATAAAGCAGATACGCAGGTAGGCGGCAGTGCCTTCGACGGCTTCGGCGGGAGTGCCAATGAGCGCCACGATCTGCGGGCAAAGCGCGAGCAGGACAGCGGCCAGTACCACCGAGACACCCATAAAGAGCGTGATGGTATTGCCGATGGCGGTCTCGGCGCGATCGAAGCGGCGCGAGCCCACGGCGTGGCCGACGATGACCGTCGTTCCCATGGCCAGACCAACGAGTGTCACGGTAATGATATAGAGCGTCTGTGCGCCGTTGCCCACGGCGGTGATGCCGGCAGCGCCGCTAAACTGCCCCATCATGTACAGATCGGCCATGCCGTAGAGCATCTGCAAAAAGTACGAGAGCATATAGGGCAGGGCAAAGACCGCGATGGTCTTGAGGACATTGCCGCGTGTGAGGTCGTGTTCCATGGGCGGGGCACTTTCTGGCTTGGGTCGTTTACGTACCAGTGTAGTGAAAACCCTACAACGATTGTAGAGTCAAGGTTTGTATTGGCAGCAGGGCGAAAAAGTCACGCTCGCGTTCATTTCTAATTGAATACAGGGGCGCGTCCTGCGAGCTTGGTGCCTGCACTAGCCTTGCAGAAATCGATTTCGGAACACTTGACACCGCCGCACGGCGCGCCATAATACGTGGGTTTGCGAACAACGTTTGATGGGGGATGAACCTGCGTGCGCAATCTCAAGATTCTGTTTTCCTATCTGGGGGCATACCGCCGCGATGCCATGCTCGGCGTGCTCTTTGTGACGGCCGAGACGGCGCTCGAGCTGTTTATCCCGGTCATCATGGCAAATATCATCGATGTAGGCGTGCCCGCGGGCGACATCGACTACATACTGTTGCAGGGCACGTATATGTTGGTATGTGCCGCATTTTCGCTGGTACTTGGCTTGGGCTATGCGCGCACGTCTGCTCGCGTCGCCTCGGGGCTGGGCGCTAACCTGCGCGAGGCCGAGTATCGCAAGATTCAGACGCTCGCTTTTGGCGATCTGGACAACTACGACGCCAGCTCGCTGGTCACTCGCATGACCACCGACATCACTGTTATTCAGAACGCTATCGGCAACGGCTTTCGCCCCATGGTGCGCGGCCCCGTGACGCTCATCGTCGGCTTGGTCTATGCGCTGGTGCTGTCGCGTCCGCTCGCTACGGTATTCGCGATCATCCTGCCGGTGCTGGCGATCGTACTGGGCGTTATCACCTATCGCGTCAGTCCGCTCTACCGCCAGCTACAGACCTCGATGGACCATCTCAACGGTGTGGTGCAGGAGGACCTCACCGCCGTGCGCGCCGTCAAGGCGTACGTGCGTGCCGAGCACGAGGAGGCCAAGTTCGACGCCGTCAATACCGAGCTTGCGCATACGGCGACGAAGACCTTTGGCAACGCTGTGCTCAACTTGCCGGTGTTTCAGCTGTCGATGTACGTGGCGGCGCTTTCCATTCTGTGGATCGGCGGTCGCATGATTCTTGCCGGCGAGCTCGGCGTGGGCTCGCTCACGGGCTTTATGAGCTACGTGCTGCTGATCATGAACTCGCTCATGATGATCTCCAACGTGTTTTTGCTGCTCACCCGCGCACTTGCCAGCGTGGAGCGCATCTCGCGGGTGCTCGACGAACGTTCGCTTATCCAAGCGCCCGACGCTGCCGCTGCCGTGCACGAGGTGGCCGACGGAAGCATCGAGTTTCGCGATGTGTCGTTTAAGTACCGCGCGGATGCTGCCGAGGATGTGCTCGAGCATATCGACCTTCGCATCGAGAGCGGCTCGACGGTGGGCATCCTTGGCGGCACGGGCTCGGGCAAGAGCTCGCTTGTGCAGCTGATTGCGCGCCTGTACGACGCCACTGAGGGTGCCGTGCTTGTGGGCGGACACGATGTGCGTGACTACGACCTGGCTACCTTGCGCGATGCCGTGGGCATTGTGCTGCAAAAGAATGTGCTGTTCACGGGCACCGTGCGTGAGAACCTGCAGTGGGGCAATCCGCAGGCGTCGGACGATGAGCTCCTCGCGGCTTGCCGCGCGGCGTGCGTGGACGAGTTCCTTGATCGCATCGGCGGATTGGACGGCGAGTTGGGCCAAGGCGGCGCCGGCGTTTCGGGTGGCCAGAAGCAACGCCTGTGCATCGCGCGAACGCTGCTCAAGCATCCGCGCGTGCTCATCTTTGACGATTCGACCAGCGCGGTCGATATGGCGATCGACGCCAAGATTCGTGAGCATATCGCTCAGATTCCCAATACGACGGTGATTGTCATTACGCAGCGCATTGCGAGCGTCATGGATGCCGACCGCATTATTGTGTTGGACGACGGCCGTGTCCACGGCGTGGGCACGCATGAGGAGCTGCTGGCGGGCGATAGCATCTACCAGGAGATTTACGCCTCGCAGATGGAGTTTGCGGGGGATGCGGGCGTCGTGGACGGCGCAAATGCCCCGTCTTCCGCCGGCCCCAACGAATCAATTCAAGCCACGGAAGGGGGTGAGCGCCATGCCTAAGACATCCGCTCAGGCCCGTCCCGCCAATCTGGCGCAGACGCTCCGCCGCCTGCTCTCCTACATGGGCCACGCCAAGTTCTCGCTGCTCGCAGTGGGTGTGCTTGCCTCTGTTGCGGCCATCGCAAGCCTTGCCGGTACCTACATGGTGCGCCCCATCGTCAACGGTTTGGCAACGGGCGGCGAGGAACTGCTCGCTAAGCAGGTTATCTTTACCGCTGCCATCTACGCCGCGGGCGTGCTCTCGGCTCTGGGCTACTCGCAGATTATGGTGCGCGCGGCCCAGCGCGTGGTCTCCGATATCCGCCGCGACCTGTTTGCGCACATCCAGATGCTGCCGCTGAGCTACTTCGACAGCACGCGCTCGGGCGACATCATGAGCTTCTTTACCAACGACGTCGACACCGTCTCCGAGGCGCTCAACAACAGCTTTGCCAACGTGATTCAGGCGAGCATCCAGGTGGTCGGCACCACGGCCATGCTCATCATCCTCAACTGGCAGCTCACGATTATCACGCTCGTGTGCGATGTGGCCATTGTGCTGTACGCGCGCTACTCGGGCGCGCGTTCTAAGCGTTTCTTTGCCGCCCAGCAGGCGTCGCTGGGCGATTTGGACGGATACGTCGAGGAGATGGTCTCGGGCCAAAAGGTCATCAAGGTCTTTAATCACGAACAGGCCAACGTGGCTGGTTTTGACGTGCGCAACCAAGAACTGCGCCGCACCGGTGGTGCCGCGCAGGCCTACGCCAACTCGATGGTGCCCATGACCGTGGTGATCGGCTATGCCAACTACGCCATCGTCGCCGTGGCGGGCGGCATGCTCTGCATCAAGGGGCTCGCCGACGTGGGCGCGCTTGCAAGTTACCTGGTCTTTGTACGCCAGGCCGCCATGCCCATCAACCAGTTTACGCAGCTGGGCAACTTTTTGCTCAACGCGCTGGCCGGTGCCGAGCGCCTGTTTGCCGCCATGGATCTTGAGCCCGAGGTGGACGAGGGCTGCGTGGAGCTGGTGCAGACGGGCGACGCCGCGTGGGCATGGAAGATTCCCGAGGGCCAGGGCGTGGGCGCGTACGGGCACCTGCATGATGTGGCTGCCGTTGATGAGTCGGGCCGTGCGGTGGCTGCCGACGGTACCGAGCTCACGTGCGGCTTGGTCCCGCTTGCCGGCGACGTGCGCTTCCATGCCGTGGACTTTTCCTACGTGCCGGGCACCCGTGTGCTCACGGACCTCAACCTGTTTGCCAAGCCGGGGCAAAAAATCGCGTTTGTGGGCTCGACGGGCGCCGGAAAGACGACCATCACCAACCTCATCAACCGCTTTTACGAGGTCGATGACGGCGAGATCACGTACGACGGCATCGATGTCAAGCACATTGCCAAGGCCAGTCTGCGTGGGTCGCTCGGCATTGTGCTGCAGGACACGCACCTGTTTAGCGGCACCATTGCGCAGAACATCCGCTTTGGCAAGCTCGACGCGACCGACGAGGAGGTGCGCGCCGCTGCCGAGGCAGCCTGCGCGGATTCGTTTATCCGCCGCCTGCCTAGAGGGTACGACACGCCGGTCACGGCCGACGGCGCCAACCTGTCGCAGGGCCAGCGCCAACTGCTCGCCATCGCGCGCGTGGCCGTTGCCGACCCGCCGGTGCTCATCTTGGACGAGGCCACGAGCTCCATTGACACGCGTACCGAAAAGCTCATCGAGCGCGGTATGGACCGCATCATGCGCGGACGCACCACGTTTATGATCGCGCACCGCCTGTCCACCGTCCGCGACGCCGATGCCATCATGGTCCTCGAACACGGCCGCATCATCGAGCGCGGCACGCACGAAGAGCTGCTCGCTCAGCACGGCGAATACTGGCAGCTGGCGCATGGCTTAAAAGAGTTGGATTAACCCGTTCGAGCACGATGCTTTGATCTCTCCGTGCCTCTCACCTCGCCTCAAACCATCACAACATTCGACGTTTTTTGCCAAAATCGGGAAAAGCATCGAATGTTGTGATGGTTTTTCTACCACTCGACCGGGTGGAATCGCTTTCTCGCGCACGAAGGTGTGCGGACCCGTGGGCAGGGGAATAAGGTTGGTTATCCGACTCCATTGGAGGGCTCATGGACCTGCCGATCGTCCTGTCCCATAAGACTGCCTGGCTGTACCACAACGTGGCGCGCCCGTCCGAGCCGCTCTCGCGAGCAAGCAGCCTATACGATGAGGACTCGCTTGCTAACGAGGCAGAGCCGACCGCGAGCCTGCCCAAATTGGGACTCGATGCCAAGGGGCTGAGGGCTTCAACGGCAGTCGGGATTGTTACCGACTATCTGGTTGCGCTTGGTATTCCACGAGAAGAGCTCGATCATATCGACACGCTCGTCAACTTCGATTTTGAGCGCTCGACGCCGACTGGATTTAGGTGCCACGTGTTTGGAGCGCCGGTACCTCCAGGCCATCTTATCGAGGTGGCAGAGGACCTTCTGGTGGTTGATGAGGTCATGTGCTTTGTCCAAGCGGGTTCGTGGATGAGCGAGCCCGAGCAGCTGGAATATGGCTACGAAATCTGCGCCCGATACCATTTGAATCATCTGTCGACAGGCGATTATATCGAGATGGGGCAGAGGTATACCGTTGCCGACTTGATTGCCTATTGCAATGAGAACCGATCTCGTCAGGGGGCCATACGCGCGGCCGCCGTGCTCAAGCGCGTGCACGATGGCGCGCGGTCGCCCATGGAGACGGCCACCGCAATCATGGTCGTAGCAAAACGTTCCCAGGGAGGGCTGGGATACGCCAAGGTTGAGCTCAACCATCGGGTCGATGTTCCCAGCGAGTTCAAGTATCTCGCAAAGGCCGGGTATTTCGAGATCGACGTATATGCGCCTGCGAGCGGTACGGGGATTGAATACAACGGCTCGGACCATCTTGATAAACAGCGCAGCGCGTCGGATGCGGAGCGTATGACCGTGCTGAGCGCGCTGGGCTTTAGGATGATCGTCCTCACCGGGACTCAGTTTGCCCACCAGCTGCAATTGCACCGGGCGATGAACGCCATCGCGCTTGCGATAGGCCTTAAGTGCGACCGAAGCGAAGCGTTCCAAAAGCGGCAGAACGACCTGCGAGAATTCGTGATTCGGCACTGGGACGGCGGCCTTTAGGGGCGCTTTGGCCCTTCTGCGGGGTGCCGTGGGCAGGCAAACCATCACAACATTCGACGTTTTTTGCCAAAATCGGGAAAAGCATCGAATGT
>UQPT01000089.1:0-7592 GCA_900543045.1 uncultured Collinsella sp.
TGAGCGGGCGACCGCCACGGCCAGAGACCGGGCGACCACGACGGCCGTTGTCGAACAGGGCGTCCACGGACTCCTGGAGCATGCGCTTCTCGTTGTTCACGATGATCGCAGGGGCGTCCAGGTCGAGCAGACGCTTGAGTCGGTTGTTACGGTTGATCACGCGACGATACAGGTCGTTGAGGTCGGACGCGGCGAAGCGGCCGCCGTCGAGCTGGACCATCGGGCGCAGATCGGGCGGAATGACCGGGATGACGTCCAGGATCATGTTCGCGGGGCTGTTGCCGCCCTTCAGGAAGGCGTCAACGACCTCGAGGCGCTTGACGGCCTTCTCGCGCTTCTGCTTCTGGGAGTCCTCGTCGGCGATGATGGCCTTGAGCTTCTCGGCCTCGGAGGGGAGGTCGATGGCAGCGAGCAGGTCGCGGACGGCCTCGGCACCCATACCACCCTTGAAGTACATGGAGTAGTAACGGGTCATCTCACGGAACAGCGGCTCATCGGAGATGAGGTCACGCTCGGTGAGCTTCATGAAGGCGTTGAAGGCGTCCGTGCGGAGCTGCTTCTCGTCCTTGCACTCTTCCTCGATGTCGACGATGCCAGAGGCGATCTCCTCGGGGGTCAGCGGCTCCTCGTCGGAGAACTCGTCAAAGTTCTCGGGGTCGCCCTGCTCCTTGAGGGACTCGATCTGGCGGGCGCACTCGGCATCGATCTCTTCCAGATCGGCGGCGAGCTCCTCGCGCAGGTCGTCGGCGTCGGCCTCGCGGGCCTCATAGTCAACCTCAGTGATGATGTAGCTGGCAAAGTACAGAACCTTCTCGAGGTCCTTGGACTTGATGTCGAGCATACGGCTCATCGGGAAGCTCGTGGGGCTCTTGAAGTACCAGATGTGGGACACGGGAGCGGCGAGCTCGATGTGGCCCATGCGGTCGCGACGCACCTTGGCCGAGGTGACCTCGACGCCGCAGCGCTCGCAGACGATGCCCTTAAAGCGGATGCCCTTGTACTTGCCGCAGGAGCACTCCCAGTCCTTGGCGGGACCGAAGATCTTCTCGCAGAACAGGCCGTCCTTCTCGGGCTTGAGGGTACGGTAATTGATGGTCTCCGGCTTCTTGACCTCACCGTGCGACCAGGAACGGATCTGGTCGGCGGAGGCAAGGGAGATCTTTACCGAGTCAAAATCAGTAGCTTCGAAATCTGCCACAGTCAACTACTCCTTATCAGTGGTCGTGGCGGCGACAGCCTCGGGCGCCTCGGCGGTCTCGGCATCCTCGGCCTCGACGTCGGCGTCAACGCCGGCGAGCGCAGCCAGGTCGTCGAGAGCAGAGGTCTCCTCGGCGGTCACAGGGGCGGAGGCGTCCTCGTCGGCATCGTGCATGGGCTCGATGTCCAGTGCGAGGGAGCGGATCTCCTTGACGAGAACCTTGAAGGACTCGGGGATACCCGGGACCGGGACGTTCTCGCCCTTGACGATGGACTCGTAGGTCTTGACGCGGCCCACGGTATCGTCGGACTTGACGGTCAGGATCTCCTGCAGGACGTTGGAAGCACCGTATGCGTACAGTGCCCAAACTTCCATCTCGCCGAAGCGCTGGCCGCCGAACTGAGCCTTGCCGCCCAGAGGCTGCTGGGTAACCAGGCTGTAAGGGCCGGTCGAACGGGCGTGGATCTTGTCGTCGACCATGTGGCCGAGCTTGAGGATGTAGGACGTACCCACAGTAATGGGCTCGCGGAACTCCTCGCCGGTGCGGCCGTCGAACAGACGGGTCTTGCCGCGCTCGTCAAGCTGGGTGACAAACTCGGGGCGCATGTGATCGCCAAAGGCAGCGGTGGCCTTGTTGAGCATGTTCTTGTTGGCACGACGGATGACCTCGGCGATCTCGTCCTCCTTGGCGCCGTCGAAGACGGGCGTGGCGGTGAAGAACGGACCGGGGACGTACTTGTCGGAGTCGGCCTGCTCGGTATCCCAACCGCAGGCAGCAGCCCAGCCAAGGTGGCACTCGAGCAGCTGGCCGACGTTCATACGCGAAGGAACGCCCAGCGGGTTGAGGATAACGTCGATCGGGGTACCGTCAGCCATGTAGGGCATGTCCTCGACCGGCAGAACGTTACAAATAACACCCTTGTTGCCGTGGCGACCGGCGATCTTATCGCCCTGCTGGATCTTACGACGCTGGGCGACGTAGACGCGCACCTGCTCGTTGACGCCGGGGGCCAGGTCGTCACCGTTCTCGCGGCTAAAGCGGACAACGTCGATAACGCGGCCGTAAGCGCCGTGAGGCATCTTAAGGGAGGTATCGCGGACGTCGTGGGCCTTGGCGCCGAAGATGGCGCGCAGCAGGCGCTCCTCGGCGGTCAGAGCGCTCTCGCCCTTAGGCGTGACCTTGCCGACCAGGATGTCGCCAGGGCCGACCTCGGCGCCGATGCGGATGATGCCGTCCTCGTCGAGGTTGGCAAGCATGTCCTCGGAGAGATTCGGGATCTCGCGGGTGATCTCCTCGGGGCCGAGCTTGGTGTCGCGGGCGTCGATCTCGTGGCGGGTGATGTTGATGGTCGTCAGCAGGTCCTCGGCCACCAGGCGCTCGGACACGACGATACCGTCCTCGTAGTTAAAGCCTTCCCACGGCATGTAGGCCACGGTGAGGTTCTGGCCCAGTGCGAGCTCGCCGTGATCGGTCGAAGGACCGTCAGCCAGAGGCTCGCCCTGCTCAACGGTGTCACCGACGCGCACGAGCGGACGGTGGTTGATGCAGGTGGACTGGTTGGAGCGCTGGTACTTGGCCAGGTGATACTCGTCCATGCCGCCGGCATGCTTGACGATGATCTTGGCGGCGTCGGCAAAGATGACCTCGCCGGCGTTCTTGGCCAGGGTGACCTCGCCGGAGTCCAGAGCGGCGCGACGCTCCATGCCGGTACCGACATAGGGAGCGGCGGGGTGAACCAGCGGCACGGCCTGACGCTGCATGTTAGCGCCCATCAGCGTACGCTTGGCGTCATCGTGCTCAAGGAACGGGATCAGCGTGGCTGCGACGGAGAGCATCTGACGCGGCGAGACGTCCATGTAGTCGACGTCCTCGACAGGCACATCGGCGGGAGCGCCGAAGGAGCCGTCGAAGTCGCGGGTACGGGCGATCACGGTGTGCGGACGGACGATCTTGCCCTCGGCATCGGTCGTGATGAACTCGTTGGTCTTGGGATCGAGCGGCGTGTTGGCCGGCGCGATGACGTGCTTCTCTTCCTCGTCAGCGGTCATCCAGTCGATCTGGTCGGTGGCAACGCCGTTCTCGACGCGGCGGAACGGAGCCTCGATGAAGCCGTACTCGTTGACGCGGGCGTAGAGGGCGAGCGAGCCGATCAGGCCGATGTTGGGGCCTTCGGGGGTCTCGATCGGGCACATGCGGCTGTAGTGCGAGTTATGAACGTCGCGGACGGCCGTCGGCACGTTGGTGCGGCGGCTGGAGCCGGACTTGTGGCCGGCAAGACCGCCAGGGCCGAGTGCGGACAGACGGCGCTTGTGGGTCAGACCGGTCAGGGGGTTCGCCTGGTCCATGAACTGCGAGAGCTGCGAGGAACCGAAGAACTCCTTGATGGAGGCCACGATCGGGCGGATGTTGATGAGCGACTGCGGGGTGATCTCGTCGATGTCCTGGGAGCTCATGCGCTCACGGACGACGCGCTCCATACGGCTCATGCCGATACGGAACTGGTTGGCGACGAGCTCGCCGACGGTGCGGATACGGCGGTTGCCAAAGTGGTCGATGTCGTCGACCTTAAAGCCCTGCTCGCCGGCGGCGAGGGACAGGAGGTAGCGCAGCGTAGCGACGATATCCTCGTCGGTGAGCACCGTGACCTCTTCCTCGGTGGTGAGGTTGAGCTTCTTGTTGACCTTGTAACGACCGACGCGGGCCAGATCGTAGCGCTGCGGGTTGAAGAGCAGGCCCTCGAGCAGGCTGCGGGAAGCGTCCACGGTGGGAGGCTCGCCCGGGCGCAGGCGACGGTAGATCTCGATGAGGGCGTCCTCGCGGGTAAGGGCGGTATCGCGCTCCAGGGTGCGCTTGATCACATCGGAGTTGCCGAGCAGCTCGATGATGTCGTCGTTGGTGACGGCGATGCCAAGGGCGCGCAGGAACATCGTGGCGCTCTGCTTGCGCTTACGGTCGATGGAGACCATGAGCTGGTCGCGCTTGTCGACCTCAAACTCAAGCCAGGCACCGCGGGACGGGATGATCTGGGCCTTGTAGATCTGCTTGCCCGAATCCATCTCGGAGCTGTAGTACACGCCCGGGGAGCGGACGAGCTGCGAGACGACGATACGCTCGGTACCGTTGATGATGAAGGTGCCCTGATCGGTCATCATGGGGAAGTCGCCCATGAAGACGAGCTGCTCCTTGATCTCGCCGGTCTCCTTGTTGGTGAGACGAACGTCGGTCAGAAGCGGGGCCTGATACGTCATGTCCTTCTCGCGGCACTCCTCGACGGTGTGCGCGGGGTCGCCGAACTGATGCTCGCCGAAGGTAACCTCGAGAACATGGTTCTGGCTCTGGATGGGGCTGGATTCCTTGAACGCCTCACGAAGGCCCTCGTCCTTAAAACGCTCAAAGGATTCCCTTTGAACAGAGATAAGGTTGGGGAGCTCCATGGCCTCCGGGATTTTCCCGAAGCTGACGCGCTTGCGCTCAGTGGCAGTGTATGCGTAGGTCACCAGGTTTTTCCTCCTTCACGGAAATGCTCGGTGGGTTGGCGAGGCATAGCTTCGCCAGTTATCGCAACCTAATAGTTTATCAGGTACCGACCGTTGGGCAAGAAAAGCCTTGACGCGATTGAGTTTTTGGAGTAGCAAAGTTTTTCGACAGAAAAGGTGCAGGTAGATATATGCGTATCGAACACCTGTTCATATATTTTCTGTGAACAGAGAGCCGGCGATCGCAGCTCGCATAAAAAACGGGTGCAGACCAAAGTCCGCACCCGTAAATGTCGATGCCCGAAGGCTTACTTACGCATCAAGCCGCCACGCTCGTCGATGGCGTCCCAGAAGGCGCTGGCAAAGCGAGGATCGCTTGCGGCCATGAGGGCGTTGGTGGCCATCCAGCCAGACGGGGTGCCGGTGTCGTAGCCCGAGAGCGGGTCGATGACGACAGCGTACATGGCCTCGCGGTCGAGCGAACGTGCCATGGCGTCGGTCAGCTGAATCTCGCCGCCCTTACCGGCCTGCTGATCGGCCAGCAGGTCCATGACCAGCGGGCTCAGCAGGTAGCGACCGACGATGTACAGGTTGGACGGAGCCGCCTCGGGAGCGGGCTTCTCCACCAGGCCGCCGATGCGCCACACGGCACCCGGCTCGGCATCGGCAACGCCCTCGGCGCCCTCGAGCGAACCGACGCGCTCGCCGGCGATAACACCGTAGCGGCTGACTTCCTCGGGCGAGCAAGCAGCGACGGCGATAACCGAAGCGCCACCGTGCTCCTTGGAAACGGCGAGCATCTTGTCGCAGATGTCGCGGTTAGGTACAACGTAGTCGCCCAGAAGAACCAGGAAGTTCTCCCCTGCCACGGCGTCGGCAGCAGAGCGAATAGCATGGCCGAGGCCCTTGGGCTCGTACTGATAACGGAAGTCGACCGGCATACCGCCAGCGTGGGCGACAGCATCGGCATAGGCGTTCTTGCCGCGCTCGCGCAGCAGGTTCTCGAGCGAGCGATCAGGCTGGAAGTAGTTCAGTAGCTCGGGCTTACCGGGAGAAGTAACGATGATGGCATCATCGACCTCCTCGGGGTCGAGGGCCTCCTCGACGACATACTGGATGACCGGCTTGTCGAGCACCGGCAGCATCTCTTTGGGCGTGCACTTGGTACCAGGCAGAAAACGCGTGCCAAGACCGGCGGCGGGGATGATTGCCTTCATGTTATTCAAAGATCCTTTCGCAGGCGCAAAAGCGCCCCATGCGTGCGGCACACAGCCGCAGACCAAATTGCGATACCCAAGCATCTTACCGCTGGAACTATATGTCGCTACAAGGCAGAGACAATTCTTCAGCAGGTCAACGCAAATTATTGCTCGAATGGTGCAATTTTATTGCCCAACGGCAGGGCACCCGATACGACGCAAATCACAGAACATGGCAGATTGAGCAACCGATGCCGAGGGACCGAAAAACAAAAAAGACGGGGCTCGCAATGCGAACCCCGTCTGCAAAGGAATCTGGCGAGAAAGCCTGATTACTTGAGGGTGACAGCAGCGCCAGCAGCCTCGAGCTTCTCCTTGGCAGCCTCGGCGTCCTCCTTCTTGGCACCCTCGAGAACAGCCTTGGGAGCGCCCTCGACGACCTCCTTGGCCTCCTTCAGGCCAAGGTTGGTGAGCTCACGGACGGCCTTGATGACCTGGATCTTGTTGTCGCCGAAGCCCTCGAGCACGACGTCAAACTCGGTCTTCTCCTCGGCCTCAGCAGCGCCAGCAGCGGGAGCGGCGACAACGGCGGCAGGAGCAGCGGCGGAAACGCCGAAGGTGTCCTCGATAGCCTTGACGAGCTCGGAAGCCTCGAGAAGGGTCATTTCCTTAAGAGCATCGATGATCTCATCGGTGGTAAGCTTAGCCATTTCTAAGTCCTTTCGGTTTCCGTGCGGATGCACGGAGATCAGTTAAAACACGGCGCGAATGCGCCAGGGGTGCGGCGTTGCCGCCGCGGGTGAAAACAGCAACTAGGCTGCCTTCTGCTCGGAGACCTGCTGGATCGAACGAGCGAGACCAGAGGAAACGCCGTTGACGCAGACAGCGATGTCGCGAGCGAAACCGGAGATGAGACCGGCGATCTGGCCGAGAAGCTGATCCTTGGTGGGCAGCTCGGCGATAGCCTTAACATCATCAGCGGAAACGGCCTTGCCGTCGGAGATACCGCCCTTGATCTCAAGGACGCCCTTGGACTTAGCGGAGAAGTCCTTAAGGGCCTTAGCGGCCTCGACCGGCTCGGTCTCGTAGAACACATAAGCGACGGGGCCGGCGAGGATCTCGTCGATCTCGGGCTGCTCCTGGTTCTTGAGAGCGATCTTGACCAGGTTGTTCTTGTAGACCTTCATCTCGGCGCCGCACTCGCGAAGCTGATGACGCAGCTCCTGAGCCTGCTTAACCGTCAGACCGTTGTAGTTGACGACAAACAGACCGGCGTTCTCGGCGATACGGGACTCGATCTCTGCAACCTTGTCGATTTTGTACTGCTGGGGCATGAATTACACCTCCTCGAATTCTTTCCGGGCACGGTCCGCCACAAGGACGTGACGGGGGCATGTCCAAAAAGAAAGCCCCCGCGCTGCATGAGCGACGGGGGCGAGAAGACATATCTACTCGACCACCTCGGCTGGCGGGATATCCCATTAAGCTCGCGGGCGATGCCCGTTTGCACCGGCTGTCTCTGGCAGCGGATTCGTGCGTGAACCGAAAGTATTATGGCGGGGACCCCGGCGTCGGTCAACGGAAAACCGGGCTGTACACAATTCCACCATCCGGCCGCACCGCCGAAGGCCAGGCGCAAGGTTTTCGCTCGGTCAAGTCCTGGCTCGCACGAAGGCCACATTAAGTGGCCTTCGGCTCGTGCGGAATCTACGAAAACC
>UQPT01000090.1:0-7533 GCA_900543045.1 uncultured Collinsella sp.
ACGCAAAGAAGGCCACTTAATGTGGCCTTCGTCTTGCGCAGGACTGTAGAGCAGGGAACTTCGTGCCCGCCGCCCGGGAGGGCGTTGCCTTTAGAAGATGAACCTAGCGCTTATCCCTCCGGGACAAAAGAAGTGCGGCTATAAATGCGATGATTGCAAGTGTCAGCAACACCAAAAGCAACGTGAGCGTGTTGTCGCCTGTTGCCACCAGACCAAGCAAACCGGGCTTCTTGCTGTCAGCAGACTGCATGGGGATCTTCTCGCCATCGTCCTCGGCGGTGATTTCCCAGCGAATGGTCTTGTTTGCGTCGGCAACCTCGTTGCCCACCGATGTCGGAACGTTTAGCTGCAAATTAAGCACCGTGCTGCCATCGCTCGTAAACGTGGCGATTTGCGTGGGATAAGCGAACACGCTGCCCGGCGTTCCTGTCTGGAGCCAACCTGCAGAGCCATCGCCCGCCGAAGCCGTTAGGGTAATGGGCGACAGCAGGCGTGCCGTCTCGTGATCGACAACGGCACGCACAAACACGCGCACCTGGGACTTTACGCCCGTGGCACGAATCTCTATCTGCTGATCACGCACATCGCCAGGCATCAGATCTTTAAAGGCCAAAAACAGATCGGGCTCCCCCGAGGAGCCCGTCGCCCCCGAGACCGTCAGCTGGCGCGCATTTCCGTCATAGGCAATCGCGGGAGTATCGGCAAACGCACGGGCGGGAACAGCGAGCGCGACCACGCAGAAAATGGCCGCGACCATGCAACGCAAGGAGCGCGCAACACCTTTACGAATCGGGAACGCCATACTTACGCACCTCCATGCGGCGGCACCAGCACGTCATTCTCGACCGAGCAACCCCATGCGTCGTGCACGGCCTCATCGGGCGTCGCCTGGACCGCCTGAGTGGAGATATCCACGACAAGATTGCGACCTTCGGTTGCCTTGAGCTCGGTAACCCTATTAATGAGCACGCCGGTTTCCGCGCCGGGAGCGACGGGCGACGTCCAGTAATAGAACCCGTCGCTCGCCTTAACCCAGTTATAAGCCGAGTTCGCGCCCGAGGCATCAGCCACGTTCCACGCAATCTCGTAATCCGCCTCACCCTTCGGCTCCTCCTTCGGCTCATCCCACAGGCGTGCGCCATCCTGGTCCTGCCAGTAGATATCCACTGCAGCACGAATATAGGCGGGCGCAGTACCCGTGTTCTTCGCCTTGACATCGCTTTTCACTTTGCCGTAGAGCGTTTCCTGAACCGATGGCGTCACCGACCCGATGCCGAACTGGTTGACCAGCACGCCCGTAACCGAAAGCCAGGCCAACGTGCCTGCCGTACCGGCCAGGAGGATAACCCCCACCAGCAAGGCGATGATGCGCTTGCGCTTGGACATGCTAATCCTCCTTCTTTGCTACGTTGCCGTTGCTCCAAACGTTATGGGCACGATCGCTGCCGTCGATCCATTTGTCGTTCACACGCGTGTTCGTGCAGGTGAACGTGGCATCGTTCGCGCTCGATGCAGACGAAATCGTCAGCTCGGCAGTTTTACCGGGCGCCTTGCCCGGCGTGCTCAGCTCACCCTGGTAGCGCCATGCCCAAGCCGTATCTTCCTCGACGGTATAGATGCCAGCCGGAGCGGCGAACTGCACGCTGCCGACATAGCAAGTTTCACCGTTTTCGTCGCGCTGCTCGCTAACTTTCACCTCGACCATGCGCGTCTCGGCAGGAGAATCCTGCGACATCTTTCGCGTTACCTTAAAGCGGAACGTTTGCCCCATAGCGCTGACATCGGTCGTCTTTTTAACGATCGTCAGCGCATGAGTCTGGGCAAAGTTGAACACGGCTTTGCCGGGGCCCTGATCGCCCTCGCCCGTCTTCTTGGACTCCAGACGGTTGGCCAGGTCGAACGAGCCGTCACCCGAACCAAGGCTGTAGAGCGAGACAAACTTGCCGTTTACGGGCTCTTCCGCCACAGAAACACCCTCTGTACCAGGCCCGTAGCTTGCCCGCATTACCGTAACGGTCAGCCGCGTTCCCATAAACGGCTTGGCAAAGCAGACCTTAAACGGCGCCTTGTCGGCACTGTCATCGACGGTGTTGGCGGCGGCGGGATCGAGCAGCCACTTAAGCTGGGCGGTCATGGTTTCGGACTTCGCGGGATCAGACGTATCTTTGGCAACCACGCGATATGTAACGGGATACAGGTCCATGTCGCCCTTAATTGGCTCGTCCTTAAACACATCCCAAGGCTTCGTATCACCATAGGCGCCCACATATCGCCACTCCAAGAAGAGCTCACGCATATCGCCATTGGCGGCCGCACGCTCATCGAGCAGCGCGACGATCTTGGAATGGGCGTCCGGGTCGTATGCCACGGACTTTTGCTCCATCATGGGATTCCCGCTGTTGTCATAGACGGGGCGGCCGTTCTCATCCATTTTGGGAACATCAACCGTATAGACGAAGCCGGACTTGCCGTCCTGCGCACGCTCGTCGCCCGAGTCGACCGTCGCCGTAAAGAGAACCGACCCGTCGACACCGTGATAGCGCACCTTATGCGGCGCAATCTTGTACACCGCAGTGTACATCGCGCTCTTAAAGGGCTCATTGCCCTCGAGGGGATACTTGTCGTCACCGGTCATCAGGGTGTACTTGTTATCGGATTCATAGTCACGCGACCAGCCGACAAAGTCGTACTTGGTGCCATCCTTGCCGACAACCTCAGTTGCAGCTTTTACCTCCAGCGAAATTTGATCACCAGAGTCGGTCCGCGAAAGATAACGCACAGAACCGGGGTCATCCAGATTGGCATCGATATTCGATTGAACACGCACCGCGCTGGCGCGGTAGACCGGATACAACTCCATGGGGGCCTTGACCACGGTGCTTTTATTCACCATGGAAACGTCGTCCGACCAAACGACATAACCGTTGCCAGCTACCGGCTTAGTTTCCGTCCAGCCCACGAAGGCATTGTATGCGTTTGTTGCAGCATCGATATCGCCGACGTTATACGTTGGCAGCGGGATGCCGTCCTTAAGGCTGCCGAGAGAATCGCCCTGCTGGGCTACCTTACCGTCCACATCCCTGGCATTGAGATGGTACACAACCGCCAACGGCGAATAGTACGCCACAAATGTATAGGCCCCGCCGGGTTCCACCTGATGGGAATACGAGTTATCGCCGTTAGGTTCGATGTCTTCAACTTCGCCATTCGGAAGCTCGATCTCAACCTTCTGCAACTTATACAGCTCACCGCCTGCTTTATAAACCGGAGTCGTGACGTCAGGGGTCACCGTTGCCGTAGCAGGGTCGGTGCCCGCGTTGATAACGGGATCGATGTCGTACCTAGGCACATTAACCTTGTCCGTGCCCTTAAAACCGGCGCGATACAGGTTGGTGGTGTACCTAACATCGTACTTCGCGTACACCGGATAGGCATCCTGCCACTGGGTGACCTTAAAATCTGGTTTCACCAGATACGGTTCGGCCTTATCCGGGTCAGAAGTGGTGAAGGAATCGCCCTCGACATCGTAGATATACTTCCAGACGTCAGAATCCCTCTGGACCTCGGCGGTCGAAATCCAGCCCAGGAACTTATAGCCCGGCACGGCCATGTCGGCATCGGTCGGGGAAGCTTCGAGGGTCAGGGGGCTCTCATACGATCCCTTCTCACCATCTTCTGGCTTTTCGGCCACTTTAACCGACTTATTAACATGCGGGTAGTAATACGTGAACGTCGGATCCGCCCCGTTCACCTTGGTCTGCAGCAAGTTACTCTCATAGCGCCGCGTGGCAGTCCTCACGACATTATCGCCCTTGTTGTAGAAATTAACGTCCGTGGTAATCATCGCGCGAACGTAGTACTTCTTATCTGTACGCACCATGCTCTCGATGGGATTTTTCACATATGTCCAATATTCACCATCGCGCTCAAGCGTCCAAAAATTCAGGCGATAGCGATCATTCACCGGTTTGACCGTTACGTTCAGCGAAGCCGAAGTCCAAGTATCGCTTAGCGTTGCAGCGCCTGGAAAATCGGTATCGGCATAGAGGTTTTTTAGAGTATCGGCTCCCGTATCGTTTTTAACGTTGTGCGAGTACGCGTTAAGGGGACTCACGACAAGGGTTTCCTTCGTGAAGCGCGTGCCACACGTTTCATAACTATCCTTTATACCGTGGTCAACATGCTCCGGGCCCCAGTGGACGACGTTTTCACGCACGAAGGTACTACCGACGTTTTCCTCAAAGGGCGTTTGATAGCGATTCCAAACGGAACAAAGTAGCTTGCTGTCCGTAAACTCATGGTTGGTATAAGCCCGAACGTAATAATCCACTCGGTACTCAAAGCGGGCGATGTAGGTATGTGGCACAGTTAGATCGACATCGGCAGGGAGTGTGTAGCTGGGGTCACGGCTTACGCGCACCTCGACCTGGGACCCATCGGCGGCCTGCTTGTTTTCATACCAACCCAGGAAGCGGTAGCCGTCGGGCAGCGCACCGTCCTCAGATAAAGGTTTGTTGTCCACGTCGCACACCTGCACCGTGTACACACCGGTGCCATCCTCGGCAGTCTCAACCTTAACGACAGTTTTGCCCACGCCCGCGCGCTGGGTCTTATCGTCAAGCTCATCCCGCTCATTGCCCTCAAACACCGTCATGATGTTCGACACATAGTCGGTGTACACCGGATAAAAATCGGTAGGGCCAAGCACAGTGATCTCAGCGCCGGCAGGATAGAACGCACCGGCGTTTTTTAGCTCGGCAAGCTCAGGCGAGGTAATGGCCGCATAGCCGCCATGCATCTCGGCCTCACCGCTCGGCTGCGTCGTCCAACCAATAAAGGTGGCGCTGGCAGATAGAGCGCCGCGGTCCGCAGGGGCAACCGGCGTTAAACCGACACCATAGCGGTACCAATCCGTCGACTTGTCGTGCGCCTCGCCGCTCTGCCACGAGAGCATCTCACCCTTGACGTTATAGAACAGCACCTGCGCCTCGTACGAAGCGATAAACAGGTCATTGCCCTTAAAACCGTCGACCCCCTTGGCATTATCGGCGGTATAGGTCGACGTATGCTCGTGCGCCTCACTCTTCTTGACCTGTTTGCCGGCAGTCACGGCATCGGCATCGGTCTTGCCGTCAAACCAGCTGTTGTCTTGTCCAATTCGATTCACACGCACATCGGACTCGCGGAACCAGCCCATAAAGCGGTAGCCGTCGTTCTTCTCGCTCAGGTCGTCGGGCTTTTTGGTGGTATCCTGCCTAAACGTCACCGATGTATCGCCCTGGGCCAAGCCCTGAGCCGTTCCCGCCAGCACGGCGCTCACGGCAAAGGCGTACGGATCCGAGGTCTTCTGTTCAATACCAAGTTTGGTTGCCTCGATGGTCGCGGTACCCGCACCGGGAAAATCGATCGTCGCCTTAACGCTCTGGCCATGCACAGGAATATTCAGCTTGTAATCCATCGCCCACTCATTGAAGTGCGAGCCACCCAAGGCCCCGTTGTTAGCAGTCGAGCGCTTGGTGCCGGCACAAAAGTCGTAGTCGTGCTCTTCCCACAGCTCGCGCGTGGTGTAGCGCTCGTCATCCCATGGACCATAGCCATCGCCCTTGATGATGCCGTCGCCGCCAAACGAGGGGATTTTCTTTTTGGCAGGGTTGCCCTGGCTGCTGCCGTTTAGGCTCACGCTCGGCTTAAAGTAGCATTCGGTAACCGTGGCGTCACCCTTGTTGGCGCGCGCAGCAATACCGCCCAGGTTCACATCGTTTTGAATGATGGGGATCACGGCGATGGGATTATACTGACGCGAGCTCAAGTCACCCGCAAAATGGCTTCGGACGAGCTCGTTGCCCTTTTCGGTTAGAATACGACCCGCCAAGCCACCCGTCCACGCGCGCGTCACGGCGACGACGCCCACGTACGACGCGGCATAGCTGTAGCACTGCGCCGTCGAGAAGCAGTCGATAATCTTGGCGTCACCCGCCATACAGCCCACAAAACCCGAGGCATACACGTTGTTGCCGCCCAGGGCGCCAATGGCCACGTCGTACTTATTGGTGACGTCGGTCATGCCCTTCTCGGCAATCGAGCCGTCGTCCTTACGCGTCGGCGTCACGCGGCAGTACTCGATAGTCGAGTTCTTAACGTAGCCGGCAAACGCCGCCATATACAGACCCTCACCGCCGAGCGCCTGCACGCCCGAGGTCGCATTGTTGACGGCACGGCCGCCACGGACCTCGCAGTTGTAGAGGGTGCAGCCGTCGAGCTCGCCGACGATGAGACCGCCCTCAAAGCCTGCGTTGGTAATGAGGTTGAGAGCATTGTTGGCGCAGGTCACGTGCAGCGTGCTCTCCATGACCATAACGTTTTCGAAGCGCGTATTGACGGCCTTGCCCACGATAATGCCACCGCGGAAGTCCGCCCACACGTTGGCGTCCTTGACCAGGAAGTTTTTGATGGTGGCACCGTTGGTCTCGGCAAAAAATCCCGTATCGCGCTCGGGGTCAAAAGCGTCTTTATCGTAGTTCAGGCCCTCAACGGTGTGGTTTTGACCATCGAACACGCCCTTAAACGGATGCTCCTTGTTGCCAAACGACAGATGCTTAACGGTGTGCGAGACAATGGTCTTCATGTCGTCATCATTAAGCACGATATCGTTATCGAGATAAACGTGCCAGCCGGACGTATCGCGCTCGCGCGACAGCGCCACGTACGCCAAAAAGTCAGCCTCGTTTTTGATGTGGAATTCGGTTTTGGCCTCGGGCACATCCTCGGCATGCACTGCCGCCGGCAGCACCATAACGCAGCAAAAGGCGATCGCCGCCACGGCAACCAGCCTGCCGAGCACGCCTCGGTTCACGATCTTGATCTTCATAGGCTAGTTCGCCTCCGGCCAGCCCGCGACGTCAAGCACATCGAGGACGGTATCGCTTGCCTGCTGGTTTTTGGCCTGCACGGCCTGGACATCAATATCGAGTCTGAATGAGCCGCCGCGTGCGGCATCGTGGTAGTCGCCCACAAAGCGCAGCGAGTCCATAAGGCTCTCCGTCATGGCGCCGGGATCGAGCGTGCCGCCACGCGCATCCAGCCCACGGTAGTAGAACCACCCATCGCCGCCATCGACCCACGGAGATCCCTCGCCCGCGTTCACATGAAACGCAACGCTGCCCGAGGCATCCGCTCTCGAACCGTCGGGCGCCACTGACGTCATGCGCAGACGAGCGCGAACGTACTCAGGCTGCGCGCCGGCGTTCTCCACGCGCACAATGCGGCTGATGTCAGAGCCCCCAGCCTTGGTGTCGGGATAGTCGCCGTACTCGTTGGCCTCAAACGGAATCTCCTCGCCCTGCTCGTTTAGGGTGTATTCGCAGACTCGTACCTTCACGCTGCCAAACGATAGAACGTTGTTCGCCGGAACCATATCAACGGTAAAAGCCAGCGTGCCACACAGGCACGCCAGGGCCAACAGCGCCATCGCAGCATGCATCTCTTCTTCTGTATAAAGTCTCAATTCCGTGAAATCACAGATTTGTTTAGACT
>UQPT01000091.1:0-7505 GCA_900543045.1 uncultured Collinsella sp.
GTCCATCTTGGTATATCCTACCATTGAGAAGCCTCTCTTGGCAAGAACTTTGGGTGCAAGCTAGCTCGTCCCCATTGCACCAGATTGGTGCGGAGGGGACAGGTTGGTTTGCACCAAATGGCAGAGAGACGGCGTTTTCCCAGATAAAAGCTGCCAAAATAAACCAGTCCCTTTTTGGCAGGTTGGTCGTAGTTATTACGTGGCGGTTGAGGTCGACCGCATAGGGTGCGTCCTGTTTGGCTAAAGTACAACTATCTGTGTTTAACTCGCTCGGAGCTGCATGGCACGGGCGATGGCCAAAAAGGAAACAACATGGGATTCATGTCAAAGCTGCTGTCCTTTGGATCCGATAAGGACCTTAAGCGCTACTACAAGATCGTCGACCAGATCAACGGTCTTGAGCCCCAGTTTGAGAAGATGACCGAGGAGGAGCTCCGCGCCCAGACCGATAAGTTCCGTGAGCGCTACGCCAACGGCGAGTCGCTCGACGATATGCTCCCCGAGGCCTTTGCCACCGTGCGCGAGGCTTCCAAGCGCACCATGGGTATGCGCCACTTTGACGTGCAGCTCATTGGCGCCATGGCACTGCACGAGGGCCACATCGCCGAGATGAAGACTGGCGAAGGCAAGACCCTCGTCTCCACGTTGGCCGGCTATCTCAACGCTATTGCCGGCAAGGGCGTGCACGTCGTTACTGTCAATGATTACCTTGCCAAGCGCGACTCCGAGTGGATGGGCCGCATCTACAAGTACCTGGGCATGACCGTCGGTCTGCTCCAGAACAACATGCCGCTCGAGCTCAAGCGCCCGGCCTACCAGGCCGACGTCACCTACGGCACCAACTCCGAGTTCGGCTTTGATTACCTGCGCGACAACATGGTTACCCGTCCCGAGCAGCGCGTGCAGCGCGGCCACAACTACGCCATCGTCGACGAGGTTGACTCCATCCTGATCGATGAGGCTCGCACCCCGCTGATCATCTCGGGCGCTGGCACCAAGTCCGCCAGTACCTACAAGGACTTCGCGCGTGCCGTGCGTGGCCTTGAGCGCGGCGAGGACGTGTCGCACGACATGCTTACCGCCACCGAGGACGTTGAACCCACGGGCGACTACGTCATGGACGAGGCCAAGCACACCATCGCTGCCACCGAGCGCGGTCTTAAGAAGATCGAGCGCCGCCTGGGTATCGATGACATCTATGCCGATCTCTCCGGCCAGCTGGTCAACCACCTGCAGCAGGCGCTGAAGGCCCAGTACATGTTCCACCGCGACAAGCAGTATGTGGTCACCAACGGCGAGGTCAAGATCGTCGACGAGTTCACCGGCCGCATTATGGAAGGCCGCCGTTACTCCGAGGGCCTGCACCAGGCCATCGAGGCCAAAGAGGGCGTGCTTGTACGCGAGGAGAACCAGACGCTGGCCACTATCACCTTGCAGAACTACTTCCGTCTGTATGACAAGCTCTCCGGCATGACCGGTACGGCACTCACCGAGGATGCCGAGTTCCGCGAGATCTACAAGCTGCCCGTCGAGGTCATCCCCTCCAACAAGCCCGTGCAGCGTGTTGACCACGAGGACCTGGTGTACCGCACCATCCAGGCCAAATACAACGCCGTTGCCGACGACGTCGAGCGACGTCACGCCAAGGGCCAGCCGGTCCTGGTGGGCACCGTCTCCATCGAAAGCTCCGAGAAACTGTCGGCCGCCCTTACCAAGCGCGGCATCGCGCACGAGGTCCTCAACGCCAAGCACCACGAGCGCGAGGCCCATATCGTTGCCCAGGCTGGTCGCTATGGCGCCGTGACCATCGCTACCAACATGGCCGGCCGCGGTACCGACATCTTGCTGGGCGGTAACCCCGACGAGCTGGTGCGCGAGCGCCTGGAGTACGAGGGCCTGACCATGGAGGACGTAACGCCCGAGCAGCTTGAGCAGTTTAACGCCGAGGCCAAGGAGACTTGCAAGGCCGAGCGCGAGCGCGTTCTTGCCGCCGGCGGCCTGACCGTTATCGGCACCGAGCGCCACGAGTCCCGCCGTATCGACAACCAGCTGCGCGGCCGTTCCGGCCGTCAGGGCGATCCGGGCGAGACCCAGTTCTACCTGTCGCTCGAGGACGATCTGATGCGTCTGTTTGGCGGCGACAAGATGGACCGCGTCTCCAAGATGATGGTCACGGCTGACATGGGCGACGATATGCCCATCCAGCACAAGATCATCTCCAAGGCTGTCGAGAGCGCCCAGCACAAGGTCGAGAGCATCAACTTCTCCATGCGTAAGAGCGTCCTTGAGTACGACGACGTCATGAACAAGCAACGCCAGGTCATCTACGCCGAGCGCAATAAGATTCTGGACGGCAAGGATCTGACCGACCACATCACCGAGGTCATGCACGATACCGTGTACCGCTGCGTGCAGGAGTTCTGCACCAAGGACAGTCACGATGGCGAGCGCGACCTGGAGGGCCTGCGCAAGTGGGTTGTGGAGCTCACCGGCCACATCGATACGCCGAAGTTCCCCGACGAGGATTATGAGGCCCTAGCTGCCGATGTCCTGGCTTACGTAGAGAAGTGCTACAACATGAAAGCCGAGCGCTTGGGCGAGGACCTGATGCGCGAGCTCAACACCCAGGTCATGCTGCGCGTCATCGATACCCGCTGGATGAACTACCTGCAGGAGATGGACTACCTCAAGACCGGCATCGGCCTGCGCGGCTTTGGCCAGCGCGACCCGCTGGTCGAGTACAAGACCGAGGCCTACGGCGCGTTCCAGATACTCGTCGACACCATGTACGAGGATTACCTGCGCACGGTTCTGCGCATCGAGATCAAGGCTGCCCCGCGTGTCGTGGAGCACAAGGAGGAGCCCGCGCTCGAGGGTGCGCACTTCTCCGGTCCTGCCGAGGTCGATGGTGACAACGGCGACTCGGTGCTGCGCAAGCAGGCGCAGGTGCAGGCCCGCACGGCTGTCCAAGGCGGACCGGCTGCCGTCAACAACGGTGGCAAGGTGACGACCTACCGCAAGTCCGAGAGCGACGATCCGTACGTCAACGTGGGCCGCAACGATCCTTGCCCCTGCGGTAGCGGTAAGAAGTTCAAGTACTGCCACGGCAGGAATCGTTAATGGCTGAGGCTTTAGAGGTAACGCCCGCCGAGCTGGACGCGTTTGCGGACCGGCTCGGTGAGGTTGAGTCGTACCTCCATTTGGACGAGAAGCGCACCCGCGTAACGGAGCTCGAGGCCAAAAGCGTCGCCCCGGGCTTTTGGGACGACGCCGATGCCGCTCGCGCCACGATGGAGGAGATCGCGCGCACCAAGGAAGATATCGCTGCCGTGGACACCGCGCGCGGCGAGCTTTCCGATGCCCGCGCTGCGCTGGAGCTTGCCGAGGAGATGGGGGATGACCCCGACGCCGTCGCATTGCGCGAGGAGGCTGCCGCTACGGCAGAACGCCTGGCCCGCGCCATCGACGAGCTTGAGCTTGCGAGCTGGTTTACCGGGGAGTTCGACCATGGCGACGCGATTGTGACCATCAAGCCCGGGCAGGGTGGTTTGGAGGCCCAGGATTGGACCTTCATGCTCTTTAAGATGTACATGAAGTACTGCCAGCGCCGCGGTTGGAAGGTCACCATCAACGATTGCCCCGCGGCCGAGGTCATTGGCATTGATCGCGCGACCTTTACCGTCGAAGGCAAGGATGCTTTTGGCATGCTTCGCGCCGAGGCCGGTGTCCACCGCCTGGTGCGCATTAGCCCCACCGACGACAAGAAGCGCCGCCAGACCACGTTTGCCGGCGTCGAGGTCATTCCGGTGCTGCCCGACGATATCGATATCGAGATCAACCCCGACGACATCCGCGTCGACGTGTACCACGCAAGTGGCCCGGGTGGCCAGGGCGTAAACACCACCGACTCCGCCGTGCGCGTGACGCATTTCCCCAGCGGCATTGTGGTTACCTGCCAAAACGAGCGCAGCCAGATCCAGAACAAGGCCGCGTGCATGCAGATCCTCAAGGCTCGCCTGTACGAGATTGAGCTCGAGAAGCGTGCCGAGGCCCTGGACGAGATTCGCGGACCCAAGACCACGATTGGTTTTGGCAACCAGATCCGCAGCTACGTGCTCTACCCGTACCAGATGGTTAAGGACCTGCGTACGGGCGTGGAGACCAGCAACGTCGAGGCCGTTCTTGACGATGGCGATTTGGATCCGTTTGTGATTGGCTATCACCGTTGGGCTACCGGCAACGCCGATGTAGAAGGCTCGGAGATCTAAAACATCGGGCGGCTTCAAGCCGATGCTAAGCCCAACGGTTGGACGGGTTTGTATTCGGAATAAACCCTGCGCAGGGGTGGTTTTTGTCCGGCGAATCGGTAGAATCGAATACAAGAAGAAGTTCAAAGCGCATCCGATGGGGTGCGCTTTTTTGAGGGAGGCAGCATGGCATATCGTCTGGACATTAAGCGCATTCTTTCGATGAACTTCTTTCACGACCTGCCCCAGATTATGTTGGGGTGCGCTCTGGCCGCTATTGCGACCGACCTGTTTTTGATTCCTAACGGCCTTGCTGCCGGTGGCGTTACGGGCCTTGCCACCATTATCCAGGCGGTCGGCGCATCGCGCGGTCTATCGCTTCCCGTTGGTATTCAGACGATCGTGATGAACGCCTTGCTGCTGCTGGTCGTTATGCGCGAGGGCGGCATGTTCTACGTGGTGCAGACGGCGACAGGCTTTGTGCTGCTGGGCTTTTTCACCGACCTGTTCGCTCCGTTTGTGGCGCCGCTGGCACATGCCGATCTGATGCTGCCCGCTATGTGGGGCGGCATCATCACGGGCATCGGTTATGGCATGGTGCTGCGCGCCGGCGCCAACACCGGCGGCTCGGACACGATTGGCCAAATCATCTCGCGTAATACCTCGCTGCCCGTGGGCTCGACCGTCATGGCGATCGATGTTGCCGTATGTGCGCTGTCGGCTCCGGTCTTTTCAATCGAAAATGCACTATATGCAGGCCTTTCGATGGTCATTAGCGGCTACGTGATCGATGCCGTGGTCGATGGCGGCAACAAGCGTCGTATGGTACTCATCATCTCGGACAAGTTCCCTGATATCGCTGCCGATATTATGTATGGCCTGGGTCGTGGTTGTACCAAGTTTAAGGCGACTGGCATGTATTCGGGTGCCGAGAAGCCGGTGATCATGGTCATCGTGAGCCGTCGAGAGCTCAATACCCTTAAGACGATCGTGCGCGAGCGCGATCCTCACGCCATTGTGACGGTCGCTGACGTTACGGAAGCCTTCGGCGAGGGATTCAAGGACATTAGCGCGTAGGGGCGACCGCGTTCCATCCAAAAGACGTTCACATTGATAAACCGTTTCATCAGCGGTTCTGCCTGCTAAATTGTTCAAATAATGATAAAAACTCTGGTAAAGCCATCAGTTTCCAGCATAATGAATGACGTACGTGCATTGCGGCTGTGTTGGGATTACCTTCGGTGCCGTGCGCATCTTGTCTAAAGAGGATGAAAGGAAGGCACAATGAGCGACGAAGAGCTCAAAAAGGTTGCCAACGAGGTAAGGAAGGGCATCGTCACCGGCGTGCACGCTGCCAAGTCCGGCCATCCGGGCGGTTCGCTCGGTGCTGCCGACATCATGACCTATCTGTACTTTGAGGAAATGAACGTCGACCCGTCCGATCCCCGCAAGGCCGATCGCGACCGTTTTGTGCTCTCCAAGGGCCATTGCGCTCCGGGCCTGTACGCCGTGCTCGCCGAGCGCGGGTTCTTCCCCAAGGAGGATCTTGAGACGCTGCGCCACATCGGCAGCCACCTGCAGGGTCACCCCAACATGAACGACACCCCGGGCGTCGACATGTCCACCGGCTCGCTCGGCCAGGGCATTTCCGCCGCCGTGGGCATGGCCGTTGCCGCCAAGCACTGGGGCGATACTTATCGCACGTACGCCCTGCTGGGTGATGGCGAGAGCGAGGAGGGCCAGGTCTGGGAGGCCGCCATGTTTGCCGGCAACCAGCAGCTCGATAACCTCTGCGTGATCGTCGACCACAACGGCCTTCAGATTGACGGTCCCGTCGAGGAGGTCAACGACCCCATGCCGCTCGCCGACAAGTTCCGCGCGTTCAAGTTCCACGTGGTTGAGCTCGCCGACGGCAACGACTTCGACCAGATCCGCGCCGCCTTTGCCGAGGCTCGCGCCACCAAGGGGCAGCCGACCGCCATTATCGCCGAGACCACAAAGGGCAAGGGCGTGTCCTTTATGGAGAACCAGGTTGGCTGGCACGGCAAGGCCCCCAACGATGAACAGTTTGAGCAGGCCATGGCAGAGCTCACGGCCGCCGGAGAGGAGCTCTAGGATGGCAGACGTCAAGAAAATCGCCACGCGTGTAAGCTACGGCGAGGCCCTCGTCGAGCTCGCCAACGAGCACGATGACTTTGTGGTCCTCGACGCCGACCTGGCCGCCGCCACGCAGACCGGTAAGTTTAAGGCCGCTTGCCCCGACCGCTTCTTCGATGTGGGCATTGCCGAGAGCAACCTGATGGGCGTCGCCGCCGGTATCGCGACCACTGGTCGTGTTGCCTTCGCGAGTACCTTTGCCATGTTCGCTGCCGGTCGCGCCTTTGAGCAGGTCCGCAACTCCATCGGCTACCCGCACCTCAACGTTAAGATCGGTGCCACGCACGCCGGCATCTCGGTGGGCGAGGACGGCGCCACGCACCAGTGCTGCGAGGATATCGCCCTCATGCGCGTCATCCCCGGCATGACCGTAATTGTTCCCGCCGACGACGTGGAGGCCCGCGCCGTGACGCGCGCCGCCTACGAGTGCGACGGTCCGGTGTACATGCGCTTCGCCCGTTTGGCCTCGCCGGTTATCAACGACCCCGAGACCTACAAGTTCGAGTTGGGTAAGGGCATTGTCATGCGCGAGGGCGCCGATGTGACCATCATCGCCTGCGGCCTGATGGTCGGCGAGGCTCTCGAGGCCGCCGAGCAGCTCGCTGCCGAGGGCATCGACGCCGAGGTCATCAACATGCACACCATCAAGCCCATCGATGCCGACCTGATCGTCAAGAGCGCCACCAAGACCGGCCACGTCGTGACCGTCGAGGAGCACTCTGTGATCGGTGGCCTGGGCAGCGCCGTTGCCGACGTCCTGTGTGAGCAGTGCCCGACGCCGCTCAAGAAGATTGGCGTCAACGACACCTTCGGCGAGTCCGGCCCGGGTGCCGAGCTCCTGCACAAGTACGGCCTGGACGCCGCCAACATCGTGGCGACCACCAAGGAGTTCTTGGCATAAGGCAAGACGAGGCAAAGTATCGCGTCGACAACCGCAAACAAGCCAGAACAGGGGCGTCCTCAAAGAGGGCGCCCCTGTTTATGCTGAATTTAAATTAGAGTCCTGCCAAGCAAAGTTCCCATGGGGAAACGGGCCCATCCCAACAAAGTGCAATTCAGACCCTTCCAACTTTGTATTCGCAGCATCTCAACTTGGTGCGT
>UQPT01000092.1:0-7161 GCA_900543045.1 uncultured Collinsella sp.
CCCGTATTGACCGGCGCTCCTAACGGCGCCGGGCAATACGGGGCCCGCCCATGCGAAAACCAAGTTGTTAGGATGAGCCAGCTGGCTAGAGCTCGACCGGCACCCATTCGTCGTGATTGCAGATAAAAGCCTCGGGATCCTCGACGCTAAAGAAGACGAGCGTGGGGTCGTTAGGCCCCTCATAGTGCTCGCCCAGGCGCTCTAGATGCTTCCACCCAGCTTCGCGCATTTCGCCTAAAGCCCGGTCATCCAAGCCGGCACGCCCGCGCAAGATGAGCCAGCCATGGCCCGGCCACCAACTCGTGGCCTCAAAGCGCTGGTTTTGCAGCAGCTCTTGCCACACATCTTTGGTGCGCGCTGTTACAAACCACAGCTTGCCGTCCTGGATCTGCGCAAACGAAAACGGACGCACATGAGGCTGTCCGTCAACGCTCGTCGCCAAATACCATGCCGGCACCGACGTCAGATACTCCAACACCGTATTCAATCCGTCCATGTGTCCTCCTGGCGCTAGCTAATTCGGAACGGGTAGTTAATTTGAGACGCTCTAGAGCTCCAGGCGCTCCTCGCTGCCGTCGATATCACAGAAGCGCGCGGCAATGTTGCGGACCGAAAAGAAAGCAAGGCGGCCGTCGTTGGCACTCTCGTGTTCCTCGCCGATGCCCACCATGTGCTTAAAACCCGCTTGACGCACCTTGTCGCTCGCAACCGCGTCGTCCTCAAGTGCGGCCTCGCCGGTCAACACGATCCAACATTCCCCCGGCTTCCAGCCCGAGAGCTCAAACTTGGGATTCGCACTCAGCTCCGCCCACACATCCTTGTCGCGCGACGTGCAAAACCACAGCTTACCGTCATCGACCATGGCAAACGAAAACGGCCTCACGCGAGGCTGATGCCCGTCGGTCACATCGGTCGTGGCCAGATACCACGCCGGAATGCGCCTGAGATACGAACAGGCGCGCTCAAGCTGAGCCGTGCGGTCGTTGTCGGTCATAGGGACCCCTTTCTTGCGCTCGAATCGCGCCTAAACAAGTTGAAGGTTGACGACGATGACACACGCAAACAGCAGCATCGTCACAACCGCAGCCAGCGCATCCCCGCGGCGAAATGCAAGTGCATGCAGACACGTGCGGCCCTGCTCGCCGTGATAGCAGCGTGCATCCATGGCGGCAGACAACGTCTCGGCATGACGGAACACGCCCGTGAACAGTGGAATCGCCACACTGCCGAGCATACGCACGCCGCCGAGCGGGCCACCCGTTACGCGTGCACCGCGGCTTGCCTGCGCGTCCGCCGTCTGCTTCATCTCGGTGGCAAACTGCGGCATAAAGCGCAACGCGATGCCCATGATCATGCCGAGCTCATGCGCAGGGAGCCCCACGCGCGCAAACGGTGCGAGCAGACGCTCAAAGCCCGCGGTGAGGTCGAGCGTAGGCGTGGTGAGCGTAATGGCGCTCATGCCGGCCATCATCAAGCTCAGGCGGCACGCCATAAAGGCGGCGGAATGCAGCGAGCCCTCGCTTATCTGCAAAAAGCCAAGCTGCCACAGAATGCGCCCGCTCTGGTCGGAAAACAGGTTGAGCACTGCGACCACCACGACAATCGCCAGCAATGGTGCCATCGATGATAGGACCCGGCGCAACGGCACCCGGGACACGGTATAGATCAGGACAACGAAGATTGCGACCGGGGCCAGTCCGCGGAAGCTGCTGACCGTGAGCGTCGTGATCAGAAACACAAAGCCCAAGAGCAACTTAGTTCGCGGGTCCAGGCGGTGGATCGCACTATCGCCGGGATAGTAGCTGCCAAACGAAAACGCCTCCATTAGCAGCCCTCCTCTCGCGCGACCGTCTTGGATTTAGCAATGTCCGCGACGTTAGAAGGACCGTCTGAGCGACCGATCAGCAAATCTGCCAGCTCGTCGGCCAGCGACTCAACCGTATAGAGCCCGCCGCAACGCAGCGGCACGCCCGCCTCCGCGAGCGCCAACGCCATGCGCTGAGCAGCAGGTACGCCCAAGCCGATCGACTTGAGCTCATCGGCATGTGCAAACACCTGCGCGGGGGTTCCCTCGGCAAACACCGCACCTTCGTTCATCACGACGATGCGGTCGCAGCAGTTGGCCAGGTCATCCATACTATGCGAAACCATGACAACGGTCAGGCCATCGCGGTGAAGTCGATCGATAAGCTCAAGGAAATCCCTGCGCGCCGCCGGATCGAGCCCCGCCATGGGCTCATCGAGTACTAGGACCTCGGGCTCCATGGCAAGCACGCCGGCAAAGGCCACGCGACGCTGCTGACCGCCCGAAAGCTCAAAGGGGCTCTTGTCGCCTATCGTGGCAAGGTCGAGGCCCACGCGCGCAAGCGATGATGCGACACGGCGCGCAACCTCGTCTTGCGGCAAGCCAAGGTTGTGCGGGCCAAACGCCACGTCCTGCGTCACGGTTTCGGCAAACAGCTGACGCTCGGGATATTGAAACACCACGCCGACCTTGGCCTTAACCGCGGCGGCATCTTTCTTGCTTGATAAGTCGAGCCCCAGCGCGCAAACGCTTCCCTCCTGCGGACGAATCAGCCCGTTGAGATGCTGGACCAGCGTCGACTTACCCGAACCGGTATGACCTGCTAAGCCCAGGAACTCGCCGCGACGCACCGTCAGCGATACATCGCGCAGCGCCCACGGGCTGCTGGGGTCGTTTCCCCAGAGAGCCTGTTTGCTCGATTTGCCCGCAACGGCCGAGCGCTTATGCCAGCGGCGACGCTCGCGGGCGCTCAGCGAGTAACTATGCGAGAGGTGCGAAATCTCGATGACGGGCTCCGACGCGGCTGTCCCGTCGGTTGCAGAGGAGGCGTTGTCGAGCTCACGAGAATCGGATGCAGAAGGCCGCCCTGCGGTGTCTTCCCCACTCCGGTCGGCATATGTCTGCGCAATCTCGGCGACCATATCCGCCTCGCGCACCCGCGCATGAACGGGCACGCCCTTCGCACGAAGCGCCGCGCCCAAGCAGCACGACGCCGGCATATCCAAGTTGAACTGCGCAAGTTCGTCCGCCCGTGTCAAGATTTCCTCGGGCGTACCGAGCATGACAACGCGCCCCGCCCGAAATACCGCAACACGATCGGCCTCGGCGGCCTCTTCCATAAAGTGCGTAATCATCACGATGGTCATGCCGCGATCGTGCAACGCGTGGCAAGCCTTCATGAGGCCCTTGCGTCCACGCGGATCGAGCATCGAGGACGCCTCGTCCAAAATGAGCACGCGCGGTTCCATGGCGAGCACACCGGCAAACGCCACACGCTGCTTTTGACCGCCCGAAAGCGCATGGGTCTCGTGGCGCTCAAAGCCCACCAGGCCCACGCCCTTCAGCGCCTCGCGTACGCGCTGCGCAATTTGCGCCGATGGCACGCCAAGGTTTTCGGGACCGAACGCAACGTCATCTTCGACAAGCGTTGCCACCAGCTGGTCGTCGGGATTCTGGAACACCATGCCTGCGGTCGAACGAATGTCGTAGACCAGCTCGGGATCGGACGCATCCATACCGTTGATACGTACCGTGCCCGTATCGGGCTGCAGCAGCGCATTCAGATGCTTGGCAAACGTCGACTTGCCCGACCCATTGCCACCGAGGATGCAGAAAAACTCCCCGTCCTCGATGTTCAGATCGACACCGTCGAGTGCCGACACGGCACCGTCATAGCTAAAGGAAACGCCCCGACACTCAATCATGCGCGGCCTTTGACCTGGTCCTTTTTAGGCGTGATGAGGTTGGAGACTGCTTTATACACCGCTAGCGTCAACACCGAGTTAAGCACGGTCTTGATAAGGTTGAACGGCAGCACGGCAGGAATCATAAGCGGGGCGATCACATCGACCGAGCCATACCAGAACCATACGCCAATGGTAAGGTTTGCGACCATAGACAACGCCGTAGCGGCAATGACACCGAACACTAGGCCAATCACGGCACCCTTATAGGTATGCATCTTCTGGTACACGATAGCCGCGGGCAGAATATAACCCAGCGTAGCCACCAAGTTCATAAGTGCGCCGACCCAATCGCCCGTGGTAAGCGCATGGATAACAATCGCCATAGCGGCAACAGCAGTACCGGCGCCAGGACCATACGCAAAACCGCACACCATCGCCGGCACCAGCGACGGGTCATACGTCAAAAACGGCGCCGAAGGAAGGATGGGTAGCTGCACATACATAAACAACGCGCCCAAGGCACACATCAGCGCCATGGTAACGAGCTGTTTGGTGCTCCACCTATTCGTGTTCTCAAAATGGATATGCTGCGACTGTTCAGACATAAGATCACCTGCCTCTTTCATCCGGACTCTAACCGTTGGTACTGGGATCTCACCAGTTCAGCCGGCATACGAACCAACGCACACACGGGTCGCGGACTCATCGGCTCGGCCGCAGGCACCTCGACTGCGCCACGGCACCCCTTTAGCACCGCCCGATTTACCGCCAGTGGGGAATTTCACCCCGCCCTGAAACAGCAATTGCAAGTGTAGCACCAGTAGGCTTTCGCGCAAGTATGCCAAGGGTAATTTATGGCGGGGGAAACGCTCTAGAAATGCGGCCGGGACAGAGCAGCGCGACAATAACGTACCCGCCCATCCCAAAGTGCTACGCTTTTCGCGGCAAAGCCGCGAAACAGCAAAAGGGAAAAGCCACCGCAACAACCACGTTCCCCATCCATCCCAAAGTAGCGCGCCTTTCGCGCAAAGCGCGAAACAGCGAAGGGGACACGTATCCCTATCGACCACGTCCTTCTCCGCCCGCCGACCTCAAGGCCGTAAACGCAGGGAATCCGAGGACGTTCCGGAGAGAAGCCCCCGTCACGCCCCCGGATTCCCGGTGGGAGTTCTAGACCTTGTCGGCCTTAGTACATACCGCCGCCCTGCTGACCAGCGGTAGCAGCAGCGATAGCGTCCTCAAGCTGAGTGTTCTTGGGCACATCGGAGACGGTAGCCTCGGTGATGAGAATCAGGCTGGCGACAGAAGCAGCGTTCTGCAGGGTGACGCGGCTGACCTTGACGGGGTCGAGGACGCCCATCTCGATCATGTCGCCCCACTCGCCGTTGGCAGAGTTGAGACCCTGGCCGGCGGGCAGCTCGGCAACCTTGTCGACCACGACAGCGCCCTCAAAACCAGCGTTCTTGGCGATGGTAGCGACCGGAGCAGTCAGAGCCTTCTTGACGATGTCGACACCGATCTTCTCCTCGGGGTCGTCGAGCTCAACGGCGTCGAGCGCAGGAGCAGCGTCCATGAAGGCGACGCCGCCACCGGCGACAATGCCCTCCTCGACAGCAGCGCGGGTTGCCTGCAGGGCGTCCTCGACGCGGTGCTTGATCTCCTTGAGCTCGGACTCGGTAGCAGCGCCGACCTTGATGACGGCAACGCCACCGGAGAGCTTGGCCAGGCGCTCCTGGAGCTTCTCACGGTCGAAGTCAGAGGTGGTGTTCTCCATCTCACCCTTGATCTGAGCGATACGAGCGTCGATGGCCTCCTTGGAGCCAGCGCCGCCGACGACGACGGTGTTGTCCTTGGAGATGGTGACGGACTTAGCGGTACCGAGCATATCGGCGGTGATGTCAGCGACCTTCACGCCCAGCTCGTCCAGGGCAGCCTGGCCGCCGGTGAGGACGGCGATGTCCTCGAGGATGCGCTTGCGGCGATCGCCGTAGCCCGGGGCCTTGACGGCGCAGACGTTGAGGGCGCCACGGATCTTGTTGAGGACCAGGGTAGGCAGAGCCTCGCCATCGATGTCCTCAGCGATGATGAGCAGGCCACGGCCAGCGCGCTGGACAGCCTCGAGAACAGGCATGATGTCCTGGACGCTGGAGATCTTCTGGTCGGTGATGAGGATGTACGGATCCTTCATCACGGCCTCCATGCGGTCGTTATCCGTGACGAAGTAAGCGGAGACATAGCCCTTGTCGAACTGCATGCCCTCGACGGTGTCGATGGTGATGTCAAACGTCTGGGAATCCTCGACGGTGATGACGCCGTCCTTGCCCACGACCTCCATGGCCTCGGCGATCTTCTCGCCGACCTCGGGGTCACCGGCGGAGATGGTACCGACGGAAGCAATCTGCTCCTTGGTCTCGACCGGCTTGGCCTGCTTCTTCATCTCGGCGACGGCGGCGTTGACGGCCTTGTCGATGCCGCGACGGATGGCCAGCGGGTTGGCGCCAGCGGCGACGTTGCGCAGACCGTCGTTGACGATGGCTTGAGCGAGCAGGGTTGCGGTGGTGGTGCCGTCACCCACGGTGTCGTTGGTCTTGGTGGCGACCTCCTTCACCAGCTGGGCACCCATGTTCTCGATGTTGTCCTCGAGCTCAATCTCCTTGGCGACGGAAACGCCGTCGTTGGTGATGGTCGGGGCACCAAACGTGCGCTGCAGAGCAACGTAGCGACCCTTGGGGCCCATGGTGACGGTAACGGCGTCGGCCAGAGTGTTGACACCCTTGGCGAGCTTAGCGCGGGCATCGGTGTTGAACGTAATGTTCTTTGCCATGGTAGGTAATCCTCCAAAAGAAACGTGACTCGCGTCGCCGCTTCCGAGTCCTATGCGGCGGGCGCGTTCAAAGACGAATCAGAGATTCTGACGAGACTAGGCCTCGACAACAGCGTAGATGTCGTCGGCGCGCATCAGCAGATACTTCTCGCCGTCGACCTTGACCTCGTTGCCACCGAACTTACCGTAGATGACAACGTCACCGACCTTGACGTCCATGGGGATGCGCTCACCCTTGTCGTTGACCTTGCCGGCACCAACGGCAACGATGGTGCCGCGCTGCGGCTTCTCCTGGGCGTTGCTGGCGATATACAGACCAGAAGCGGTCTTCTGCTCGGCCTCGTCGGGCTTGACCAGAACACGATCTGCAAGCGGCTTCAAAGACGACATGCTTGTCTCCTCCTTTTTGGGCCGCGTGGTTATGCCACGCGAATTAACCCTTTTTGTTTGCGTACGCGTTGAATGGTACCCACGAATGGCGGGTTATACAACACGGAGTCAAAAAATCTTATTTTTTGGCACTTAGATTTTCTGAATGCCGGGGGATAACTTAGCAGTGGCTCCCGTGTGGCTCCGGAGGGGCGGGGCATAAGGTTTCCTGCTCGGGCAGTCCTGCTCGCACGAAG
>UQPT01000093.1:0-7063 GCA_900543045.1 uncultured Collinsella sp.
CAAGAAGAACGACCCGAAACAGATCAAGCAGATGATGCTGGAGCACTATGGCGAGCGGTTCCAGATCAGGCGGCGAATCGTGCCGGCATAGGCGTGGAACGCGAAGAGCACGGGCTTCTCGCCGCAGCCAAACAGCTCAGCCCAGCGCTCGTCGCTTATAGCCTGGTCGTTCTCGCAGACGTTCTGAATCTTGAGCAGATCGACCACGTTGACGAACCATACCTTAATGCCCAGCTCGCGCAGCATATCGGTTGCAGCCAGAGCCTCGAGCGTCGGCACGTCGCCACACGTGGCGACCACGACGTCGGCCTCGCCGAGCGAGTCGGCGGTCGATGCCCACTCCCAATTTGCGACGCCCTCGGCGAGCTCGGCCTTTGCCTCGTCGACCGTCTGGAAGGTCGGGGCGGGCTGCTTGCCGCAGAAGATGGCGTTGACGCAGTCGGTGGACTGGTAGACGCGCTCGGCCACGGCGAGAGCCATGTTAGCGTCGGCCGGATAGTAAGCGTTCACGATATGCGTGTCGTTGGCCTTGTTGAGCAGCAGGTCGATAAAGCCAGGATCCTGGTGCGAGAAGCCGTTGTGGTCCTGACGCCAAACATGGCTCGACAGCAAAATGTTGAGGCCGCTGATGGGGGCACGCCACGGAATCTCGCGCTTGGTAGCCTCGAGCCACTTGCAGTGCTGGTTGACCATGGAGTCGACCACATGGACAAAGCTCTCGTAGGAGCTCCACACGCCGGAGCGGCCGGTGAGCACATAGGCCTCGAGGAAGCCCTCGCACTGGTGCTCGGACAGCTGCTCGACAACCTTGCCGGAGCCAGCGAGCAGCTCGTCGTTGGCCTCGTCCTCGTAGAAGCCGGCATCCCACTGCTTCTTGGTCACCTTATAAGCGGCCTGCAGGCGGTTGGACGCGGTCTCGTCGGGACCGAAGATGCGGAAGTCGTCCATGTTCTTGGCCAGAACGTCGGCAGTGTACTCACCAAAGACGCGGGCAGCCTCGGTGGAGCCCCAACCATGGCCCTTCTCGGCGACGAGAATCTCGTGGGCGTGGATATCGGGCAGCTCGAGCTCGCGACGCACCTTGCCGCCGTTCGCGTTGGGGTTGGCGCCAATACGCAGCTCGCCGGTCGGCATAAAGGCCGTTACCTCGGGGCGCACCTGGCCCTCGGGCGTAAAGAGCTCCTCGGGCTTGTAGGAGCGCAGCCACTCGCGCAGCACGCGGAAGTGCTCGTGAGTGTCCTTGGCGCTTGCCAGCGGCACCTGATGGGCGCGCCAGGAGTCCTCGGTCTTCTTGCCGTCGATCTGCTTGGGGCAGGTCCAACCCTTGGGCGTACGGAACACAATCATGGGGTAGGCCGGGCGGACCACGGTCTCGCCCGCGGCAGCCTGGGCCTGCGCGGTGGCCTTGATGTCACAAATCTCGTCAAAGACCTGCTCAAACAGGGCGGCAAAGCGCTCATGGATGCTTGCGTGGCTCTCGTCGTCAAAGCCGGCGATAAAGAAGTGCGGCTTATAGCCCATACCCTCAAAGAACTTGGTGAGCTCTTCGTCGGACACGCGGGCGAGGATGGTGGGGTTGGCGATCTTGTAGCCGTTGAGGTGCAGGATCGGCAGGACGATACCGTCGGTTGCCGGGTTCACGAGCTTGTTGGACTGCCAAGAAGTCGCGAGCGGACCGGTCTCGGACTCGCCGTCGCCCACCACGGCCACGGCCAGCAGGCTCGGGTTGTCCATGACGGCACCGTAAGCGTGGCTGAGCGTGTAGCCGAGCTCGCCGCCCTCGTGGATGGAACCGGGCGTCTCGGGCGCAAAGTGGCTCGGGATGCCGCCGGGATAGGAGAACTGGCGGAAGAACTTCTGCAGGCCGGCCTCGTCATTGGTGATGTCGGGGCGGATCTCGCGGTAAGTACCGTCGAGCAGCGACTGAGCGGTGCCGGCGGGGCCACCGTGACCCGGGCCCATCAAGAAAATGGCGTTCTGGTTGTGATCGGCAATAAGGCGGTTGACGTGGCCGAACAGGAAGTTGATGCCGGGCGTGGTGCCCCAGTGACCAACCAGGCGATGCTTGACGTCCGAACGACCGAAGTCGCGCGCCTCGCCAGTCTTATCGTCGACAAAGTCAGCGCGCATCAGCGGGTTGGAGCGAAGGTAGATCTGACCGACGGACAGGTAGTTCGAAGCGCGCCAATACAGATCGACACCCTCGAGCTCGGAAGCCGGCACCTCGTGCCCCAGCTTTTGCCACGGCGTCCCCAGTGTTTTAGCCATTGTTTATGTCCCTTCGCTGCGCGGTCACCCTCCGATACGGCAACCATTCGTTGGGACTAGTATATTTGCTAAAACGTTTTATCATGGTGAAAAAACGTTTTACCATCTCTATCAAACACGCCAATTGGCAAAACGCAACATTCACCTGCGGCATTGCCTGTCACAGATGCTCCACATTCGATCTTCTCGAATTGATAAACATGTTTAGTTGTATTTAGTAAGTTCTAGAACGCTGCCCTTCACAATGAGAGCAGGCTCCAGAACCACTTCTTCGGCACGCCTGCCGCCCTTGCCGGCAAGACGTTTGGACATGCAACCAAAGGCATGCTCGGCAAGCACGCCCGGATCCTGCTCGATCGCGGTCAGCGCCGGCTCAAAGAGAACGTCGGCAGCCGAGTTGTCATAGCTCACCACCGAGATATCGCCCGGGATGCTCTTCCCCATCTCGTGCAAGCGCTTGAGCAAACCGAGGGCGATGTTGTCCGAACTTGCGAACACGGCGGTGGCATCGGTTGCGAGCACCGCCTCCGAGGCCTCGTAGGCACTCGGAATGTAGTACTCGCTCTCGAACTCCAAGCGCGCGTCGATGGGCAGGCCAACCTCGCGCAGCGCGCGTTCATAGCCGGCAAGTCGCTTGCGGCCCGTATTGGAGCGACGCGCGTTAACCAGGCAGGCGATGCGACGGTGGCCCTGCTCAATCAGATATCGGGTAGCCATGTAGCCACCCATCTCGTGGTCAAACATCACCTTGTCGCACTCGAGCCCCTCAATGGCACGGTCGACCATTACAGCCGGGATGGGCAGGTGGCTGACTTCTTCGCGCAGGGCGCGGTCGTCGGAGAACTCGTCACCTACCACCAGGAAGACGCCATCAACGCCGCGCGTCACCAGCTGGCGCAGCAGCTCCAGATCGTCATCGGCGCTTCCGCCCGAGCTGGTAATAAAGAGCGCGTAGCCGTCCTCGCGGCAGCGCTTTTCCAAGCTGCCGGCGAGCGAGGCGAAAAAGCGGCTCTCGATGTTGGGGACGATAAGGCCCAGGGTGCGCGACTCGCGCATGACCAGGCTGCGCGCGATCTGGTTGGGAACATAGTGATTGCGCGCCGCAACCTCCTTGATGAGTTTGCGGTTTTCTTCCGAGATGCGACAGGGCCGATTATTGAGAACAAGCGAGACCGACGAAGGGGAAAGCCCCACCTCTTGGGCAATCTGCTTGAGGGTGACTTTGTTGGCCATCTCGCTCCTTCCGGGTTTACGCGCAATCTCTTGAAAGTATAGCGACTGCCCCTCTACCTCGATGATAAACACTTTATCAATCCGGTGGACGGCAGTTTTATCGCCGCCAGCGCACCAAATACATCCGGGTGGGGTATATTGCAATCGATTGATGAGAACGACCACCAAAAGGCGGATATTCGTATGCACGAGAACGACTTTTTTAACGAGGACCTGCTGTGCGCGCTCGCTGGCGTTGCCGGCGAGGACAACGTGTTGATGAGCGAGCCCATGCGCGAGCACACCACGTTTAAGATCGGTGGCCCGGCCGATGTCTTTGTCACGCCCGATACCGAGCAGGGCCTCGTCGCCACGCTTGACACCTGCTATCGCTGTGATCTGCCGCTCACCATCGTGGGCAACGGCTCGGACCTGCTCGTCGGAGACAAGGGCATCCGCGGCGTCGTCGTGGCGCTGGGCGAGGGCCTCTCCGACATTACGGTCGACGGCACGCACGTCACGGCGGCAGCCGGCGCCCTGCTTTCCGATGTCGCCGCGGCAGCAGCCGAGGCCGGCCTCACCGGCATGGAGCCCATCTCGGGCATCCCCGGATCGGTCGGCGGCGCCTGCTACATGAACGCCGGTGCCTATGGTGCCTGCATGGCCGATGTGCTGGAGTCTGTGCGTGTCTACAAGCCCGCCCGCATGTTCGACGACGGCACCCGCGGCAGCGGCAACATCATCGAGTTCGATGTCGATGAGCTCAACCTGGGCTATCGCAAGAGCCGCATTGCCGACGACGGCTTCATCGTTCTTTCGGCCACCTTCAATCTCGCCCCGGGCAACGCCGCGATGATCAAGGCCGACATGGACGACTACCGCCAGCGCCGCGAGGACAAGCAGCCGCTCGACATGCCGAGCGCCGGCTCCACCTTCAAGCGCCCCGAGGGCTACTTTGCCGGCAAGCTCATCATGGACGCCGGCCTGCGCGGCCATGCCGTCGGCGGTGCGCAGGTAAGCGAGAAGCACTGCGGTTTCATCGTCAACGCCGACCACGCCACCGCCGCCGATGTCGACGAACTCATCCGCCACATCCAAACAACCGTCAAAGACCAATTCGGAGTAGACCTAGAACCCGAAGTTCACCGAGTAGGCGAATTCCTCTAACAAAGAAGGCCCCGAAAGGGGCCTTCGCCATATTTATTCAGATAAACCAGTCCGGTATGTGACGTATTGGACCCGAGAGGTCCATAGCTGCCCGAAAGACATTAGGTTGATCGCAAGTTCCGCACGAGCCGGAGAGCACTTAATGTGCTCTCCGTGCGAGCAGGACTGTCCAAGCAGGCAACCTAATGCCTTTCGGGCAGCCACGGACCAACTTACTTCAAACCGCAGTTACGACAGCACCACGCCGCCAAGCCAGCCCCAACGCACGCCAGAGCCAGTGCCATAGAAGCTAATAAACGAGTCAAGCGACTTAGACGTAATGGCACCCTCGTTGCTCATAACGATGCCGCCGCCAACGTAGATACCCACATGACCGTAGATAAGACCCGGAGCACCCGTGCCGCTGTGCGAGGAGTCGGCCACGATCATGCCCACCTGCAGCGCCGAGCGGTCGGAGCTATAGCACCAGGCGTTAAACATATCGCACGCGTTACCGCCAAAGTAGCCAACGCCGGCGTTGCGGAAGACGTTGGTGACCCACGCTGCGCACCAGTTCTGACCCGGGGAAGGCGTGGAGTAGCACGCGTTGACGACGGCCTGCTGCTTGCCCGATCCGGCATTCTGCTGCGGAGTTCCGGGAGCATACGATCCGCCACCCGAGCTCGAACCGCCCGAGTAGGAATTGTTCTTGTTCGCGGCGGCGGCAGCGGCGGCGGCCTTCCTGGCAGCCTCCTCGGCCTGGGCGGCAGCGAGGATCTCGGAATCGCGCTGAGCCATGAGCTCCTTGACGTCGTCGGAAAGACCGTTCAGCACGGTCTGGACTTCTTGCTGCTTGGCCTGCATATCCTGCATCTGAGCCGTCTGCTGGTCCTTGAGCTTCTCCAAGTCGGCCTTTTGTGCTTCGAGCTCGGTCTTCTGTGCGTCGAGCTCAGCCTGAATCGTCTGGATATCCTCGATGGCATCGCGGTCGCTCTTGTTAATCTTCTCAACGTAATGCGCGTTGGCGACGAGTTCCTCAAACGAGCCAGAGGCCAGCAGCAGCGACAGGATGTTCGTGCCGCCCGACTTGTAGCTGGCGGCAACGCGATCGGAAAGATCGTTGCGCTTCTTTTTGAGCTCGGCCTTCTTTTCATCAATCTGCGCCTGCGTGCTGTCAATCTGGCCCTGTACGCCCTCGATATCGTTGAGGGTCTGGGCGTTTTTGTTGGCCAGCGCCGCATATTCATTTGCGATGCTGTCGAGCTGCGCCTGGACCTCGTCGAGCTGGGCCTGGGCGGCATTCAGTTTGTCAGTGGTTTCTTGGCTGGCCTCAGCCGCATGGGCGCGAGCGGGCAGACCAAAAAGAACGGCTGCAGAAGCTGCGCCGAACAGAGCCTTGAGGGCAGTACGACGCGAGAGCTCCTGGGAAAGGATGGAATCGCTGTTTGGTGACATATCTACTCCGTTACATGTTTATTTATATGTCGCTCAACTCATACATATTAGCGTACATCCGGCGCATCCCAACGATTTCCACGAACGGCAGCAAACCGTATGGTCGGCGGCTCGTATGCAAGTGACAAAGTCGAGGTTATGCCCACGCGAGCATTTCTATGAGTACGTTAACATCAATCCTCTGGTTTTCCCGCTGTGCACGTTCTTGGCACCCCTACCTGCGCTATACTCCCCTCAAGAAGTGTTCCTGATTCGATAGGAGACTACATGTCCAAAGCACTCGACCCCAAAGACACCTGCGTCCTCGTTACCGGCGGTGCCGGCTTTATCGGCTCGCACACCGTCGTTCAGCTGCTCGAGGGTGGCTACCAGGTTGTCGTCGTCGATGACCTCTCCAACTCCAGCGCTGTCGCCGTCGACCGCGTCAAGACCATCGTGGGCGACGAGGCCGCCAAGAACCTCACCTTCTACGAGGCCAACGTGCTCGACCGCGATGCGATGGACAAGATCTTCGATACCCACCAGATCGACCGTGTCATCCACTTCGCCGGCTTTAAGGCCGTTGGCGAGTCGGTGAGCAAGCCCGTCGAGTACTACCACAACAATATCGAGAACACCCTGGTGCTCATTGACGTCATGCGCAACCATGGCTGCAAGTCCATCATCTTCTCGAGCTCCTCGACCGTCTACGGCGATCCGGACAATCCGCCCGTCACCGAGGAAGACCCCAAGAAGCCCGCGACCAACCCCTACGGTTGGACCAAGTGGATGATTGAGCAGATCCTCATGGACGTCCACACTGCCGACCCCGAGTGGGACGTCGTGCTGCTCCGTTATTTCAATCCCATCGGCGCCCATCCGTCGGGTCTGATCGGCGAGGATCCCAAGGGTATCCCCAACAACCTGGTTCCCTATGTCGCCCAGGTCGCTGTGGGCAAGCTCGAGGCCGTTCAGGTCTTTGGCAACGACTACCCCACCCCCG
>UQPT01000094.1:0-6937 GCA_900543045.1 uncultured Collinsella sp.
GGCGACCTCCGCGATCATGGCAGCGTTATCGGTGCATGCCGAAAGCGGCGGCACCGTCACGCGAATACCCTGACGCCCAAGCTTCTTAATCATCATCTCGCGCAGATGCGGGTTAGCCGAGACGCCGCCGCCGATGCAATACTCCTTGCATCCGGTGGCATGCAGCGCGTTCTTGGCCTTCTTGTACTGTACGTCAAAGACCGCCGCCTCAAACGAAGCCGCCAGGTCGGGCAGGTGAATCGTTCGGCCGGCCTTGGTCTCCTGCTCGATATAGAGCGTCACAGCGGTTTTAAGGCCCGAAAGCGAGAAACGATAGTCTCCCCTGCTATTAAGCGCACGGGGGAAATCAATCGCGCGGGGATTGCCCGTCTCGGCCAGCTTGGAAATGATGGGGCCACCGGGATAGCCCAGGCCCAGCGCCTTGGCCACCTTGTCGAAGGCCTCGCCCACGGCGTCGTCGAGCGTCTCGCCGAGCACCTCGTAGTCACCCCACGCCTTCACGTGCACGAGCATGGTGTGCCCACCCGAGACAAGCGTGAAGATAAACGGCGGTTTGAGGTCGGGTTGCGCCAGCAGGTTGGCAAACAGATGGCCCTCAAGATGATTGACGCACACGAGCGGCTTGCCGGCAGCGTAGGCAAAGCCCTTGGCGAAGGCGACGCCAACCACGAGCGCGCCCACCAGGCCCGGACCCTGCGTCACGCCCACAGCGGCAAGCTCGCTTGGCGCAATGGCTCCACCCGTAAGGCCCAGCGACGCTGCGGCGTCTTCAAGCGCCGCATCCACGACACTCACGATGACCTCGACGTGCTTGCGCGAGGCGATCTCGGGCACCACGCCGCCAAAGCGTGCATGAAAATCAATCTGCGTCGACACCTGGTTGGCCAGCATATTGCCGTCCGCATCGATAATCGCCACGGCCGTCTCGTCGCAGGAGCTCTCGATGGCAAGCACCAGGCGACGGCGCTCGATTTCGGCACGCTCCTCAACGGTGCGCTCGGGCACGGGCAGCGGCCATGCACGCTGTTCGGCAGCAGTTGGCTCGGGCGAGGCATTGTCGAGAGGAAGCACCAGGGGCAGCGGCGCCGTCATGACGATGGCGTCCTTGCCGGCACCGTAGTAGCCGCGACGACGGCCCGCCTCGGTAAAGCCCAGAGCGGCATAGAGCGCAATCGCGCCCTCATTGCCGTCCTCAACCTCAAGCGAAGCCGTGGTACAGCCGAGCATCTGGGCGTCATAGCTCACGTGCGACAGCAGCTTGCGGGCAATGCCCTCGCGACGATGAGCCGAATCGACGGCAACGTCCATGATCTGCACGTCACCATCGACAACCATACCGCCAGCAAGGCCCAGGAGCCGGCCGTCATCGTGAGCAACCCACCAGCTGCGCGGAGCGGCAACGTCCTGACCCAGCTCGGACAGGAACATGCTCGGGGTCCACGCCTCGTGCCCGGCGCCTTCAAAGCAGGCTGCCTCCAGCGCGCTCGCACCCTCGGCATCAGCCGCACCCATGGGGCGGAACTGCAGATGGCGACCGGCGAGCTCATCGGCCACGCCCGTAATTTCACTCTGCGCGCTCTCGGCAAGCCCAAGACGCCTGCGCTCGTTTTCCTCGGCATCCGAAAGGCGCGTATAGATCGGCAGGATGCGGGCCGGGTCTCCGTCGCCCGCAGCATGCGCAAGGAGCAGGCCCTCGCCCGAAGGCCACCACAGGTCGCGCTCCACGCAGCGGGCGGTCTCCTCCTCACGCAAAAGCTTGCCGTAACGTACCAAGCCGTCGCCCGTCAGCCTAATTTGATCCCAGTCGGCGGCCTCGCGCCACTCATCGAGCGCCAAGGCTGCCTTGACCACGCTCTCACGCTCAAACTGACGCTCGGGGCCTTCGTCCCCCAGCACATACAGCGCCGGGTACACCTCGCCGCGCATGGCGTCGGCAAGAACACCAAGCTTGCCGCGCACGCCGGCCTTCCATGCCGTCCAGGCGCAAGCATCGAGCGTCGACACGCCCAGCAGCGGCACGTTAGCACCGCGCGCCAGACCCTTCGCGGTGGAGATGCCGATACGCACGCCCGTAAACGAGCCGGGACCGCGACCGACCACATAACAGCCGACATCGCTGCGATCCAGGCCGGCCTGCTTCAGTACGCCATCAACAGTATTCACGAGCTCCACGTTGGCATGACGGCGACACAGATGGTCCCCGCTCACCAGCTTCGCCTCGCCTGCCTGCGCATCAATCCAGCTTACCGCGCAGGCAAGCATGTCAGTCGAAGTATCGAGCGCCACCACCGGCGCGTTGTCCCTATGCAAGCTCATCTTGTACAGCCCTATCAATCAAATCGGAAAGCTCCGTCGCACGCTCGCCGTGAGCCTCAAGCGTGATCGTTCGCACGTCGCTGTTGTCCTCGTCACGCTTAAGCGTCACCGAGAGATACTCGTCGGTCAGCTCATCCTGGAACTGCTCGCCCCACTCCAGCAGGCAAGCTCCCTCATAGCCCAGCACGTCAAAAATGCCCGTATCCTCGAGCTCGTAAGCATGCTCCAGGCGGTACAGGTCAAAGTGGAACAGCGGAATGCGGCCCTGGTCATGAACGGCCATGAGCGCGAACGTGGGGCTCGTAACCATATGCCCGTCGCCCAAGCCGCGCGAAACGCCCTTGGTAAAGTGGGTCTTCCCCACCCCCAGGCCACCGGTCAAAATCAACACGTCACCGTCTTCCAGGCATGGCGCAACCAACTCGCCAAAATGCTCGGTATCGGCAGCACTAGCCGTTTTGTAAGTGCCTACCCCCAGGCGCTCCAGGGACATATACGCTCCTTATTATTCCGAGGCGGCGTCTGGTGCGGGATGTCGCTCCAGATAGTCGCCCAGCATCTTAAAGTCTTCCTCCAGCAGCTCCTGCCACGCCGGGTTACGCAAGGCAGCCGCCGGGTGGAACGTGGGCATCACCACAAAATGCCCCATCTGATGGAACCTGCCGCGCAGCTTGGTGATGCCGATCTCGGTCTTAAGCACAAAGTGCGTCGCGGGATTGCCGAGCGTCACGATGATATCGGGCCAGATGCTGCGAATCTGCTCACGCAAAAACGGCGAGCATGCCAATACCTCCTCGGGGCGCGGATTGCGGTTTCCCGGCGGGCGACACTTGAGCACGTTGGCGATATACACATCTTCACGTTTAAGGCCCGCCAGCGACAGAATGCCGTTGAGGTCCTCACCCGCTGCGCCGACAAAGGGCTCGCCTTGCAAATCCTCATTGCGGCCCGGTGCCTCGCCAATAAACATCACGCGGGCACGGGGATTGCCCACACCAAACACAATGTTATGACGCGACTGATAGAGCTGGCAAAGGCGGCAATCGCCCAAAACAGCCTCAATCTCCTCGAGCGCAACTTCACGCGGCGCCTGATGGCTATGACCGGGGATGTGCATGACGCCCATAGCGGCTCCTACACGTAGACCTTGTTGAGGCGCATGCCAAAGCCGCAGGCGACCTCGTAGTTAATCGTGCCACGCAGTCGGGCCATCTCGTCCATAGTAATCTCGGCATCGCCATCGCGGCCGACGATAATCATCTCGTCGCCATACTCGGCCTCGGGAATCTCGTGTGCCGGGTTGGACTGAATAGCGACCATAAACTGATCCATGCAGATATTGCCAACCTGACGCACGCGCTCGCCGCGATACAGCACATCCATACGATTGGAAAGCGTACGCGATAGGCCGTCGGCGTAACCGATCGGCAGCGTGCAGATCTGAACGCGCGTACGCGGTACGCGGTAGGTAAAGCCGTAGCCCACGCCCTCACCCATCGCAGGATGCGCCACGCGCGTCACGCGCGCATGGACGCTCATGACGGGATCAAGCTGCATCACGCGACCGCTCAGCTCGCACGGCTGCATTCCGTACAAGCCAACGCCGGCGCGAATCATATCAAAATGCATCGAGGGATCGAGCATCGAGGACGGCGTGTTGGCACAGTGCACGATGCCGCACTCAAAACCCGCGTCCTTAATGGCTTGAACGGCCTCGGTAAAGCGCTGGCACTGCAGTTTGTAGTCCCAGCCCGAAGGCTCGTCGGCCGTGGCGAAGTGCGTGAATACGCCGTCGCACTGAATACCGCGATGGAAACTAATGCCGCGCACAAAGTCGAGCACCTGCGTATAGTGAACGCCGATACGATTCATGCCCGTCTCGATGGCCAGATGGTATTTGCCCACCTTGCCCGCCGCAACGGCGCACTCGCCATAGGCCAAGGCAAAATCGGACGTATAGACCGAAGGCATGATGTCAAACTCAAGCAACGTAGGAATTGCCTCGATGGGCGGCTCGCTTAAGATCAGGATGGGTTTGGTGATGCCGCCCTGACGTAGCTCAACGCCCTCATTGACCGTCGCCACCGCGAACATATCAGCGCCGGCCGAGTACATGATCTTGGCGCACTCAACGGCACCATGACCATATGCGTCGGCCTTGACCACGCAACACAGGAGTTGGCGAGGATCCAGCAGATTCTTATAGGCCCTCGTGTTGCGACGAAGCGCCCCACGGTCAATCTCAACCCAGGACCAGCGCGTCAAATCGGCCTTATTCATGATTAATCATCCGACCCTTCGTCCATGATTCCCAGATCTTCGAGCGCATCCTTCGCCGCCAACTCCATAGCGGGACCGATCAGGTCAATCAGATCGGTGGCGATAACGCTCTTTTCGCCATACTCCGTCGCGGCGGCAAAGCCAGCATAGCTATGGAGTGCGACGGCGTACGAGTACAGCAGCTCCCAGCGATCCATATCGTCACGCATAGTTGCCAGCGTGCCGGCAAGGATGCCAGCGAGAACATCGCCGGAACCGGCAGTCGCCAACGATGCCGGGCCCGACAGCGGCAGGAGCACGCGCTCAACACCGCAAATAGCCGTCGTTGGCCCCTTGGCGATGACGACAAGGTTATCGGAGCCCGCAGCCCAGACAACCTTCTGTGCGGCAGCGATTGCCGTCCCCAAATCGTTGACCTCGTCACCGGCAACCAAACGTGAAAGCTCACGATAGTGCGGCGTCATGACCAGCGGTTGCTCACGGCGATACATCTCGGGATTACTGTCGATACCGTCAATCGCAATCTTAGAGAGGCAGTTGAGCGCATCGGCGTCCAGGATAAGCGGAACGTCGAGCTCAAGTAGGCCAGAAACCACCTGCATAGCGCCGGCGGATGTCATCATGCCCGGTCCGCACAAAACGCAGCTGTACTTCTTAGCAATCTCACATACCGTCATGCGCGCTGCGGCGCCAAAGGAGCCACGGGAATCGGAGGGAATGGCGAAGACTGGAATAGACGGAAGCGCCATGCGAATGAGATTAGCGCAGGCATCGGGCGTTGCGACGGCGACATATCCAGCACCGGCACGTGCCGCGGACTTAGCGGCCATAATAGCGGCACCGGGATACTGTGCCGAACCAGCAACGATGAGCACCGAGCCACGAGAATACTTATCGATATTGCTCGGCAGCGGTGCAAAATAGTCAACAAGGTCACCGGGCTCAACGATCTCGGCAGCATGATCCACGTCGTCGATCACCTCGTCAAGGCGATCGTACAGACCCCCGCATACCAAGTCGCCGGCATACTCGGGGCCATCGGCGCTATACAAACCAATCTTAGGAGCAATCATCGTCACGGTGCGCTCGGCGCGAATGCAATCATCATCGACCACGCCCGTCTCGGCGTTGAGGCCCGAAGGAACATCGATAGAGACAACGCGGTCGGCGTTTTCGTTTACAGTGGGAATCCAAATGGAGAACGGAGCGCGGAGATCGCCGTGAAAACCGGTGCCAAAAATAGCATCGACCACGACATCAGCCTTATCAATGAGCACCTCGAGCTCATCGCGCGAGGGGCCGACGCACACATGCACATCGCGACCTGCAGTGCGACGAGCAACATGGCGCGCCAAGGCAGCAGGAATCTCGTCGGGCTCGACCGGAGAGACGATATCCACATCAACACCCTTATGAGCAAGGATGTCGGCCGCGACCCAGCCATCGCCACCGTTATTGCCAAAACCGACCAGCACAAGGACTCGATCGGGATTGAGCTTAAGAATCTCGTTGGCGGCGAACTCGCCCGCCAGCTCCATAAGCTCAGCCTTCGAAGTTCCCTCGCGCTCGATAATATCCTCGAGGCGAACGACTTCCTCGGTACTCAAAACCGGTTTCATCTATGCTCCTAGCGTATCTTGCGAAGCATCGCCCAGGTGCTCCGTCAAAGCTGAATTCTGCAACTGCTCAAGCTCATCCAAGACAGAGCGAGCCTCTTTAAATGTTTGCGCAACACGTTCCTTGGTGCTCACCTTTTCGTCTTTTGGTTTCGGGCGGGCATCTTCGGTAATGGCGATGGCATTCGCAACAGCCAAGTCGCCCGTTAGCGTAATGGAAAGAGCAACCTCAACGACACCAAGCTCTTGAGCTATCTCGAGCGCACGTCCCGAAAGCAATGCCTTCGGCTTGCCGAGTTTATCGCGCGTTACCGAGACGTCTTTGCGGCCAACGCCCTGACTAAAACCAGTTCCGAGGGCTTTAAGAACCGCTTCGCGAGAAGCAAAACGACTCGCATAATGCGCCGCAGGACGCGATGAGGCGTCGCAATATGCGCACTCTTCTTCGGTAAACACGCGCCGAGCAAACGACGGTGTCTTTTCGAGGATTGATTTCATGCGGGAAATCTCGACGATATCAACGCCGATACCGGCTTCGGCCATGTTCACCTCCATATTGCACAGACTAAGTTATTGTAGCCCGTTAACGGAAGATGCGACAAAGGAGGGCCATAAAACACAGCGAGTTTGTTAGATCTGATATTTAAACGCAAAAAAGGGGGAGGCCGCGAGGCCTCCCCCTTCTTCGATTCAAGCGTACGGCTCGGTGCCGTCCACCGGTCAGC
>UQPT01000095.1:0-6793 GCA_900543045.1 uncultured Collinsella sp.
CTCCGTGGCAAGATGGGATTTGTCCGAAGCTAAACGGCTTTGGGTCACCGTGGACGGGCAGGGGCCTCGACGCGGCTAGACACGAGACACATACATTACGCGACCTCGCCCTGGTGGCCGCACACGTTGGTTGCGGCCGACGCGGGCCGCGGGCAAGTGCTTGTAAGGGGAGCCTTGCCTCTCTTGTACGAGAAAGGACGCGTAATGAAGATCATTAAAGCTAAAGACTACGAGGATATGAGCCGCAAGGCCGCCAATATTATCTCGGCGCAGGTTATCCTCAAGCCCGACTGCGTGTTGGGTCTTGCCACCGGCTCCACCCCGATCGGTGCCTACAAGCAGCTCGCTGCTTGGTACGAGAAGGGCGACGTCGACTTTGCCGAGGTCAGCACCTACAACCTGGACGAGTATCGCGGCCTTTCGCACGACGATCCCCAGAGCTATCACTACTTCATGCGTGAGAACTTCTTCGATCACATCAACATCGACCTGAACAACACGCATGTGCCCGACGGTTCCAACCCCGACGCCGCCGCTGCCTGCTCTGAGTACGACAAGATCGTCGCCGCCGCCGGTTACCCGGATCTGCAGCTGCTCGGCATTGGCAACAACGGCCACATCGGTTTCAACGAGCCCGATGACCACTTCTCCAAGGGCACGCACTGCGTCGACCTCACCGAGAGCACCATTCAGGCCAACAGCCGCCTGTTCGACAGCATCGACGATGTTCCCCGTCAGGCCTACACCATGGGTACCCAGACCATCATGTATGCCCGCATGATCCTAGTCGTCGCCAACGGCGAGGCCAAGGCTCAGGCCGTGCATGACATGTGCTATGGTCCGGTTACGCCCGCGTGCCCGGCTTCGATCCTGCAGCTGCACACCAACTGCGTTGTCGTTGCCGACGAGGCCGCCCTTTCGCTCTGCGAGTAGCGCGAATCCTGCATCTCGACATAGCCTTGCCTAAGGCCTCCGCTTTGCGGGGGCCTTTTTGTTTTTCAAGACTTTAGTCTGCTGGCCGCGCAGCGCCCAGCTTTAAACCACCCGCTACGCGGGTGGAGACAAACGGCTTTACAAAGCCACCCCTCCGACCGATATTGACGATTGTTCAGGCCGTCAAGAATTCGAGTCGAAGGGGTGGTCGCCATGGCCCAGAAGGCCTACAGCCTTTCCCACACGAAGTGGATGTGCAAGTACCACATCGTGTTCACGCCGAAGTATAGGCGCAAAGTGATCTACAACCAAATCAGGAGCGACATAGGGGAGATCCTCAGGAAGCTGTGCGAGTACAAGGGGATCGAGATAATCGAGGGGCACCTGATGCCCGACCACGTGCACGTGCTGCTGGCGATCCCGCCGAAGTACAGCGTCGCGAGCGTCATGGGCTACCTGAAGGGGAAGAGCTCGCTGATGATATTCGACAGGCACGCCAACCTCAAGTACAAGTTCGGCAACAGGAAGTTCTGGGCGGAGGGCTACTACGTGTCCACCGTCGGCCTGAACGAGGCGACGATCGCCAAGTACATCAGGGAGCAGGAGTCCCACGACATCGCGCTGGACAAGCTGAGCGTGAAGGAGTACGAGGACCCCTTCAAGAGGAGGTGATCCTGCCGGTTCGACCGGCGCGCCACGGGTCAAGATGCACTAGGCCTGGACGAAGTCCGGGCCCGCGCCTTTAGACGCGAGCCCGGGGCCCGTGGGTTATACCCTAAGAGCAAACCACCCTTTTTAAGGGTGGTTCTGATTATCCCTCTCCGCCCGCTTGACCAAAATCTTGCCGCAAGCTTGACGAATGCCGGATGCCCAACAGCTTGATTCATTCCATACCAGATTCTATGCAAAAATGCCACTAAAAGGTCGTAGACGGTAGCGGGTGCTAGGCGAGTTGAATGACATAGCTGAACCTTGTTCATTTGCGTTACACTGCCGTTTAGATGGGACAAGCTGACAAGCTCATTTACCTGCTTAAAGACCGATTAGTCGGGGGATTAATAACAATCGGCCCTCGCTGTACAAAAACTTGCCGCTTGCGTACCAAAAGACAACCTAGAACACAAGGTCGCTCTATTCATAGCGCGGCTTGTATGGTCTTGCGGTTACAGTGTCCATACGGTCGAGTTGAGGAGCGGGCATGGTAAACGATTTGGACAGTATAGACGACCTCGAGCTGATGCCGCTGGGCGGAGGCTATATGGTGCGACGCGAACGCTTGATGAATGAGCTTCTCGCCAAGGGCCGAAAGGCCGGCATCGTGGTTCTCTATGCGCCCGACGGGTTTGGGAAGACCTCGGTACTGCTGCAGTACACCCATGAGGTTAAATGCGACCCGACGCGAGGCCCCGTGCGGATTATCGAGGCCGATCGCGCCACTGGGCGCGAGGTGTTTATGCAGCTCGAGGTGGTTACCGAAGAACTCAAAGACAAACCGCACTCCCTTATCGCGATTGATAATGTGCCAAACCTCGATCAGCACGATACCGAAGACCTCATCGACAGGATTCGCGGCCTGCGCGCTATGGGGGTAGGGGTCTTTATCTCCTGCCGTCCTTCAAATCGTCAACTGATTCATGGGCTGGGCGATTCGGTTAAGATCAATGCGCAGATGCTCAAGGTGCATGCCTATGAGTATTCGGCGTGGGCATCGGCGTTTTCGATCAGCACATCGCTCGACTTTTATCAGCTCACGCAGGGCGTGCCCGAGCTCGTTTCGGCATTGCAGACGGGTCTGTATGGCCAAGGCGACGTAGCCGGTCTGCTCGAAAACGAGATTGTCAACGTATATGGCGCGGCACTTGTCGATCTGGCTTCGCTCGACAATAATGCACTGTTTTGCGTGGCATGTCTCATGATTTTGATGGGCGAGGGCAATATCGCAGAACTCGAGGCTTGCGGGGTGAGGCTATCGATGGTCGACCAGTCCTACTTTGTACGCGACTACCCGATCTTTGGCTTGGATCCCGCCGAGCGGAGTTTTACGTGTCTGGGCACGGAGGATAACGGACGCTTGCGCTTGCGCAAGTTGGCGGCCGAGGTTCGCCCCGAACTTGTTCCGAGGGCGGCCCGGATTTTGCTTAAGGCGGGTAGATGCGATGCGGCGATGGGCCTGGCGGACGCCTTTTTGGACCGTGATGCGGTCCTTGAACTTGCTGGGCAGTATGGGGTCGATCTGGCTCTGACGGGGCACGGGGCCGATATCTGCCGAGCAGCGCTGGGCACGATCGATGCCGAGGATCCGGCTCCAGAGCCAACGCCTGCCGAGGCGCTTGGCGTATATCTGGCAGCGGTCAGCGTGTCCAATACAAAGCTCGCTCGCTATATGGCATCGGTCATCGAGCGCGGGGGCGAACGGGCGGCCTGCGAAATAGACCCTGTTTCATGGAGGGTGGCCCAGACACTGACGGCTGTTTGCTATGGGGACAACGGGCTTGGGCTTCCTACGAACCTGGCCGTGCCAGAAATCGAGACATCCCATACCGCGCTCAATATGTTGTCTGCGCATATCGAGGTCAAGCGCTGCCTGACCGAGCGGGGAGATGACGGCGGCGTTCTACAGCAGCTCAAAACGAGCAAGGCCTACGACTGCGAGCTCGACATCGCGGGGATTGTTATACGGGCCGATAGCATGCTGGTGGAGCTCTTTGACGGGTCGTTTGCGGGAACCGACGAGCGCGACGACGAGATGACGGTGGTGCGGGAGGCGCTCGACGTACGTGGGCTTAAGGCGATGGCTATCTGGGTGCGCATGGTGCTGGCGGCACGGCGGCTCCTTTCCGGCCTGCCGGTAACCGACGACGCGGCGTTCAACGAGCTCGATCGTTTTGCCGTGCGCATGCGCGATAACCAGATTCAGCTGTTTGGCCTGTTGCTAGAAGGCTGGCAGTCGCTGGCAGAGGGACGGCCGGTTAATGCAAAGTTCCGTGCGGTCCAAGTGCTCAAACTTGCCGAAGAGTCGATTGCGTACATGCGCGATAACGCATTGCTGCTGGAGCGCGCGGCGTATCTGCGTAACACCTCGATGGTTTCGGTACGTGAGGAAGCGGAGTTGCTCGATATAAGCCAGACGCAGGTTGGTGGAGCGGAGGCCTGGATGGTGGCGCTGCATTTGGCCTGTGCGGGCCGAGACAGCGATCTTGCGGCCTGGATGTCCATGAATCGTGCGGGGATTCTGGAGCCATCGTATCGGCTCTTTGCGCGCCTTGCCATGCATTGTCTGGGCGAGCCGGCGACCAGGATTCGCAAGAAGCTTCCCGTGCGCGAGCTGTCGCGGTACTCGCTGCGCGACGATTTGGAAGGGGAGGGCGAGCGCCTGTTCCAGGCCGGCGAGGTTGAAGCCGTTGATACCATTGACCATATCGAGATTCGCATGTTTGGTGCGTTTCGCGCCGAGCGCGACGGGTTTCCCATCACGGACAAAATGTGGCGCCGCAAGAAGGCGGCGACACTTGCCGAGCGGCTTGCGCTGGGCATGGATGCGCTCGTCGATCGTGAGACGCTGGCCATGGAGTTGTGGCCCCATGCCGAGTTCAATAGCGCCCGCAACAACCTGTACTCGACGATATCGCGCTTGCGGTCGGCTTTGGGACCGACGCCGGATGGCAAGTCGTGTGTGCTCATCCAAAATGAATGCATCGGACTCAACGGCGACTACGTCAAGACCGATGTACGGCTGTTTGACCAGATAAGCCGCGAGGTTTTGGGAAATCGCACGGGTGCGCGCGGGCCCCATTTAGTTGAGCTGTGCCTTAAGATTGAGCAGCTTTATGCCGGACCGCTGTATGTTCCCAATGGCTGTAACCCCACCTACTTTTTGCGTATGCGACGCATTATGCAGTCAAAGTACATCGATTGCATGATTAAGGGAGCAAATGCCGCTCTAGAAGAAAACGATTTGCAGTCGGCGATTTGGCTGGCGGAGTCGGGGCTTCGGCAGGAAACAGCGCGTGAGGATATGGTGCGCTGCGCCATGCGCGTCTACAGTGCGGCGGGGCGGCGGCGCGATATCGTCGAGCTGTACAGCGGGCATATGCACCATCTAAGGGAGCAGGTCAATGGCGTGCCCGAGCCCGAGACGCGGCGTCTATACGAGCGCTTGGTGGAGGGGCGGCTCAATCGCGTGCTGGTCGAGCGATAAAAAACGGGCGCCCGAAGTACTTGGGCACCCGTAAGCTTGCTATGTGTTGGCTCGCCGGATCATTGGCTCTTAGACGAGCTTGATCTTCTCGATGTCCTTGCGCGAGGACTCGCGATACAGCGAGAACTTGCGGCCGATGACCTGGACGACCTCGGCGTGGCAACGCTCAGCGAGCTCTTCGGCGGCCTCGCGGGCGGAAAGACTGGAGCCATCGAGCACGGAGCACTTAACGAGTTCGTGCTTCTCCAGGTAGGCGACCGTCTGCTCGACGGTGCCCTCGTTGACATCGGACTTACCGATGATGATGGCGGGGTTGAGGTGATGGGCCATGCTGCGAAGCTGCTTGACCTGGGCTCCTGTCAGTGCCATGGGTTCTCGCTTTCTATGTATGGGGCGCCCCGCGACGGGGCCTTAATCTACGTGAGCTGTCCCACGATAGCGCAGGAACGGCGCGGTGTGGAGCGTGTTTGCCCAGTTCAAAAAGAATGCGGATGCCGAGGTGATGGGCAGCGCAGGCTGTGAACGGGCTACGAGCGGGATTCAGAGACCGGTTCCCATGCAATAAACGCCCAGCGAACCTTACGGACATGGTCGAGCATATAGCGCCCCTGCGACACGCCCTTGGAGCCCGGCTCACCGGCATGGGGATTCTCGATCATGTGTTGGGCGATGTAGTCGCGCAGACGGTCGACCTTATCCTCGTTGCCATGCTCAAGCATGCGGGAAAAGTCCGCCACGCCTGCCTCAAGGCTGTCGAAGGTATCGCGACGCGGCGATTCAAAGTACGTGACCTGCGGCAGGGCACCCATCTGAATGAGGATGTTGAAGGCGTACACAAAGCCATTGCTGCAGGTAACCGAGGCGCCGATAGCGTTCATCAAGTGCAGATCATAGCGCGGGCTGGAGTTGGCGACCATCGTGACTGCACAACGCCGACGAGCCGTACGGTCGAGCTTGGCAAGCGCGCCTTTTAGGTTGGTCGTGGTGACAGAGCGACTGGCAAAGGCAACATCAACAGCCTTGGCAACCGGCCCAACCAGATCCCAATCATCGTCCCAGGCAAGCTCAAGCGGCGTAATGCGATCCTCGAGCCCATAGTACTCAATGCCAGCATCAAGCGTGCCCAACATGGCAGGGGAAAAGTCAGCAGCAATCACAGGATGCCCAGCCTGAGCAAGCGGAATAGCAATCGACCCAGCCCCACACCCCATATCAAGCACCGATTCACCAGGCTTTAACGCCAACAGCTTCATAAAGTCCCGGGCATACGGGGCAGTCTCCAACGGCCGAAAATGCCGAGCCCGCTTATCCCATTCAAAAGAATCATCAGCCCGCCGCCGATCAGCTTGCAGACGCATCCATTCGCCATTCCAATCCGCAGAAAGCAGCTCAGATTGAATTACACCATCAGCCACGGGCCATCCCCTTCACAACAAAAAAGCGGCTCCTCCCAAAAGAAGAGCCGCAACAAGCATATATCAGAAAAAGAACTGTTCCAACGCCAAACCGCCGCACCAGCCAAGTGGTGCAGGAGCGAAGCAACTGCAACCGGGATAGAACCCAACTGAGGTCCCGTTGTGCGGGAGCCCCGGGGAGGGCAAATATATAAGGTCGATCGCGAGTTCCGCGCGAGCCGGAGAGCACTTAATGTGCTCTCCGTGC
>UQPT01000096.1:0-6622 GCA_900543045.1 uncultured Collinsella sp.
CAAGGCGGGGCCGAGGCCGCCTCGATCAATTTGCGAAAGAATCTTGACGGTACCGAGGAAGAACTGATTCTCGCGGTATTTAACACGATAAAGTACAAATATGAACAGTTCTAATGCTTCTCAAGGTGGCTTTCTTAGCATGCTGGCCGAACATCTCGAAATATGTTGGCGAGCATTGCGTCGATGTCTCCCAACCCGCAGAAAATCGCAGAGGCGGCAAGCAGTCATCGAAATTAACGTAAATAGTATTGACATATGAACATGCGCTCATATAATCGGAAGTAAGTTATATGAGCGCATGTTCATATGAAAGGATGTTGCAATGAGCAGCCACGCTGATGAAACAAAGACTGGCATCGAGGCCACCGAGCTGATCGTCCCCACCACCTGCTCGCCCGAGGACCTTCCCGACGAGGAGCTTCTCTACGACCTTGCCGACCTGTTCAAGGTCTTCAGCGACACCACGCGCATCAAGATTCTCTATGCCCTCATGGGTCGCGAGCTCTGCGTGGCTGACATCGCCGAAGCGACCGCGACCTCGCAGTCTGCGGTGTCGCACCAGCTGCGCACGCTTAAGCAGTCGCACCTGGTCAAGTTCCGCCGCGACGGCCGCAACATTCTCTACTCGCTTGCCGACGATCACGTCTACACCATGCTTAACCAGGGCATGAGCCATATCTGCGAATAGCAATCAACCACGGTATCAGCGCGGCCGGCACCCAGACCGCTAACACAGGGAAAGGAACCCACCATGAAAAAGCAGTTTAAGCTCGACGAGATCGATTGCGCCAACTGCGCGCGTGAACTTCAGGACGAGCTGGCTAAGCTCGATGGCGTCAAGTCCGTTTCGGTCAACTTTATGACCCAGAAGCTGACGCTCGAGGCCGACGACGCCGAGTTCGACGAGGTCCTGGACCGCGTCGTTGAGTTCACCGCCGATGCCGAGCCGGACTGCGAGATCATTCTCTAACCCGCGCATACGTTGACCTGTAAGGCCGCGCTTGCCGCGGCCTTTGCTCGCGAAATTATATGAGCAAGTGTTCATACACTCAAATGGGAGGTTTGAATCATGGCGGCCGCCGATTCCAAAAAGAAAAAGAAGAAGCGCAAGAAGAAAGAGTCCCTTGAGCATAAGCGCAACCGCATCCTGGTAGCACTGGGCATTTTTGCCGTTGTTTATGCCCTCGACGAGCTCGGCGCCCTCACTATCGCATTTGGGGAGCCCGGCAACATCTACGCCAGCTTTGTGCTGTTCCTCGTGCCGTTTTTGATTGCCGGCTACGACGTACTGCAAAAGGCATTCAATAACATCCGCCGCGGCAAGGCCTTCGACGAGAGCTTCCTCATGGCCGTCGCGACCATCGGCGCGTTTGCCATGGTGCTCTTCCCCGACACCGACCCGCACATGGCCGAAGGCGCCGCTGTCATGCTGTTCTACCAGGTCGGCGAGTTGTTCCAGGCATACGCCGTGGGCAAGAGCCGCAAGTCGATCAGTGCCATGATGGACATCGCGCCCGACTACGCTAACGTCGAGCAAGCCGACGGCGCACTCGAACAGGTCTTTCCCGATGACATCGCCGTCGGCACCGTGATCGTGGTCAAGCCCGGCGAGCGCGTGCCTATCGACGGCGTCATCGTCGAGGGCGAAACCCAGCTCGACACCGCCGCACTCACGGGCGAGTCAGTCCCCCGCCCCGCCAAGTCCGGCGACGATATCATCAGCGGCTGCATCAACATGACGGGCCTCATCCACGTGCGCACCACCAAGCCGTTTGGCGAATCCACCGTCGCGCGCGTCCTGGAACTCGTAGAGAATGCCAGCGAAAAGAAGGCGCGCACCGAGAACTTCATCACGCGCTTCGCCCGCGTCTACACGCCCGCCGTCACTGGCGCTGCCGCGGTGCTCGCGCTTGGCGGCGGCCTGGTGACTGGCGCTTGGTCCGATTGGATCCTGCGCGGCCTGACCTTCCTGGTCGTCAGCTGCCCGTGCGCGCTCGTGATCAGCGTTCCGCTGAGCTTCTTTGGCGGCATCGGCGGCGCGTCCAAACTGGGAGTTCTCATCAAAGGCTCCAACTACCTCGAGACGCTCGCCGACGTGGACACCGTCGTCTTCGACAAAACGGGCACCCTCACCAACGGCACGTTCTCAGTCGTCGCGGTGCACCCCGAGGCTGGCTATACCGAGCAGTCGCTGCTCGAAGTCGCAGCCCTTGCTGAGTCGTTCTCCGATCACCCCATCGCGCAGTCCGTGCGCGACGCCTACCAGGGCGAGGTCGACCCCAAGCGCGTGAGCGACTCCGCCAACGACGCGGGCCACGGCGTGACGGCAACCATCGACGGCAAGCACGTCGTCGTTGGCAACGCCAAAATGCTCGCCGCGGCCGGCGTTGAAGCACCGGACTGTGAGGTTGTCGGCACGATCCTCCACGTGCTCGTTGACGGCGTGTACGCCGGCCACATCGTGATTGCAGACACCGTTAAGGCCGATGCGGAGCAAACGATTCGCGACCTGCATGCCGCCGGTATCAACCGCACCGTCATGCTCACGGGCGACCGCGAGGAGGTTGCAGCGTCTGTGGCCAAGCAACTCGGTCTCGACGAGTTCCACGCGCAGCTCCTGCCGGGCGACAAGGTCGAGCGCGTTGAGGCGCTACTCGCGGCCGAAAGTGGCAAGGGCAAGCTCGCCTTTGTCGGCGACGGTATCAACGACGCTCCTGTGCTCACCCGCGCAGACGTTGGCATTGCCATGGGTGCCATGGGTTCCGACGCCGCAATCGAGGCGGCAGACGTCGTGCTGATGGACGACAAGCCGTCCAACATCTCCCGCGCGATCCGCGTGGCGCGCAAGACCATGTCGATTGTTTGGCAGAACATAATCTTTGCGCTGGGCATTAAGCTGCTGATCCTTGTGCTGGCAGCGCTGGGTATCGCCAATATGTGGCTTGCCGTCTTTGGCGACGTAGGCGTGGCGATCATCGCCATCCTGAACGCCATGCGCGCGATGGGTGTCAAGAACCTGTAGCGCCTGTGGTCCCTCCGGCCGGGACCGGGCTTGGTTTTGAAAACGTCCTCGACCAATGAAGCGCCCCCGTTCTGCTCCTTCGGAGCTACGAACGGGGGCGCTTCTGGTCTGCGGAGTGTTTTCAAAAACCAAGCCCGGTCCCGGCCTGCGGTAACGTTGCTGGCGGTTCTTGGGCATCGCTTGCTGGCGGGGTTCCTTGTCTGAGTTGGACTTGGTTGGCGGGGCTACTGGTCCCGGTCGTTGTCCCGTCCCAGCATCGCCCTCAGCTTCTCGAAGCTCTCCTCGCTCAGGCAGTGCTCCATGTGGCAGCCCTCTTGCGACGCGACCTTGGGCGTTACGCCTGCATCCTCTAGCAGCCCTACAAAAAAGCAGTGGCGCTCCCACATTTGACGGGCAACCTCAAGACCGCGTTCCGTCAGATGCACGTCGCGTTTGCCCATCTCCACGTAGCCGGTGCTCTCCAAGGCCGCCATGGCTTTAGAGACGCTTGCTTTGGTTACGCCCAAGTATTCGGCAACGTCGATCGAGCGCACGGTGCCCTGACGTTCCGACAGAACGTAGATCGATTCGAGATAGTCTTCTCCGGATTCACGTAGGGCCATGGGCCGCCTTTCGCGATGGCTTCTAGTTAGCCTTTGGATACTTTTGCTTGATTTACTTTACCGCAAAAGTTGCCCATGTCTTACTACTTTGCCTAAAAGTTAGCCGTGTTTCACAAAACATGCGGGACGAAAACAAAATGGGGACGCCCCGCAAGGAGTGTCCCCAGCTGCCGGCAGAAAAGGAACGTCCCCAGATGCCGAATCCGCAGCTACAGCAGGCCAAAGTGTTTGGCGGCGTTGTAGATGCCGTCGTCGTCCACGGCGGTCGTCACGTAGGTCGCCGCGGCCTTCACGGTATCCTGCGCGTTGCCCATGGCCACGCTCGTGCCCACGGCGGCAAACATCGACAGGTCGTTCTCGCCGTCGCCAAAGGCAATCGCCTCGCTCGCGTCGATGCCCAGGCGCTCCAGCGTCGCCGCCACACCCAGGTCCTTGCCGCCGTTTGCCGGAATAATGTCGCAGAACAGATCGCACCAGCGCGTAGTGAGCGAATGCGACACCGCATCGGTCACGATATGCTCGTCGGCCGGGTCCACAAAGGCGCAGAACTGGTAAACCGGCGCGTCAAAAGCGTGCTCAAACGGTTCCTCGTGGTAGACGATTCCCGCGTTGCTACCGGCCGTCACCACGCGCTCGGACAGGCGGTTCACAAACGAGTTCTCGCCCTGCATGCACAGCGAGTCGTAGCGCCCCTCGGCCACCTGGTCCACGATCACCGCGACGTCGTCCGGATCGATCGGGCAGCTGCGGTAAACCCCCTCGGCATCAAAGCAGTGCTGGCCCGAAAGCGTAATGTACGCATCCCAACCAAGATCGAATAGCCAATCGGGCATCTGATAGGTCGGGCGACCCGTGGCGATCACGCACGCGATCCCCTGCTCGCGAAAGCTGTCGAGCACCTGCTGCGCCGACGCCGGAATCCGATGGGTCTTAAAGCTCAGCAGCGTACCGTCGATATCGAAAAACGCGGCCTTGATCATCCTCGCCTACTCCTCGCCCTCGAGCTTCTCGCTCGCCTCGAGCCACGCCATCTCCAACTCGTCCATGGCGGCGTGGGCCTCGTCGATCTTTGCCTGCTGCTCGCCCAGCGCCGTGTAGTTGGTGGGATCGACCTGGGCCATTGCTGCCTCGGCCTCCTCAACGCGGGCGCGCTGCGTCTCCATTTTGCGCTCGAGCGAGCTCACCTCGCGGCGAAGCTTCTGGCGTTCGGCGTTGGAAAGGCCATTGGGCTGGCCGCTCGACTTGGGCTTTTCGGCCGCAGCCGCCGCGGCACCGGTGTCAAACGTGCCGGTCTTGGCGCTCGGCGCACCCACGGGCTCGCCCTCGGCGGTAGCGTTGCACAGGCGCAGGTACTGGTCCACGCCGCCGGGCATATGCGTCAGGTGGCCGTCGAGCAGCGCCCACTGCTGGTCGGTCACGCGCTCCATCAAGAAGCGGTCGTGCGTCACCAGGATCAGCGTGCCGGGCCAGCCGTCGAGCAGGTCCTCGACAATCGCGAGCATGTCGGTATCCAGGTCGTTGCCGGGCTCGTCCAGGATAAGCACGTTGGGCTCGTCCAGGATCGTCAGCAGCAGCGACAGGCGACGGCGCTGGCCGCCCGAAAGATCGCCGATGCGGCTCCAGAGCTGCTGTGTCGTAAAGCCCAGGCGCTCGCAAAGCTTCTCGGGCGAAGTCTCCTTGCCGTCGATGACGTAGTACTTCTTATAGTTGCCGAGCACCTCGCGGATCGTGTCACCCATGTAGGGCTCGAGTTCCTCGAGCTGCTGCGACAGAACGCCAAAGCGCACCGTCTGGCCAATCTTCACACGGCCGCGCGTGGGCTCAATCTTGCCCTGGATCACGTCGAGCAAGGTCGACTTGCCGGCGCCGTTCTCGCCCAAAAGACCATAGCGGTCGCCCGCACCAATGAGCCAGGTCACGTCGTTGAGCACCTGCTTGGGCGCGCCATCGGTATCCGCATAGCCGGCGTCCACGTCGACCACATCGATAACCTGCTTGCCCAGGCGGCTCACGGCCAGGCGCTTGAGCTCCAGCTCGTCACGCACGGGCGGCACGTCGGCGATCAGCTCGCGAGCGGCATCCACGCGAAACTTGGGCTTGGTGGAGCGCGCCTGGGCACCGCGGCTCAGCCACGCGAGCTCCTTACGTGCCATGTTGCGACGGCGCTCCTCGGTAACCGCGGCCATGCGGTCGCGTTCCACGCGCTGCAGGATATATGCCGAATAGCCGCCCTCGAAGGGATCGACCTGGCCGTCGTGAACCTCCCACATGCTGGTGCAGACCTCGTCCAAGAACCAACGATCGTGCGTGACCACGAGCATCGCGCCCTGACCGCGCTGCCAGCGGGCCTTTAAGTGACGCGCAAGCCAGTTGATGGTGCGCATGTCCAGATGGTTGGTGGGCTCATCGAGCATGAGCACGTCATAGTCGCCGATCAGCAGGCGCGCGAGGTCCACGCGGCGGCGCTGACCGCCCGAGAGCTCGCCTACCATGCCCTCCCAGGGCACATCGCTAATGAGGCCGGCGAGGATCTGGCGCGTACGGGGGCTCGACGCCCACTCGTACTCGGGGGCGTCACCCACAACGGCATGATGCACGGTATCGGTATCGACAAGCTGGTCCTTTTGGCCGAGTAGGCCGATCGTGATGCCGCGGCGGTGCGTCACGCGTCCGTCATCGGGCTCCAGCGTGCCGGCGAGCACGCTCAGCAGCGTCGACTTGCCGTCGCCGTTTTTACCGACAATACCAATGCGGTCGCCCTCGCCCACGCCGAGCGTCACGCTATCGAAAATATGCTTGGTGGGAAACTCTAGGCTGACGGAATCGCATCCCAAAAGAATCGCCATATGCCCTGCTCCTTCGTAGAAATTCAACGTTCTCCATGATAGCGAAAACCACCACAAAGGGGACGGGCGCCTTCGTGGTGGTTTTGGGCAAGCGCACCAGCACACGACACAAAAAGGCGGGCCATCTCCCGCAAGAGATGACCCGCCTCTCC
>UQPT01000097.1:0-6207 GCA_900543045.1 uncultured Collinsella sp.
GTTTCAGCCACGATATTTATAATTTAAATTAGAATAATTTGGGTGCAAAGTTACTCGGCCATCATCATCACGTCAGGGAAGTGGGCCTCCACGGCGCAGTTGACCTGGCGGATAAATGCGCTGGCGTCCAGGTCTTCCTCGGTACCGTACTTATTGAACTTCTTTTGGCCGGGATCGTCGATGCCAAAGTTGAGGTACAGCATGCTGGACACGCCGTCCATGCGAATGCCGTCAACGTGGAAGTTCTCGAGCCAGTACAGCACGTTGGAAACCAGGAAGGAGCGGACCTCGCCGCGGGCGAAATCGAACTTGTGCGTGCCCCAGTTGGGGTGAATCTCGTGCTCAAACAGCATGTGGCCGTTAAAGGTGGCAAGGCCGTGGGAGTCGGCGCAAAAACCGCCGGGCACCCAGTCCATGATCACGCCGATGCCTGCCTCGTGGCACGCATCGATAAAGTGCATGAGCTGCTGCGGGTCGCCATAACGCGACGTGACGGCATAGTAGCCGGTCGTCTGGTATCCCCAGGAGCCATCGAAGGGATGCTCCATGAGCGGCATGACCTCGATATGCGTGTAGCCCATGTCGCGCACGTAGTCCACGAGCTCCACCGACAGGTCGTCGTAGGTGTAGAACTCGCCACGCTGCGCGGGGAAGGGATCCATGGGACCGGGGTAATTGCCGTACTCGTCCGGCTTGCCCTGCGGCGCATCGCCGTGGCGCTTCCACGAGCCAATATGCACCTCGTAGATGTTCAACGGCTGTGACATGTGATTGTGGCCAGCGCGGCGCTTGAGCCATGCGGCGTCGTTCCACTTGTAGCCATCGAGGGTCCACAGCACGCTCGCCGTTCCCGGAGGGCACTCGGCCTTAAAGGCATACGGATCGGCCTTGTAGAGCTTTTCGCCCTCGTTGGTCTCGATGAGATACTTATAGAGCTGACCTTGTTCTGCGCCAGGAATAAAGCCTTCCCAAATAGCGCTCGTATGCACGGGCACCAGCGGGTTGGCTTCTTCATCCCAGTCGTTAAATTCGCCAATGACATGCACGCTCTTTACATCGGGCGCCCAAACGCAAAAGCGCCAGCCGCGCGTACGGTTCTGCGTGTCGGGGTGCGCGCCCATCTTTTCCCAGCTGCGCTCCCACGTGCCGATGCCAAATAGATAGACATCGTCCTTGGTGAGCTCCGGTGCGTGCGGGGCGGCTTTACGGGTTGCGGGCTTTTTAGCCGTTGGCTTTAGCTTTGTATCGCTCACGTTTGATCCCATCATGACGCGGCAGCGTGTTGCCTTGGTGACTAGATGCGAAAGGTCCAAGGCTGCACGAATCGAAGGGACGGCGATAGTTCTATGATTCGTTCCACCTCGCGTGCTCGGTGGAACTTTCGGCAGAAACTACGATAACACCTGTACGTTACTTTTATGAAGGAAAGTGGTTTTTGGGCGGCGTTTAATCGGTAAGCGCCATGTTTAGACCACTGGCAGAATTGCGATGGTAAAACTCTTGACAGTTATACCAATATGGGTTTTTTGATTGTTTGTTTGACGTTTGGTAAAACGTTTTTAGCAGGTTGTTTACCATTTGACATCGAAAGGTACATTTATGTCCCAGACCGCCGCTCCCAATGTCGCTTTTATTTTCGATTGCGACGGCACACTGGTTAATAGCACCCCCGTTTGGGCCTATGCCCAGCCCGAGTTATTGCACCGCCACGGAGTTGACGTGACGGTCGACGATTTTGCCCAGTTTGAGCATTTGCCGCTCGAGGACGAGTGTCAGGCATACCACGACACCTGGGGCATTGGAGCGAATGGCGAGGAACTGTATCGCGAGCTGAGCGAAATCCTGATCGATGGCTACTCTAAGGTGCCGCCGCGCGAGGGGCTCCTGGCATTTTTGGAGCAGGCGAAGGCGGCGGGCGTTGCTATGTGCGTTGCCACGTCTACGCCAGCCGAGCTCGTTAAGTCTGCGCTTGCGGGCGCCGGGCTCGATGCCTACATGGAGTTTGTTACCACGACGGGTGAGGCAGGACGCTCCAAACAGTTCCCCGACGTATACGAGTTGGCGCTGCGCCGTCTGGAGGAGCGCCACGGGCACAAGTTTGAGCGCGCGTGGGTGTTTGAGGACGCGGTTTTTGGCCTTAAGAGTTCTGGCTCCGCCGGCTTTAAGCGCGTGGGTATCTATGACCCGCATGGCCGTATGGAGCGCGACGATGTGCGCGCCAACTGCGATATCTTTATCGACTGCTACGAGGAGCTGGATCTGGCCCGCGTGCTTGCGTTTGAGGGATAGGCGAGGGCTGTGGCTTGTAAGGTATTAGTGGTCTGTGGCTCGCCCGTTGTGGCGAGCGCGGATCTGTTGCGTAGGCTAGCAGGGGAGTGCGACCACATTGTCGCCGTGGACCGCGGACTTGATGCGCTACTGGGCGCTGGCCTGAGCTGCGACGTCTATGTGGGGGATGCCGACACGGTGAGCGATGCGGGCCGCGCGTTGGTCGATGCCGCCGAAGCCTTTGAAGTAGAGCGCCACGACCCGTACAAGGACTATACCGATCTGGCGCTGGCACTCGATTCCGTCCGTCGTCGCTGGCCGGGTGCCGAAGTAGTTGCGACCTGCGCCACCGGCGGCCGTCCTGATATGGCGCTTTCCGTACTGGGCCTGCTCGCAGGCTACGATGACGCCCCAGTCTGGATTGCCGAGGACAAGGTAGTCTCCCGCATCCTTCGCGCAGGCGAATCGTGGGCCATCGAAGGCGCCGAGGGCCAGACGTTCTCCATCATCGCCATAGCCCCTGGGACGGTGGTAAGCGAACATGGCTTGGAGTGGGAGCTAGACCACAGCCCGCTGGGCTTGTTGGCCGACACGGGCATCAGCAACGTCGTCAGGTCAACAGCCACGATCCAAGCCCACGCCGGCACTGCCATCGCTTACCTATATCAATAGGCATTTATAGTCTGACCCAAAAAAGTCCTTGCACGTCGCGCCAACTTCCCCTATAGTATCTCCTCGTCACGGGGGCGTAGCTCAGCTGGGAGAGCGCTTGACTGGCAGTCAAGAGGTCAGGGGTTCGATCCCCCTCGTCTCCACCATCGTGAATGCAAAGGCCTTCGGTATTCCGATGGCCTTTTTTCATGCTAAAACACCTCGGCACACAAACCGATACCCACACCAACAAAAAGTTGCACAATTTATTTCCCATGTCTGTACATAGTTTGTTATCCAAACTCAATTACCAGTGCAGCTCGCTGCTCCAGTTGGGCTTCAGGAACGCTTCCAATTATTGCCAGCACCCCAATAACCTGCGCCAACGTGAACAACATTCCAAAACAACCCCCTTTATCACGTTAAATGAACGATATGTTGTCCAACGCAGCCTAAATCAGTTTCGCTAACAGCTTGTGCTAGGATACCTAACGTTACATGAGTTCAACTGTGCTCACGGCTCCAATAGGCCACGTAGCGCAGGGTCGATCAGCATCCGGCCGTAACGGCGGTGTTAGAAAAACCACGAGCTCCAATATCGATTGCCATGCACGTTTTGCACTTGCTTTTGAGGTTATTTATTAGTTCGCATTAGAAGGTGCAATAAGTTGTTACAGCAAACCACGGCAGTCCTTCAGCTGTTTGCGTGCGGTCCAGTTTTGAAATCACTTGACTAGCTCGCACGCAGCCAGCTGAGGTTGCAGGCATTCTTGCGATACGTGTCTGTGACCTCTGCGCTGCATTTGTACATACCGTTCACGGTGGGGCAGAGCCACGTGCTTGTCTAACTGGGCTCAGGGTTTGAATATGGAGCGCCTTCGCGCACAAGCGCCCTGGCGAAGCCATACCCAAACCCCGTGAGCCACACGTAAGACAGCAAGGGGGTGGTGCTCGTGTGGTATGTGATCCAGGTTATTAACGGTCGCGAAGACGTAATGCGCGAGCGCATCGAGCGTATGGTGCCGGCTGGTGCTATGCAGGAGCTCTTTTATCCCCAATTTCAAACCGAGATCAAAGTACACGGCGAATGGGTCAACACGACCAAGCCGCTCTTTCCCGGTTATCTCATCTGCGATACGGCAGATCCCCGCACCGTGCAACAGTATCTGCTGCGCATGGACGACTTTGCCCGGGTACTTTCCCAGGACGGCCAGTTTGTGCCGCTGGCAAAAGAAGAGGTCCAGCTTATTGGCAGCTTTACGCATGCGGGAGACCGCGTAGTGCCCATGAGCGAGGCCCTAAAAGACGGGGACAAGGTCGTAGTGACGGCAGGTCCGCTGCTGGGCCACGAAGGCCTTATCAAAACCATTAACAGACGCAAGAGCACTGCTTATTTGGAGCTCGACCTGTGCGGCCGACGCGTAACTACGCGCGTTGGCCTTGCCGTGCTTTCAGCCGAGCAGCGCGTAATGCGAAACCTTAAAAAGGCGATCGCCTAGCTGCTGGCGATTGTCGCTCAAACCAAGGAGGACCTTCGGGTCGGGGACGTAGTGTTGGAAGAGAACGTGTCAAATAAAACAGAATATGTAAAGGATGTGCCCGTGGATGCGGCATTGATTGGTCAAGTTAGGGATTGGCGGGCAGACTCTCAGACTCCTGTTGCTACGGAATTTCCTCTCCCCGTGGAGAATCCTGCTCCGGCGCAAGGTTGCGTGGCGACAGGAAGTTATAGGGCGCCTGCTGCCGATCCCAACGCTGCTGCCCCCAAGAAAGGTGGGCCAGTCTACTTTGCCTTCAAGCGAGCCTTCGACATTGTGTTTTCTGCTGGTGTCTGTGCGGTGTTGGCCGTCCCTGTCGTAGCTGCATGCGTCGCCATTGAGATTGACTCTCCTGGAAAGCCGTTCTTCCGTCAAAAACGAGTCGGTAAGGGCGGCAAGCCTATCTATATCTTCAAACTCCGAACCATGGTCTCTGACGCTCACGAGCATCCTGAGAAGTACATGACTCCCGAGCAGTTGGCGCAATGGCAGCGCGAACAAAAGGTTGACGATGACCCACGCATTACGCGCGTTGGTCGTTTTCTACGCCACACTTCACTCGACGAATTGCCGCAGTTCATCAACGTTCTTATAGGGGATTTATCCGTTATTGGACCAAGGCCTGTGACGCTCGAAGAAACCTACGAGTACGGTGACGCTCGCGACGAAGTTCTTGCTTGTAAGCCGGGCATTACTGGCTGGTGGGCCGCAACGGATCGTAATGACTCGACTTGGGGAAGTGGTCAGCGACAGGCCCGCGAACTCTTCTATGTTCGTCATCAGTCGCTTGGTCTTGATGCTCGCGTATTTGTTAAGACCTTCAAAGCAATGAGGAGGGGGAAATGACGACCCCTTCCTTGAGCGTAGTAATTCCCACATTGAACGCAGCAGACGAAATAGACAGCCTATTGGACATCATTGAGGCTCAGAGTCTGCAGCCTTTAGATATCTTAGTGGTTGATTCGTCCTCCGATGACGGTACCGTAGGCGAGGTTGCTAAGCATCCCTGCGTTAACCTTGTCCGCATAGAGCGTAAGGAATTCAATCACGGCTCAACCCGCGACATGGCTCTGAGGCGTAGCGCTGGCGAGTTCGTTTGCTTTCTCACGCAGGATGCGGTACCTGCTTCTAATCGCTACCTGGAGAGGCTCGTCGCGCCTTTCTTGGCCGATGATTCAATCGCGCTCGTGACTGGTAGGCAACTTCCCAAGGCGGATGCAAGGCGTTTCGAGCAACTCGTGCGCAATTATAACTATCCCAACGCTCCCTCGGTGCGCAGCAAGTCTGACCTCCCTAAATACGGCATCAAAACGTTCTTTGCATCTGACACCTGTTCTGCCTATCGACGGACCGCATATCTCGAATGTGGTGGATTCGATCATGTCAACACCAATGAGGACATGCTTATGGCCGCCAGGTTCGTAGCGTCGGGCCTGAAGGTCGCATATGAGCCGGGCGCCGAGGTTTATCACTCCCACAATCTGACTCCCAGTCAGCAGTTCGCGCGCAATCGTGCTGTAGGTATGTTCCTGGAGTTGCACTCAGACGACCTTATGCACGCGAGCGAGATAGGCGAGGGCGGTCGACTCGTTAAGGCGGTCTCCTCGCAACTTCTTCGGGAAGGGAGACTGACAGAGTTCATCGCTTTCGGAGTCGACTGCTGCGCCCGTCTTCTCGGAAACCGTGCCGGCCGCAGGGCCGTAAGAAAGGAAAGGCTATAACCAATGAAGGGCATCATCCTCGCCGGCGG
>UQPT01000098.1:0-6192 GCA_900543045.1 uncultured Collinsella sp.
GCGCGACGCGGCGCTCGACATGGAGCGCGCGATCGAGGCGTCCCTGGAGGAGAACTGCCCCGCGCTGCTGGCGATGTACGGGTGCGGGCCCGTGAGCGCGGCCAAGCTCGCGGTCGCGGCCGGGGACAACCCGGGCAGGCTGCGCTCCGAGGCGTCGTTCGCGGCGATATGCGGGGCCTGCCCCATCCCCGCCTCGAGCGGCAAGACCGTGAGGCACAGGCTCAACAGGGGCGGCGACCGGCAGGCGAACAGCGCGCTGCACGAGATCGCGAGGCAGAGGGTCATGCGCGACCCCGAGACCGCCGAGTACGCCGAGAGGGCCAGGGGGCGGGGAAAGAGCGACAGGGAGGTCATGAGGTGCCTCAAGCGCTACGTGGCCAGGGAGGCGTACCGGGCGCTGATGCACCCGCACGAGATCAGGAGGCCCGAGGACGCCTCGGGGCTCGTGGCGGCCAGGCGCGCGGCGAAGGTCAGCCAGGCGAGGGCGGCGTCCATACTGGGAACCAGCGAGAAGTACATCTCGATGCTGGAGAGGGGCCAAAGGGAGCTCAGGCCCATAAGGAGGGCCTACGAGGCATGGGTCGAGGCCGGACTTCCGCTCGATTGGGACAGGCGGGCCTTCGAGGCCGAGCGCAAAATGGATTCTAAAAAACACCTTGCCAAATAGGAGCGTCAGCACGAGGCCCGCTTATCCGTAGCTCCGAAGGAGCAGGATAAGCGGGCCTCAAGTGCGAGGACGTTTTTAAGGGGATACCCTTGGGCGGCCCGAAAGGATTAACCAGCGATGTCTACAGGTACTCGATTTGAGCGCCCTCGGTGTCGCACGTCAGAATATGCGTATCACACTTGGGGAACTGCTCACGCAGCTTGACCTGCAGGAACTTTGCCACGATGGTGTCGTCAGTCACGGCCATGAGAGTCGAGCCCGAACCACTGATCCAGATGGTTTTGGCGCCGCCGTTAAGGCAGGTGTCGCGCACAGCGTTGTAGTCGGGAATCAGACGGCGACGATAGGGTTCCTGAATACGGTCGTCATTGGCGGCGGCAATCAGGTCGAGGTTGCCGGTCTCGAGACCGCGCGTCATACCGGCAATGCGGCCCATCTGCCATACGGCGGTGGAGAGCGGAACCTCCTGCGGCACGACCTTGCGCGCCTCGCTCGTATGTACCTCATAGGGCGGAATCACGGTAATAAAACGCAAGCGACCGCTCACCTCGTAGCGCAGGCACTGGGGGAGCGAATCGGTCGGCGTAAAGGAGCAGACGGCACCGCCCAGGATAGCGGGGGCGACGTTATCGGGATGGCCCTCGACCTCGGTGGCAATGCGGACGAGCTCGGCGCGGTCGACGGTGTGGCCCGTCAACGCGGCGGCTGCCATGATACCAGCGACGACGCAGGTGGAGCTGGAACCCAGGCCACGAGCGACGGGAACGTCAGTCTGAATGTCGATGGCAACGGGGAAAGCCGGCTCGCCCCATGCGGCCAGCGCATCCACAAAGCTCACATAGACCAGGTTATTCTCGTCTTGGAACTCCTCGGGGCAGCCCGTGATGGTGAGTTTGTCGGCGCGCTCGAAGGTGAAGTGCGAGTAGAGGCTGACGGCCATGCCGAGGGTGTCGTAGCCGATGCCTAGGTTGGCGCTGGTTGCTGGGACGGTGATTTTGATCATGTGGGTCCTCCTGGGCGGGTCCGGCCGTTTAGTTCGCTGCTCGGGCAGTCCTGGCTCGCTCGGAAAGCACATTAAGTGCTTTCCGGCTCGTGCGGAACTCGCGACGAACTAAACGGCCAGACCCGCTCGCATGTTCGTCATCATCCCGAAAGCTAAATAAAAAGAAGGTGCGCCGGCTTTCGCCGGCGCCTTATAAGGGGTTTTTAGTTGGTAGTCATCTTTTTTGCTGCAGACTCGACGTAACTGTCCATCTCATCGACGTCGCAGACGTCTTCGAAGCGGACGGGCTTGGACTCGAGCTCGGCGAGCTGGGTCGGGGCGACCGTGTTGGTGGCCTGCTCGAGCACACGCATAGCCTCAAAATCATCATCGGGAACGTTGAGGCCCAGGGCGTCGCAGCAGGCGCGCGGGAACTTGTAGGGGCTGGCGGTCGAAAGCAACACGCGGGCCTTGGCGCCCTCGGCGGGAGCGACCTGCTCAAAGACGTGATAGCCGCAAGCGGTGTGCGGGTCAATCACGTAGCCGTTCGTGTCCCAGCAGCTCTTGATGGCAGCGCGGACCTCGTCCTCGCTGGCCCAACCGCAGCCAAAGACGCTCTGGATCTTGGCCAGCAGCTCGGCGGGAACTTCGTAGCGACCAGTCTGTGCCAGCTGCTCCATAAGGCCGGCAACAAGCTCGCAGTCGCCATCGGACAGGAAGTACAGCATGCGCTCCAGGTTGGAGCTGATGAGGATGTCCATCGACGGCGAGATGGTCGTGTAGAACGGACGGTTGCGGTCGTAGACACCGGTGGTCAGGAAGTCAGCCAGCACGTTGTTCTTGTCGCTCGCGACGATGAGCTTGGCGACGGGCAGGCCCATGCGCTTGGCATAGTAGCCGGCCAGGATATCGCCGAAGTTGCCGGTCGGTACGCAGAACTCCACGGCGTCGCCGGCCTCGATGGCGCCGGCGCGCACCAGTTGCGCATAGGCGGCAAAGTAGTAGACGACCTGCGGTACCAGACGGCCGACATTGATGGAGTTGGCGCTCGAAAGCACGGTGCCAGCGGCCTCCAGGCGCTCGGCAAGCTCCTTATCGGCAAAGATGCGCTTGACGGCGCTCTGGGCGTCGTCAAAGTTGCCGCGGATGCCGCAGACAGCGACGTTGTCGCCCTCCTGCGTGGACATCTGCAGGTTCTGGACGCGGCTGACCTTGCCCTCGGGATAAAAGACAGTGATGCCCGTGCCCGGAGCGTCGGCAAAGCCGGCAAGTGCTGCCTTGCCCGTGTCGCCCGACGTGGCGGTGACGATCATGATGCGCTCGGCGCCGCCGTCCTTGGCAGAGGTGCGGGCCATCAGGCGGGGGAGCATCTGCAGGGCGACGTCCTTAAAGGCGCTTGTGGGGCCGCCAAAGAGTTCCATCACATAGGTCTGAGGGGCATCGGCGCCCGGTGCGGCGTCGAGTTTGACGAGCGGCGTGACCTCTTCGCTCGCAAACGTGCTGCGGTAAGCCTCGTCGACACACGCCGAAATTTCTTCGGCCGTGTAATCATTCAGTAACATTCCCAACACATCTTGAGCGATTTCAAAGTACGATTTATCTGCAAGCGAGCTGATATCGACCTGCTGGGTGCCGAGCTCGTCCGAGACAAACAAACCCCCGTCGGGAGCGATGCCGGTACGGATTGCCACCTTACTTGAGCACGATAAAGTGCGTCCTCGTGTACTATGATAAGTTCCCATATAACACTGCTCCTCGGATGCCTTGGTCCCAATCGGTGAACCCATGGTATCAGAGCGCGCAAAACAGGTTTGCAGAGGCTTTTAGAAAGGTAACCTCCACGCCATGATAAAAATTGCCAAGTTTGGCGGCTCGTCGGTCGCCGACGCCGAACACTTTAAGAAGATCAAGGCCATCGTCGATGCCGACCCGGCCCGCCGTTTTGTGGTGGTTTCTGCCTGCGGTCGCCGCTTTAAGGGCGACACCAAGGTGACCGACCTGCTCTACCTGGTTAACGCGCACGTTAAGTACCACGTGTCGTGCGAGGAGCTGCTCGAGGACATTGGGCAGCGCTATTTTGATATCGCTGACGAGCTGGAGCTCACCTATCCCATCCGCGAGGAGTTCGCGGCCTTTGCCGAGCGTGCCCGCTCGGGTGGCTACTCCACCGAGGAGCTCGTGAGCCGTGGCGAGTACTTCACCGCTCGCCTGATGGCCGAGTACCTGGGCCTGCCGTTCCTGGACGCCGCGACGGTCGTTGCGTTCCATCACGACGGTACGCTCAGCATGAACCGCACCTCCGAGCTGGTGCAGGAGTACGGTCAGCAGGGTGGCTTTGTCATGCCCGGTTTCTACGGCGCGACGCGTGAGGGCCAGATCAAGCTGCTCGACCGTGGTGGCGGCGATATTTCCGGCTCGATTCTGGCTAAGTGCCTGGGCGCCGACCTTTACGAGAACTGGACCGACGTCTCGGGCTTCTACTCTGCCGACCCGCGCATCGTACCCGAGGCTCAGCCCATTGCGCGCGTTACCTACGAGGAGCTGCGCGAGCTTTCGTACATGGGTGCAAGCGTCCTGCACGAGGAGGCCGTGTTCCCCGTGCGCGAGGCCGGTATTCCGCTAGTCATCAAGAACACCAACGCGCCGCAGGACCCCGGCACCATCATTAGCGAGACGGCCGACGAGGGCGAGGCGGAGCCCATCATTACCGGCGTGACCGGCAAGCGCGGCTTTGTCGCCATCAACGTGGCCCGCGACCGCACCAAGCCCCGTGTCGGCTTTATGCGCCGCGCGCTTTCGGTCTTCGAGCGCTATGACGTCTCCGTCGAGCACATGCCCACCGGTGTCGACCGCTTTGGCGCCGTGGTGCAGGAGCAGGACGTGCACGATTCGCTGTACTCGCTCGTGGGCGACATTCAGCAGGAGGTCGAGCCGCTCGAGATCGAGGTTGTCGAGGGCCTGGCGCTTATCGCTACCGTTGGCCGCAACCTGCGCGGTCGCGCCGGCATCTCTGGCCACCTGTTTGGCATGCTTGGCCAGGCGGGCGTGAGCGTGCGTATGATTTCGCAGAGCTGCGACGAGATCAACATCATCATCGGCGTGGAGGAGAAGGACTTCGATCTGGCGATCCAGACCATTTACCGTGCCTTCTCCGATGAAAACGGCATTGTGAAGGTCTCCGACCTGGAGGCTCCCGCGCCGGCCGATCCCATCCAGGCCGCGCTCAAAAAGTAGCGACTGCTCGGTGGATTTTTGGGTCATGTCTCAAAAATCTACGGCGGGGCGTTTCGTTTCGGTTTCGTTTCGACGGGGCGGGTTTCGTGCCCGCCCCGTTCTTGTATACACTGGCAACAATAATCGGCCTGCTTGGCGTGCGGGCAAAAGCCATAACCTTTAAAGGGGGAAGCATGAAACAGTACACGGTTGCTATTTTGGGCGCGACGGGAGCTGTGGGCACCCAGATGCTCGAGTGCCTCAACGAGCAGGAGTTTCCGGTCGGTAAGCTCAAGCTGCTGGCGAGCGCGCGCTCTGCGGGCAAGACCGTTGAGTTCCGCGGCGAGCAGATCGTGATCGAGGAAGCTTGCCCCGAGGCCTTTGAGGGCTGCGACATCGTGCTCGGCGCTGCCGGCGACGATATCGCCAAGGAGCTGCTGCCCGAGGCCGTCAAGCGCGGCGCCGTCGTGGTCGACAACAGTCACGCCTTCCGCATGGATCCCGAAGTGCCGCTGGTTGTGCCTGAGATCAATGCCGACGACATCAAGTGGCATCACGGCCTTATCGCCAACCCCAACTGCGCGACCATCATCGGCCTGGTTCCCACCTGGCCGCTGCATCAGCTCGCCGGCGTGAAGCGCATGATCGTCTCGACGTATCAGGCTGCTTCGGGTGCCGGCGCTCCCGGCATGGCCGAGCTCGAGGCTCAGCTGGCCGCCCTGGGCCGTGGCGAGGAGATTCCCGAGCCGCGCGCATTTGCCGCCCAGCTCGCGAGCAACCTGATTCCGCAGATTGGCGGCGTCAAGGAGGAGGGCTTTACCTCCGAGGAGATGAAGCTGCAAAACGAGGGTCGCAAGATTATGCATCTGCCCGAGCTGCGCGTGAACTGCACCTGCGTGCGCGTGCCCGTGCTGCGCTCGCACTCCGAGAGCATTACGCTCGAGTTCGAGCGTGACATCACGGTTGAGGAGGCTCGTGCTGCGCTGGCTGCCGCTCCCGGCGTCAAGCTGGTTGACGACATGAGCGCCGAGGATGCGCACGATCGCTTCCCCATGCCGATGGATACGTCCGACCAGGACCTGATCTGGGTCGGTCGTGTGCGTCGCGACATCTCGAACCCCGAGGCCGCGCGTGGCATCACCTTCTGGTGCTGCGGCGACCAAATCCGTAAGGGCGCGGCAACCAACGCCGTCCAGATCGCTAAGCTGCTCTGCGAGTAGTGCGACCTGTCCGGCGGGGTCCGGGCTTAGTTTTCAGAACGTCCTCGACCATGTGTGGCGCCTTGTCCTGCTCCTTCGGAGCTGCGGACAAGGCGCCACACTGGTCTGCG
>UQPT01000099.1:0-6151 GCA_900543045.1 uncultured Collinsella sp.
CCGACCGCTTGCAATCGGTCGGCGGGGCCTGCCGTTGAACCCGTCCCGGTGCGCCCCCGGCATGTCGTCGACGCCTTCGGCTCAGTCTCATATCCGCGGATACCGTTCTGTCGGCCCGCACTCCATTCCTTCGGCGGGGTTCCCCAAGTCTGTCGGGGCGCATGCGGAGGGCTCCGCGCGCACAGCGAAATAGGGGGTGTCCCCGAAGGCCGCCCGGCTCGCCGGGACGGGGGCTATGTCTATTCCGCGCCCTCCCGGCACATCATGCCGAGGGCCCAGAGCCACCTCACGAGCTCGGCCGCGGTGGCCGCGTTGGCCTTCGCCTGGGGCATGCCGCGGGCGAGCATCTCCTCGCGCCGCCGCAGGAGCCGCTCGGACCCCTTCCTCCCGTGCATCCTTATCTCGAGGGGCACGCCCGTGTCCCTTGGCATGAGCTTCGGCTGGTGCCGTGCCGCGGCGTAGCACCATGAGCCCTCGACGGCCAGCTTCCTCACGAGCGCGTTGCCCGCACCGCTGATGCCTCCGAGCCGCACGGAGTCGCCGCTCGACCTCTGACTCGGCGCGAGGCCGAAGTAGGCCGTGACCTGCCTTCCGGAGCGGAACCTCGTGAAGTCGCCGACCTCGGCCGAGAAGGCTGCGGCCAGCGCGAAGGCGCAGCCCTTGATCGACTGGAGGGCGGCCACCTCCGCGGCGATCGGGCTGGCATCCACGGCCGCCCTGTACTCGGAGAGCAGGTCCGCCCGGGCCTCCGCCGCGGCCTCGACCTCGTTCCTCAGGGCGGCGAGCGTCCGGACCCCGCCATCGTCCTCCGGCCTGACCTTGTCGAGCCACCTCAGGAAGTCGTAGGTCCAGTACTTCCTCGGGTTGCCGGCGGGCGTGGTGCCGCCGTAGGCGAACCCTCGCTTTGCGAGGAAGGCGAGCAGCCGCTGCTTGGCGGTCGCCAGGCGCGCGGTCGCCCCGTCGTAGGCGCCGGCGAGGTCCCTGATGCCTTCGACCTCGGGGGAGGGGACCCATACGGGGGAGATGTCGTGGGCGAGTATCGCCTTGGCCATCCTGGCGGCGTCGTTCCTGTCGTTCTTGGAGGCCGAGTCGGCGGCCGACCTGGGGATCTTCGAGACCGCGGCGACGACGCACTCGACGCCGAGCCCGGCGAGCTCCCTCTGCGGGGCGAAGCCGAGGTAGCCGCTCTCGTAGGCCGCGAGCGACGGGCCGGGGAACCCGTCCATCCAGGCGGCGATCTCGCCCCAGGGGTTGCCGGGGAACCTCCTCGCCACGGCCTCGCCGGTGTCCGCGTCGAGGGCGCAGACGGTGGTCGACCTCAGGTGGACGTCCATCCCGAACGCGGTAGAATACTTTGGCATGGGAGCCTCCCAACCTCGTTGCGGCGCGGCTGCGCCTATGGCGCTTCAACATCATTGTCGCAGCCCCGACCCGCGGTCACGAGCGGGGGCTCCTATCTTTTCAGTGCCCTCGGATTGGGTCATAGTGTCTGTCGTTGCCAAAACATCGGCGTTGCCTTGGTCCGGACTAGTCGTTGGGTAGTCATTGGGGACGTTCTTAAACGACTAGTCAAACAAGAACGTCCCCAATGACTACCCACAAAGCGAGAGTGGATCTCGTCATTTTGCGGCACTTGGGGACGTTCCTTTTCTGCCGGCAGTTAGGGACACTCCCTGTACAAAAACCGCCCCGTCCTCTGTAGAGGACGGGGCGGTTTGTCTTTTAGGCTTGAGCGGCCAGGCTTATGCAAAGCGGGCGACGAGCTCCTGGAGCACGTCGGTCATCTTGACGAGCGAACTGACCGGGACGAACTCGTTGACGCCGTGGTAGCAATAGCCGCCGGTGGAAAGGTTGGGGCAGGGCAGACCGCGGAACGACAGCTGCGCGCCGTCGGTGCCGCCGCGAATCGGCAGCACTTGGGGCTCAACGCCGCAGGCAAGGTAGGCTTCCTTGGCAACATCAATAAGCTCGGGATAGTCACGAACGATTTCGGCCATATTTCGATACTGCTGCTTAATCTCGACCGTTACGCGCTCCTCACCCAGACGCTGGTTGAGCATCGAGGCGGCGGCATCAATAAGGTCGAGTTTCTGCTGGAACTTGGCGGCGTCATGGTCGCGGACGATGTAGCGCGCCGTAGCGTGATCGACGGTTGCAGATACGCCCTCAAGGTGATAAAAGCCCTCGTAGCCTTCCGTATACTCCGGGCGCTGCACGTAGGGGAGCAACGCGTTGAAGTCGCAGAACAGATTGCCTGCGTTGACCATACGGCCCTTGGCGTCGCCCGGGTGGATGGACTGGCCCTCAAAGCGGATGGTCGCCTCGGCGGCGTTAAAGCACTCCCACTCCAGCTCGCCGATGGGGCCGCCGTCGACCGTGTAGGCGTACTTGCAGCCAAAGGTATCGATATCCAACAGCTCGGCTCCGTGACCGATCTCCTCGTCAGGGCAGAAGCAAATGCCGAGTGCGGGATGGGGCAGAGAAGGGTCCTGAGCGATACGCGCGACAAGCGACATGATCTCGGCGACGCCTGCCTTGTCGTCCGCGCCCAGCAGCGTGGTGCCATCGCTGCAGACCAAGTCCTCACCCGCGAGGTCGTTCAGGGCGGGAAGCTTGGCGGTACTCATGGCAACGGGCTTACCGTCAACCGTGCCGCAGACCAGGTCGCCGCCTTCGTAGTGTACGATGTGCGGCTTCACGCCGGCGCCCGGTGCAACTTCGGTGGTGTCGAGATGGGCGATCAGGCCCAGGGCGGGCTTGTCCTCAGCGCCCGCACTTGCGGGGATATGCGCGCAGACATAGGCATGCTCGGTCACGTGGGCATCTTCCGCCCCAAGCTCGCGCAGCTCTTCAGCCAGCACGTTGGCAAGGTCAAACTGAACGGCGCTCGAAGGTACCTGGTCGCAGTTTGCATCCTCGGACTGCGTGTTGATCTGGACGTAGCGCAAAAAGCGCTCGAGGACATCGGGGTTCGTGGTGGTGTTTTCCATAAAGACCGCTCCAATCTTGGTCGTCGTGTGCAACAAGAACTCTAGCACGGTATGCCACGGCATACCGCGACGCTTGGATGGGGTAGAATCAGCCATTGAATGCAGAAGGGACGGAAGATCATGGATACGACAAATAGCTCGCGCGAACTACATCTGACGGTGGCGAACGAAGACTACTTGGAGTGCATGGTTCGCATTGAAAGCGAAGAGGGGGAAACCAACGGCGTGCGATCGGTCGACATCGCGCAGCGCCTTGGCGTCTCCAAGGCATCGGTCAATAAAGCGGTTTCGGCGCTTAAGGCATCCGAGCTTGTCGAGCAATCGCACTATGGCAAGGTAATCCTGACCGATCGCGGCCGCGAGGTTGGCACGGCTATCTGGTACCGTCATCGCCTCATCCGCACGTTTTTGGTTCAGGAGCTCGGTGTCGAATTTGAGCGAGCCGATTCCGAGGCCTGCATGATGGAGCATGCGCTATCCGAGGACACGATGAGCCGCTGGCTCGCCTATCTCGAAAAGCAGGGAATCAGCGTCGAGGAATAGCGGGATATATATGGATACGAGTTATTACAACCGCTTTGGTGCCGAGGAACTTACGCGCCGCTTGTCGAGCGAGACCTTGTTGGCGCAGGGCCCCATGGGCAGTGTTCTGTTGAGTGAGTACGACGCCGCCGATATTCCACCGGCGTTTTGGAATCTGGCGGAGCCGCAGACCGTTTCTCGTATCCATCGCTTGTATGTCGCCGCCGGTGCGCAGGTGCTCATTACCAATACCTTTCAGGCATCAAGCTATGCCCTCAAGCACGACCAGATTGCGCCGTCCGTGGCGGAGGTCAATCGCGGGGCCGTCGACGATGCCCGCCAGGCGCACCCTCAGCTGCTACTGGGCTCGATGGGCCCGATCGGTATTGAGTGGTTTGCCGAAGACTCTGTCGAGTATCGTGAAATCCGAGGCATTGCGCGCGAACAGGCGCACGCCTTGCTCAATGCTGGTGTTGACGGTCTGCTGATCGAGACGGTGACGTCTATCCGTAATTTGCAGCCCACGCTTGCCGGCGCCCGAGATGCCGCCGACGGCATGCCTGTCCTGGTGAGTTTTGTCGTTGACGATAAAGGCGACCTGTTGGGCGATGGCCTCAACATCGAGGCAGCCGTTTTGTACGCCGAAAAACACGGCGCAAACTCGGTTGGTGTTAATTGCTGTTCGCTTGCGGCCGCGAACGCGGCGGTGCCCAGGATGGTTGCATCGGCGACTACTCCCGTCACGGTGCGTCCCAACGTAGGCGATCCGGTCCAGACTCAGGATGGCCCCGTATGGCACGAGAACCCCGAAGCTTTCGCGCGCGCATGCATCGAATGGAGACATGCCGGTGCCGCAATGGTGGGCAGTTGCTGTGGAACCACGGCAATCACTACGGCAGCGATGGCCGAGGCGCTCGATATATAAAGGGCAAAACCGCTCCATACGGGGCGGTTTTTTTATTGCCTGCATGTCCTCGGCAGCATTTGCCCAAATGGTGAATGCTGGTACCGGCAGGTTGCCGGGTGCGTGCTGCGGGTATACCTCATGCGTACCATGATCCAAACACTGCGAGGTGTCTGCGCGTGTGCGCGATAATTCATTTTGGAACTGACGGTTGGCGCGCTCGCGTCGATGAGGACTTCACTGCCGATAACGTTGCCCGTATCGCCGATGCCGTCGGCGAGTTGTGGCAAAAGACCAATCCGGGCAAAACGGTATATATAGGGTTCGACACTCGGCCCTTAGCGCGCGAGTTCGCTGAGCTTGCGGCAGGCGTGCTTGCCGCTCACGGATTGGACGCAGTGCTCGCATCTCGGCCTGTTCCGACCCCCGCCCTTACGTGGGCGGCGGCGTATGACGGCGAGGCCTGCGGTGCGCTCATGGTGACGGGATCCCATCATCCGCAGGGGTATCTGTGCCTTAAGCTGCGCATGGGAGATGGCTCGACGGCCAATCAGGATGTCATCGAAGAGCTCGAAGAGACTATGGCCCCCGAGCCGATGGGGATCGAGGAACGCTATCGCACCGCGGATATTATTCCTGACTATATGCAGGCGGTGGCATCGTTTGTCGATGCCGAGGCCATTCGAGCCGCTCACCTGCGTGTGGTAGTTGACCCCATGGGCGGCGCGGCCCAGGGATATCTTGCCGACCTGCTGCGGGAGCTAGGCGTCGAGGTGCACGAGATTCATGCCGGACAGTCGTCCGATCAAGAGGACATTTGCCCCGACCCTGTTGAGCCGTGGGTGGACGCTTGCGAGCGTGCGGTTGTCGAGGACGGGGCGTGCGCAGGCCTGGTGACCGACGGCGATGCCGACCGTATCGGTGCGGTCGACGAACGCGGTAGATATATTCATCCGCATCAAATCATGGCGCTTGTTTTGGGCGACCTCGTTCAATTCCGCAATTTGGAGGGGCGTGTCGTCGTCAATCTCTCGTGCTCGACGCTCGTGCGTCGCATTGCCGAGGCGCTTGGCTGTCGTGTGACCGTTAAGCCGGTCGGTTTCAAATATATAGCTGCAGAGATGAAGAAGGGCGGCGTCCTCATGGGAGGCGAGGAGGCCGGCGGTATCGGCATCGCCGCGCATATGCCTGAGCGTGATGGAATCCTTGCTTGTCTGATTCTGTGTGAGCTTATGGCAAAGACGGGCGCGCCTTTGGGCGTTTTGGTCGATCAGCTCGAGGCCAGTTTTGGTAAGACGAGCTATGGGCGTCGCGATTTGCGCCTTGAGGCCGAAGACGCCGAATCGCTGCGAACGCTGCTTCCTGGCATGAATCCTAAATCGATTTGCGGCAAGGCGCCGCAGGCTGTAAGCCATATGGATGGTTTACGTTTGGCATTCGAGGATGACACCTGGCTGCTGATCCGCCCCAGCGGGACCGAACCGGTGGTTCGCGTATACGCCGAGGGGTTCTCGGTGGAGGAGCGCGATGAGTTGCTCGATGCCGGCTGTGCCTTGGCTAAGGGAGCCTATCAGCTTTAGCCATATGACGCTTCACTATAAAGAGGCCCTCGGTGAGCGGTAGAGAACGGCTGGCAAACGTAAGCAGGGTTTTAATATGTGTAGGAAATGTGTACGCCCAGATTCCCGCCCCCGGCGCCCCTCCGGTCTGGCAATATATCTCCTTGCCGCGCGGC
>UQPT01000100.1:0-5992 GCA_900543045.1 uncultured Collinsella sp.
CCCGGCGCCCTCGGGACATCTCGAATCCCGCCGTCCGCCGTCTATCGCCTCCGCAGCGCGGTCCGCCATCCGCCCAACGGCCGTCCCGCCGGCGCCGGGCCCACTATCGGGTCCAACCGCGCCCCCGCCCGCCCGGCGATTTCAAAACCATGCCGGTTTACGGGGCCAGGCCGGGAAGCCCCGAGCATGCCGCAATCGGCAAAATCAAGACCGCAGGTAGGCGACTTGCGCATTCCGTGAAATGCAGGGTATGGACGGCCGGTCCGGGTCCAGCCCCGTAATCCGGCATAGTTTTGAAATGACACTAATTCACTGGCAACCAAACTAGATCGTTCTAGTTCCTTATCGCCGGCTAATTTCCGATGTCCATCCAGTTGCACAAAACATTTGCTCGCAGTCGCGTCTCGGCGCACTTCATTGCCTCGGATTTGGCTTTATATCGAATCCCCAAACGGCTGCAAACGCTTTTGACTATGATGTCTAGCTGCTTTTTGTCGTTAAGCATATCGTGGGTTACCAGGAACACGTCGAAACCCATGCTCTGAAGCGCAGTCATACGCTCCGCATCGTGGTCAAGTACCGCGCCTGATCCATGGATGACTTCACCTTGGATCTCGATAATTACTGCCTTCATTAGCATTGGGTTTACAATCACGATGTCCCCGTAGCAGACCTTTTGACCTGCGATGCTTTGGGCAGCCTCGGATAGAGGGGTTAAATCGTTGAGGTACACGTATCTGAATCCTGAACCACCTAGACGTCGAGAACGACTTAGGAGCAGGACCCCCGCAACCTCGAGTGGAGATGCAGCAATGCCGATAACCTGCTGAGCGGCATCATAAAACTGCTTTCCCCACATTTGACTTTTGACCTTGTCGGCGAAACGATGCAGGTCGCTCAGTTCGATGAGCGGCTTTCTCATCCAAAGAGAAGTACCTTTGAGTTTCGTAACCTCTCTTCCATCCTCACGCTTGCTTGTTTGGCCATCACTATCTGGGTCCTTTACGGTTGCGCGGGCATAAACTCGTTTCCAGGGAATCTCGTCTTCGCCTTCTCCAAGTTCGAACAGATCCTGCGTGCTGGAATTGCGATTCTTTTCTACCGCCAGTTTTAACTGCATTTCGGCAGCGGGAGCCGGCTCGAAAACAGAAAACCAGCCGCAAAGTTCGTACATAGCCAGTACGAGATCTATTTGAGACACAAAGCGTGTCATAGTAAATAACGTATTTAGCGGATTGGTGACACTAAAGCCAAAATGAGTGTCGATTGTTGTGCCGGCATCCGATGCCCCATCCCAGCGAATTGTAGAGCGCAATCCCGAGTGGTGATTACAACAACCTGGCGAAGCAACAGCGATGATCGGGGTCTTGAGGACGTCGGTTACGAAAGGGGCTTGGGATAGAGCTCGCCAACCGTCTTCAGTGTTGGGTAGGCGCGGGTAGAGGTCGCGCACTTGCGGTGGGCAGCGCCAGTAGCGGAATGCGGTGTTTGCGCAGACGATTTCGTCCATTTGCGTCTCCCCTGGTATCGTCCATTGACCGCGCGGATTGCGGACATCGCCGATTATCTACTGGGGCATCATGCGGGTAAGTACCGGAAGCTGACCAAACGCTGGCCAATAGCTTGACGAGTTCTGCCAAAAATCCCTCGTGTGATAGAAATCCGCTGGAAGGAGCTCTGGGCGTGTGGTCCCTGTCTCCACATTTGCGCTCGTATCATATGGGTAATTCAATGAAAATACGCATGCGTTATATACAAAACGTGCAATGACGTCAGCAAAAAGGGTGCGATATAAAATGACGCCTTAGATGACTACGATTTGATTTTGGTGTCAGTTTTGGTGTCAAGCTTGGTGTCAAAAAGAAAAAGGCCAGAAGCTTAACACCTCTGACCTGCGCTTTAGATGGTGGGCGATACAAGATTCGAACTTGTGACCCCATCCGTGTGAAGGATATGCTCTACCCCTGAGCCAATCGCCCGTCGCCTTTCGGCAAAAGAGATACTATCATAGCCTCGCGTGGTTTACCAACAACTTTTTGCCCCCGATTTTAAATTCGTGGGCACATGCCGTTCCATCACAAACAAGGCACCCAGCAAACCAGCAGCTAAACCACCATTTACCGCTTGATCCACGAGGTCTCGGGGCGGCAGCACAGGGCGCTGGGGATCTCCATGTGGTGTCCAATCAATTCAATAACCGGCGTGTAGATGCTTTGATTCTATACGTGCGACGGGTCGCCTATGCCCGTAATGCAACCGCGGCGCAGCTCCTCGGCGAGCCCGCTGGTCGTACGGTTTCCGGATACGAGGTCCTGGATCCAGGCGTAGTACTGGTTGTCTCTGGGCTCGGGGCTGTCGGACAGCCCGACCGGAGTGCCTGCGAACCTTAAGACGGACAACGCAAAGACAAGGCTGGTGCGCTTGTTGCCGTCCTCAAAGATGTGGTCCTTGACCATGTGCTCTGCCACGTAGGTGACCTGGTCAAAGATGTCTGCGAAGCGATCGGCCGGCGATTGACCGAATATTGTACAGAATGCACCCGCAAGTACGGACTCGACGCGTCCAAGCTCAAGCGCGGCCCGGTCGCCTGTGGCGTCGGTTGTATAGCAGCGCCCGACCGTCATCAGCGTGCTGTGTAGGCGCATCGCGGCCGCGGTCATAGCTTCGAACGAACCGGTATCATCGAGCGCGAGCGGCGCGAACGGATGAGCGCTCCGCTGCATAGCCGCCATCATGAGTTCTCCAAGAGCCTGAGCGCGTTGGGCATGGCAGCGATGGTTAACTCAACTGCATGGTCGATCGACATAAAGCCGTCGAGCGAAATCGGTAATGTTGAATTTGCCTCGTGCGCTACTGAGCAATCTTCTTGAGTAGCGCGACCAGTGCCGTCATCTGGCTGAACATGACTCCAAAGCATGTGCGTCTCCTTTATAGCTTCGTAGATGGAAAAGACTGCGAGTCGTACTCCAGAACGATCGGTTGCCAGATGAGGTCTTCAATACAGCAGTCCAGGGTGTTTGCGAGCGCCAATGCCGAGGAGACCGAGGCGCGGCGTAGGTCGAGCTGGTTCTGCTCGTAGAGTTGTATGGCGCGAAGTTTAACCCCCGATTGGGCGGCGAGCTGTTTTTGCGTTAGGCCGGCCGCTTTTCGTGCCGCTTTGAGGCCCTTTTTGTCTGCCTGGGCGTTATTCCATTTATCAATGACAATCTGGGCGAATTTGTCTTCGGAGGCCTCGTGGAGTGGATGGTACGAGCCGATGATCCAATCGAGCGGAGCAACTTCGAGTAGCTCGTTAAAGCTCAGGCTGCACATCCATTGCGCATAGGCCAAAACCCAGCCCGCCCAATACTGAGGCGAACGGTCGAACGGATAGGTCTCCCTGCATTCGACGGGGGTCAGTCCCGCATGGGCGATAATATCGCGCGCGAGCTCGTCGCCCGCCATGCCGCAGACGACGCGAGGTATACCGCGCTCAAACTGTTTCATCTCAAAAGCGTTCGACAGGATCGCCGTCAACTCGGCTGGAGTCAGCCCTTGGTCACAGAGGGCAAAATCGACCGCCTCGCCCAGCGTTCTCATGGCATCCTCGAGATACATCTCACTGTAGGCGTGGGTCATCGCCCGTCATCCCCTCTCGAATGATATCGACGATACGAATTCCCTCAAACGGATTTTCGGCAAGTAGCTCACGATACTGCGCCCTTGCCGCTTTATCTCGCTCCTTGGACAATGGACCATACAAAGCTTGCGGCGCACGTTCAAATCCAGCAAAACGAATGCTCTTAAACGCGCGCGCGCTTTTGAGCACAATCTGTTCTCCCAAGTTGCCGAGCCTCATAGATCGACCAAGCTGATCGACGGTAATCGTATTGTTCACAAAAGCTCTGGCATAGCTAAAGTACGAGTCGTCCGCACGCCATCCCCTTATTACGTCGCAAGTGCTCGTGTCAGGTAGAAAATGATCGTGGAGATATTCGCACGCCCCCACGGCAATAGCGGTGTCCTTGCGAAAAGAACGATGTTCTACAAGCAACGCTATCCAATGCAGAACTGAATATTGCGGCGATAGCAGGTCGAGTTCCTTGAGATCGGCCATATCGAGTTCATGGCGATTCGCAAAGCCATCGGCATCACGCGAACATGCCCATTCCCTTGCAAGGTCGAGGCTCTCTGTGCAATAGAATCCCTGTCCATAGTCGTTATGTACTTTCCCCAGGCCAAGCTGGGGAGTCTCAATGATTTTCTGAGAACCATGCCACAGTTCCACACGAGTCTCCTAACAGGTATCGCTCTAGCGATAGTATAGCACACTATCGCTAGAGCGATACCTGTATTCAAAGAGCAAGAGGATGAATGAAACCGAGTTTGAGTTCAATACCGGCTTCTAAGACTCGCCGTGTCCGGAAGTATGCGGCAAAATTTAGACTTGCTGATCACGCCAGAGCACACTAACGCCTCTGCCTGCTACGGCACTTCAAAGATGCACACCTCATCCAGCTCGATGCTTTTGCGGAAGGGCGGGCGCATGTGCTCTGGTGGGCTGGTGACTATATCAACCTTTCGCCCAAGCTCCTTTTCGAGCTCATGGGAGAGTTCGTAAAGCGTGCCGAACGTCATGGTGTTGCCGCAGGCTAGACGCAAGTCAATATCGCTATCAGGCGTTTGCTCGCCTCGGGCAAACGAACCAAATAAATATGCCTCGCTGACGTCGTATTGAACCAGCATGCGGGAGGCCGCAGATGATATGTCAGCAAGTGAAACCATGTCTCAATTGGGCGTTTAACAGTAGAACGTCAGCGAATCATCACCAAAGGTTTCACACCACTTGTCACATATGAATTGATGATTCATGGTGATTAGTTTTGAAAGATCCCTGAGATCCTTAGCCGGAATCTTGCTTTCGTTGTTGGCAAGTTTGCATCCGCCGTCTTTCGTCAGCCAAAACTTGGTCGAACTAGCAGCCGCCCTCTTTACTCCTACGTGTATGTGAATTGGTTCTCCGTTTTCCGCAATCCAAAAGAACAGAACGTACTGCCCAAAAATAAGAACTCGAGGCATTATGCCACCGCCGGTCCGGCTTTTTGGCGCTCGGCGAGCTCGAAGATAAACGGGGCGTTTGATCTAACAAACTCTGTCAAGAAATTGAGGTCATCAGCAGTAAATCCTTCGACGTTGAACCATTTGACCGCAGGCAAGAAGCATTCCGCATGGTCAAAGCCAAAGTCAACCGGACGCTCGACGGCTACGCGAACGGTTCCGTCTTCTCTTGTCTCTGAGTAGGCAAACTGGGTGCCATCATCAAGCTGAACATAGCTCCAAAACATGACTACCTCCTTAGTGTTTATATTCGAGTATAAGGAGCAGACTAGACTTAACGCGGCGTGAATTAAATTATTCCTATAAGACACGAACTCTGACAGCTGGCCTTGTTCAGAAGTGGTGGGGGCCGAGTTCTGCCGACCAGAACCCGGTTTTGCGCTTTCGCGACCTGCGGTTTTATTAACAGAATTTGGCTTGCGCTCGGCGGGCTCCGGTTTTCCCGCACATACGGAAATCGGGAGCATCAGCAACGGCGCGCAGCTTTAAGAACCGCTGTTCCGAGCACGAACAGCAAGCCGGACACGGCAATCCAATGGCTGTCGGCGGTCTTGGGTAGTGACGAGGAGGTCGCGGTGGCGGCCTTGGGCCTGGAGGTCTTGACGGCCGTGTTGTTAGTCACTGTTGTCGTGGTCACCGTCTTAGTCGCGGCCGCTGGCTTCAGAGTGGGATTCGTCGACGGATCCGTAACTGGCTCTCCGGTAGCGGGGTCAGTGCCAGGGGCGGACGGACCATCGCCCGGCACATCGGGCCCACCGGTCTCCCCCGCCGACGCCGTGGCATCCACGGGCTCGATCGTCACATGCGCAGCCACGGACCCGTCGGCATCCACCACGCCGCCTGCACCAAAGGCCCCGCCCGCAGGCACCACAAAGCGCGCGGATGTAAGCGACCC
>UQPT01000101.1:0-5615 GCA_900543045.1 uncultured Collinsella sp.
ACAGCCTGATCGACAATGGCCGCCGCGGCCGTCCGGTCACCGGCCCCAACAACCGCGCCCTGAAGAGCCTTTCCGATCTGCTGAAGGGCAAGCAGGGCCGCTTCCGCCAGAACCTGCTGGGCAAGCGTGTCGACTACTCCGGCCGTTCGGTAATCGTTACCGACCCCAAGCTGCTGCTGCACCAGTGCGGTCTGCCCAAGACCATGGCGCTGGAGCTCTTCAAGCCCTTCGTCATGAAGCGCCTGGTCGAGCTTGGCAAGGTCGAGAACATCAAGGGCGCCAAGCGCGCTATCGACCGTGGTGCCACTTTTGTGTGGGACATCCTCGAAGAGGTCATCGACGGCCGCGTCGTGCTGCTCAACCGTGCACCGACCCTGCACCGTCTGTCCATCCAGGCCTTTGAGCCGGTGCTGGTCGAGGGCAAGGCTATCCACCTGCACCCGCTGGTCTGCTCGCCCTTCAACGCTGACTTCGACGGCGACCAGATGTCCGTCCACGTGCCGCTGTCCAGCCAGGCTCAGGCCGAGGCTCGCGTGCTCATGCTCTCTGCGAACAACCTGCGCTCGCCGGCATCCGGCAAGCCGGTCAACATTCCCTCGCAGGACATGATCATCGGTGTGTACTACCTGACCCAGGTCCGCGACGGTCTGCCGGGCGAGAACCACGTGTTCTCGAGCTTCGACGACGCGCTGCACGCCTATGACTGCCGCTCCGAGGTCGACATGCAGGCCAAGATCCAGGTCCGCGTGTCCGCCGAGAACGCCAACGTCATCAACGAGGACGGCACCCGTATCTTCCGCGTCAAGAACGGCAAGAACGAGTTTGTCGACTACGACGTCACCGGCAACAAGACCGCGCGCTTCGAGACCTCTATCGGCCGCATCATCTTCAACCGCCAGTGCCTGCCCGAAGACTACGAGTTCATGAACTACAAGATGGTCAAGGGCGACGTGGCCAAGCTGGTTGCTGACTGCTGCGATCGTTACCCCGAGGCCAAGGTCGGCCCGATCCTCGACGCCATCAAGTACTCCGGCTTCCACTACGCTACCCGCGCCGGCCTCACCATCTCGGTGTGGGACGCTCTCATCCCTGCCGAGAAGCAGGGGCTGCTCGACCGCGCCCAGGCCAACGTCGACCAGATCAACGAGTACTTCGAGGAGGGCTTCATCAACGAGACGGAGCGCCACATCGAAGTCGTTAACGAGTGGACCGCTTGTACCGATAAGGTTGCAGCGCTCATGCTCGACATGTTCGACGAGGAGAACCCGCTGTACATGATGGCCGACTCCGGCGCCCGTGGTTCTAAGACCCAGCTGCGTCAGCTCGGCGGCATGCGTGGCCTGATGGCAGACATGTCCGGCGAGACGATCGACCTCCCCATTAAGGCGAACTTCCGCGAGGGCCTGCTGCCGCTCGAGTACTTCATTTCGACCTACGGCGCCCGTAAGGGCCTGGTCGATACCGCATCCCACACCTCGGACTCTGGTTACCTGACCCGTCGTCTGGTCGACGTGGCCCAGGACGTCATCGTCCGCGAGGAGGACTGCGGTACGCACGAGGGCGTCACCTACAACCTCATCATCCCCGGCACCACCGACCTCAACACCGACCTCGTCGGCCGTTGCTTCATCGAGGACGTCGTGGCCCCCGATGGCACCGTGCTCTTTGAGCAGGACGGCTACATCGAGAAGGTCGCCGACATCCAGAAGATGGTCGAAGCGGGCCTCAAGAAGGTCAAGCTCCGCGCGCTGCTCACCTGCCGCTCCAAGTACGGCGTGTGCCAGAAGTGCTACGGCTGGGATCTTTCCACCCGTCGTCCGGTCGCCATCGGTACCGCGGTCGGCATTATTGCCGCCCAGTCCATCGGCGAGCCCGGTACGCAGCTTACGATGCGTACCATTCACTCCGGCGGCGTCGCTGGCGTCGACGATATTACGCAGGGTCTGCCTACGGTCAGCCGTATGTTCGATATCGTCGGCAACGTCAACGAGAAGATTCTGGGTCGCGAGGCCGAGCTGGCTCCGTACTCCGGTCACCTCTCGATTAAGCCCGAGAAGTCCGAGTACGTGCTGACGCTCACCGATTCCGAGGATCACACCCGTGTCCTCGACGAGCGTCGCGTTCCCGCTTCGGTGCGCTTTATGCCCGAGATCGAGGACGGCTGCGAGGTTCGCGCCGGCGACCAGATCACCAAGGGCTTCGTCAACTTCCGCAACCTGCGCAAGCTGACCGACATCGAGTCGACGATGCACACCTTCGTCGAGAGCGTTAAGGACGTCTACACCAGCCAGGGCGTCGACCTGAACGACAAGCACATCGAGGTGCTCGCACGTCAGATGCTGCGTCGCGTTCAGATCACCAACCCCGGTGACTCCAAGTACCTGCTTGGTCAGTACGTCGATCGCTACGAGTTCGCCGACGAGGTCGAGCGCGTTGCCCGTTTGGGCGGTCAGGCCCCCGTGGCCGAGCCCGTCATCCTGGGTACGCTCAAGGTCGCGTCCAACATCGACTCCTGGCTGTCGAGCGCTTCGTTCATCCGTACCGCCGGCGTCCTTACCGAGGCTGCCATCGAGGGCAAGGTCGACCATCTGCTCGACCTTAAGTCCAACGTCATCGTCGGTAAGAAGATCCCGGCTGGTACCGGCCTCAAGCCGTACGCCAACGCCAAGCTGACGTATCGTACGGCCGACGGCTACGTGGACATCGACGGCCCGGCTTCGCCCAACGCCAAGTCGCTGCCCGAGTGGGCTCCGGTTGAGCTCAAGGACCTGGACGAGCAGCTCCCGCAGCAGCTCGACTGGGCCGGCTACGACGAGTTCGGTGGTGCTGACGGTTCGTTCACCCGCAACGGCCACACCATCTCCGCCGAGAAGGCTCGCCTGTACCTGTTCGACGACCTGGGCGTGTCGCAGCGCTGGACCAACAAGTTCAGCGAGGTCGGCATCGAGACGGTCGGCGACCTGGTCGGCAAGTCCGAGGAGGATCTGCTGCGCATCGATGGCATCGGTGCCAAGGCGATCGAGGAGCTCCGCGACGGCCTGGAGGCCCACGACCTGCTCTACATCCTCGAGAACAACGACGACGTTGCCGACGAGGAAGACCTCTCGCAGCTGCTGCAGATGGTCTTTAGCCCCGACGGTCCGGACGACATCCTGCTGGGCACCTCCGCCACGCCGACGCATCACGCCGACGCCGACGAGGAGCTCCTGGGCGCCCCGATCGACGACAAGAAGGCTCCCGCCAACGGCGCGATCAACGAGGACATGGCTTCCCTCGACGAGCTGCTCAATCAGCTCGTGGACACCGACGACGCCGAAGAGGCCAAGGACAACGACGAGGAGTAACTAGTTCCGCCGTTCTAACGAACGGCGGCGACCTCCGTCGCTGCGCGGTCCCCAGAGCTACAATCTGTCATTCAAAAGGCAGGGCATGACCAAAAGGTCAATGCCCTGCCTTTTTCATGCCATCTTGTACGCTCTGGGGGCCGCTCGCTTGCGTATGCTCAACCTGTTGCGTTCCGTTGATCCCTTGCCAAAAAGGGACAGGTTTATTTTGGTAGGTTTTTCCTGCTTGGATTTGAAACATTTCGTTCGGCCAAAGCGTATCTATGGTGAGGACCTCATCAAGAACCATCAGCGTCACCGGGAGGTGATTATGGAAGAACAAGCTTTTAGACAGGCGGTTGAAGACCACCGTGATGTCGTGTTTCGGATCGCCTTGACGTATCTGCGCGATCGCGCTGACGCCGACGATGTCGCTCAAGACGTCTTTCTAAAGTTACTCAAAAGCGATACGCATTTTGAAAGCTGGGAGCATCTTCGCCGATGGCTTATCCGGGTCACGATCAATGAATGCAAATCGCTCTTTCGAAAGCCATGGAGGCGTGTGGAGGATATTGAGAACCTGGCCGATTCGCTTTCGACGGCGCAGGATGAGACTAGGGCCGTCCTATTAGACGTCATGCGGCTTCCAGAACGATTCCGCATCCCCATCGTGCTCTATTACTATCTGGGCTTTTCGACCTCAGAGATTGCCGAGTTATTGCATGTGCCAGCCGCGACCGTTCGAACGCGTTTAGCTCGCGGTAGATCGAAGCTCAAGTTCATCCTAGAGGAGGGCGACCGTGAAATCCAACCAGATCAAGCAGGCCTTCGAGTCCGTCCAAGCCGATAGCGATCTTGCTGACCGTGTTCTTTATGCCGCTGCTGGCGAGCCGCTTCGCCGAAAGGGTCACGCGAAGCCTCTGTATGTTGCCGTAATCGGATGTCTTGCCGGAGTGCTGGCGACCGGAGGGGTCGCCTACGCTGTTGTCAATTCCAGTTATTTTGCCTCTGCCTGGGGAAACCATGGCAACGGAGAGTCCGTTACCTGGACTCAAGGTGGCTCGTCGGGGACTAAATATACCTACACCAGAGAGTTTGGTGATGGTATCGCGCCCCAAAGCTTGGAGGGTTCAGTACAGAAGGTCAATCTGTCCGTCGAGGGCAACGGCTATACACTCGACATTCATGATATGGCTATCGACCAAAACGGCTGCGGTGCTGTGACGTTTACGCTGTCCAATCCAAATGGTGTTAACTACTACAAGCCGGCAGCAGAGACAGGCGAACTTGTTCTCTATGGTGAAGAAGAACAAGGCATCGGTACACCCAGCATGAACTTCGGCGAGGAATGGGCTGATACACGCTGCACCATTGATAAGGACACATCAAGCGATACTGTCATTAATGGCACGATGTACTTTGCTTCTATGGATCGCGAGCGAGGTTTTCAACATGCGGTCACCTGGAATATCTCGTGGACCGAGGGCGAAGGAGAGGATGCGAAGCCGTTCGAGGCATCGACACCCGAGTTTAGCGTTGGAGCGTACGTCGATACTAAGGAACTCCGCTCCGATGACTCGCCTCTCGAGATCAGCCCGTTTTCCATCCAGACGCACATCGATGATCTGGGCATTGACGCAGTCACGAAGAAGTTGACGGTTACCTACAAGGATGGATCGGAGCAGATTATCGAAGATGACGACGCAGGGGCGTTCAACTTATATTTTTCTTATACGCGCAATAGCGGAGAGAACATCTGGGTGCCAACGAAGTTGATTGATGTCGACCAAGTGGTCTCGGTAACCCTCGAGGGCACGAGATACACATCAACAGGAGAGACTCAAACGGAAGAACCCTTTACCATCGTCTATTCGTAAGGCTTGAGGCCGCTTCCCACTAGGGGAAGCGGCCTTTTTTGCGTTATATGGACGGTTATTTTGAGCGATATTCGCCTGAATTTCGGAAGTATGCGGCAAAATCTCGATGGTTCGACCACACCGCAAATGCTCAAGCGCTCTACCTGCGGGTTTATTATCGAAAAACCCCGGTGTGCTCGGCAGGTCCAGAATTTGCCGCATACTTCCGAAAACGCCGCCGATTTCCCTATGACAGATGAGGGCGGACCACCGCTGGAGCGCGACGTTTCCCCAGATAAAACCGACCAAAATAAACCTGTCCCTTTTTGGCAGGTAACGTTGCCCCGACGAGCACGTCGGATCCCCGGCCCGGGCGGCGCAGGGTTAAGTTTGTCGCGAGTTCCGCACGCAAAGGAAAGCACTTAATGTGCTTTCC
>UQPT01000102.1:0-5550 GCA_900543045.1 uncultured Collinsella sp.
ATGTGAGTTGCCTTATTCTTCATCATTGATTTCTTTTACTTCTCGCTCATTTTGACCGCGTGTCCACCTCGGCTGTGTCGCTCGGTCGCTATATCGAGTTCTTTACCGAGTGCGCCAAAGAGGGCACGCCCACGGTCTACCTGTGCTTTACCTCGGCGCTGTCGTCGAGCTACAACTCCGCGTGCCAGGCGGCGGACGCCGTGCGTGCCGAGTATCCCAACTTTGAGCTGTACGTGGTCGACAACGCTCTGCCCTGCGCGACCGGCGCGCTCTTGGCGCTCGAGGCCGTGCGCCAGCGTTCGGCGGGACTGACCGCCAAGCAGCTGGTCGACTGGGCAAACGAGGCTAAGACCTATGTCCACGGTTACTTTACGCTCGAGAGCTTTGACGCGCTGGCTGCCGGCGGCCGCATTCCGCCCGCGGCGGCACAGCTCACGGCAAAGCTCGACGTCAAACCCGAGCTGTCCTACGACCTGGCCGGCTCGCTGTCGCTGATCGGCGTCAACCGCGGTCGCAAGAAGGCGCTCAAGTCCATTCTCAAGTCGTTCCGCGAGAACTATGTGCCCGATCGCACCATGCCCATCGCCATTATGACGGCCGATGCCGAAAAGGACGGCGACTGGCTCGAAGCCGCCATCCGCAAGGAGGAGGGTTGCGCCGACGTCACGATCATTCGCAGCTCCGTGGGTCCCACCATTGGCTCGCACGTGGGCCCCGGCATGGTGGCCTGCGCGTTTTGGGGTAAGAACCGCGCCGACAAGGCGTCGCTTTCCGACCGCATCGCCCGCCGCGTGCGCGGTCAGTAGGCAAGTAACGCGGCCGTAATCGATCCCAACTCACAGCCCAAACGCTGGCACCGAGTATTCAACCTGGTAATAACACCCAACCCAAAAGGAAAGGTTTCATGGCAAACAAGCTCTCTGTCGCATTTATCGGCACCGGAATCATGGGTGCCCCCATCGCCGGCCACATTCTGGACGCCGGCTATCTCGTCACGGTCAACAACCGCACTAAGTCCAAGGCGGCGGCGCTTATCGAGCACGGCGCAGTCTGGGCCGATACGCCGGCAGATGCCGTGGCGAACGCCGACGTCGTCTTTACCATGGTGGGTTATCCCTCCGAGGTCGAGGAGCTCTACCTGGCGGGCGACGGCCTGCTGGCCTGCACTAAGCCCGGCGCGGTGCTGATCGACCTCACCACGAGCTCGCCCGAGCTCGCCCGTGACATTGCCGAGGCCGCCCAGGTTTCCGGCCGCATGGCGTTTGACTGCCCCGTCACCGGCGGCGAGTCGGGTGCTATCGCCGGCACGCTTACGGCTATCGTTGGCGCTACCGAAAACGACATCGCGCCGGTCCGCGACATCCTTGCCACCTTTGCGGCCAACATCTGCTGCTTCGACGGTGCCGGCAAGGGCCAGGCTGCCAAGCTCGCCAACCAGGTGTCGCTGGGCGCCTGCATGGTCGGCATGGCAGACGCCATGGCATTTGCCGAGCTGAGCGGCCTTGACCTGGAGAAGACCCGCCAGATGATCCTGGGCGGCACCGGCAAGTCCGGTGCCATGGAGAGCCTGGCCCCCAAGGCGCTCGACGGCGACTACAAGCCCGGCTTTATGGTCGAGCACTTCATTAAGGACCTGCGCCTGGCCCTTGCCTACGCCGACGACCGCGAGCTCGCGCTGCCCGGTGCCGACGTGGCCTTTACGCTCTACGATATGCTTGACGCCATCGGTGGCGCCAAGCTGGGCACCCAGGCCATCACGGTCCTCTACAAGGAGGAGGCCGACGCCATCGCCGCCGGTCTGGACTGGTCGCAGTATCGCCCCGAGGAGCACGGTGCCCACGAGGACGGTTGCGGTTGCGGCGAGCACGGCGACGACCATGAGTGCGGTTGCGGCCACCATCACGGCGAGGACCACGAGTGCTGCGGCGGCCACGGCCATGATGACGGCCACGAGTGCTGCTGCGGCCACCATCACGGGGAGTAGCGCCCATGAGCTGGACGTTCGTGGTGCTTGCGCTGGTGCTCTTTCTCTTTGCGATTTACATCGGCTTTCTGTGCGGCCAGTGGGCGTGCGAAAAGCGCGTGATCACCAAGCGCGACTACTGGATTGCCAACTTTGCAGGAGCGGCGGCAGTCGTCCTGCTGACCTGGGTGTTCTCGCTGTTCCCGCTGGTGCAGTTTGCGCCGATCGGCTGGCTCGGTGGCTTTATCGCCGGCCTTAAGATGAGCTTTGGCGAGTCCGTCGGTCCGTGGCGCAAGCACGACGAGGTCTTTAACGTCAACAAGGCTCATCGAGCCGCCGCCGACGCGGGCGATGCCGAGGAACGCCGCCGTGCACGTCGCAATGGCGCGGCCGACCGACAGCTCATCTCGGTCACCGATGACAGCAAGGGTGCTGGCAAGCACGCCAAGAAATAAAAAGAAGAGGTAACTATGGCAGAAAACAAAGACGAACAGCTCACCGACGAGGAGCTGGCACAGCTCCAGCTGGCAGAGGAGAACGAGAACGCCGTCGATCGACTGGTCCAGGAGCTCGGCTGTCCCACGCGCCGCATCCGCCAGTTTGCCGCCCGCGTGCTGCATCTGCTTGCCGAGCGCGATCCCCAGCGCGTCGTGCCCTGCGTGCCCGCGCTGATCGAGGCGCTCGACCGCCCCGAGGCGCAGACCCGCTGGGAGGCCCTCGATGCCCTGACGGCGCTCGCCACCACCTGCCCCGAACAGCTGGGCAATGCCTTTGAGGGCGCCGAGACCGCGCTGTTCGACGAGATTTCCTCCACGCTGCGCTACGCCGCCTTCCGCCTGCTGTGCGTGTGGGGAGCCACGGGCGTCGAGCGTTCGCGCGAGGCTTGGCCGATCCTGGACGAGGCCATCCAGTGCTACCACGGCGACCTTGAGTATCGCGATATGCTCGGTTGCCTGTACGAGTTTTGCCAGGGCGAGATCGATGCCGAGGTTGCCGAGAAGCTCGCGCTGCGCCTTAAGTTCGACGCCGAGAACGGCAAGGGCAGCTATCTCAAGGCCCGTTCGAGCGAGATTTGCGAAATGCTTGTTAAACGTTTTGGCCTGGATCTCTCCAAGAAGAAGAAGCGTGCTAGCGTTAAAAAATCTGAGGCCGCCGAAGACGAGGAGTAACAGATTATGGCGCACGATGTAGTCCTGATTCCCGGTGACGGTATCGGTCCCGAGATTACGCAGGCCATGCGCCGCGTGGTCGAGGCCACCGGTGTCCAGATCAACTGGAACGTCCAGGAGGCCGGTGCCGGCGTCATGGACGAGTTTGGCACGCCGCTGCCCCAGCATGTGCTCGATGCGGTCGCCGAGACCAAGGTTGCCATCAAGGGCCCCATCACCACGCCGGTCGGCACGGGCTTCCGCAGCGTCAACGTGGCCCTGCGCAAGCACTTTGACCTGTACGCCTGCGTGCGCCCCTGCCTGTCGCAGCCGGGCGACGGCTCGCGTTTCCGCGACGTCGACCTGGTCATCGTGCGCGAGAACACCGAGGACCTCTACGCCGGCATCGAGTTCGACGAGGGCGCTGCCGAGGTCGAGGAGCTCTCGCAGCTCGTCGAGCGTTCGGGCCAAAAGACCTTCGCCGCTGATTCCGCCATCTCGATCAAGCCTATCTCCATCGCCAAGAGCTGCCGCATTGTGGAGTACGCCTTTGAGTACGCCCGCCGCTGCGGCCGCAAAAAGGTGACGGCCGTGCACAAGGCCAACATCATGAAGGCGACCGACGGCCTGTTCCTGCGCGTGGCGCGCGAGGTGGCCGCCAACTATCCCGATATCGAGTTCAACGACAAGATCGTCGACGCCACCTGCATGGGCCTGGTCCAGAACCCCAACGACTTCGATGTCCTGGTGCTGCCCAACCTGTACGGTGACATCGTGAGCGACCTGTGTGCCGGTCTGGTGGGCGGCTTAGGCATGGCTCCGGGTTCCAACATCGGTGCCGATTGCGCCATCTTTGAGGCAACGCACGGCTCCGCGCCCGATATTGCGGGCCAGGATATCGCCAACCCCACGGCCGAGATTCTGTCTGCGGCTATGATGCTCGATCATCTGGGCGAGAACGATGCGGCCAATCGTATCCGCGCCGCCGTGTCTGCCACGCTCGACGAGGGCGAGCAGGTTACCGGTGACGTGCGTCGTGCCCAGACCGGCTCCGTTGAGGGCGCGGTGGGCACGCAGGCCTTTGCCGATGCCGTTATCGCGCACCTGGTCTAAGGTATGCACGCTGCAAACGCCTAAATAGTACTTAAGTGTTTGCGTATAACCTAAGAATCAATACGCCCGGCGCTCCGTCGGGCGTATTCTATTGAGGACTATGTTTCCTAACAAGGAGTAACTGACTATGGGTCTGATTCAAAAGAAGGACGAGAAGGACGAGATCGACGGTATCCAGATCATCGAGCGCGGCGAAGGCCCCGACGGTGATGAGGACGAGAAGATCGACCTGGTCGCCGGCACGTCTGCCGAACATATTGCCGCCGGCACGACCGCCGAGGAGGAGGACGCTCGCCTGGAGGCAAAGATCGCCGCGGACGCCGCCGACGAGAACCTCATGCCCGAGGAGCAGGACGAGGACGACGACTCGGACGTGGACGACCACGCTTGCAAGCACAAGAAGACGATGATTGCCGCCTTTGTGGTTGCAGTCGTGATCGCTGCGGTGGTCGGCTTCTTTATTGGCAATGGCGGCTTTGGCGGCAAGGGTGTCGGTTCGTCGACCCTGACCGAGGACCAGCTCGATTCGACCGTGGCAAGCTATAGTTATAACGGCAAGAAGAGCGACATCACCGCGCGCGAGGCCATCGAGAGCCAGTACAGCCTCGACACCGTCAAGGATGGCGACGGCAACTACACCGCTCCTTCTGCCGACGTCATCCTGTCCTACGTGCGCAACAAGATTCTGCTCGATGCTGCCGAGGACGAGGGCATTACCGTCTCTTCTAAGGAGATGAAGAAGTACGCCGAGGATTCCATCGGCACCTCCGACTACAAGACCATGGCCAAGCAGTATGGCGTGTCCAAGGACCAGGCCAAGCAGATCGTCCGTCAGTCCGCGACGCTGCAGAAGCTCTACAAGAAGAAGGTGGGCGATAGCTCCGCAAGCATGCCGACCGCCCCGACCGAGCCTGCTGACGGCAACGAGGAGACCGCGAGCAAGGACTACGCCGACTACATCATCAACCTTGCCGGCGATGAGTGGGATAGCGAGAAGGGCACCTGGAAGGACGCCGATGGCACCTACGCCAAGGCATTCGCCGACGATGCCTTTACGGCCGATAGCGCGACCTATAAGCAGGCAATGACCGCCTATTACACCGCTTACCAGCAGTACTCTTCGCAGGCCTCGAGCGCCAGCTCCAAGTGGACCGAGTACGCCAACAGCCTGTACGCCAAGGTCAACATCAGCATTTACGGCCTGTTTGCGTAAGATCTGCCTGAGCTTACCGATCGCGTAGCCGAACTATCTGAATAAGCCCGCTTGAACGATTGAACTGCCTCCCATTTCTTGGACATGAGAAATGGGAGGCTTTCTTTATGCGC
>UQPT01000103.1:0-5378 GCA_900543045.1 uncultured Collinsella sp.
GGCCACTTAATGTGGCCTTCGTCTTGCGCAGGACTGCCCGAGCAGCAAACCTAACCCATCTCGCCCAGCCGTCTGACACGGGGCTCCAAGCTTGTCAAAAAAGCGGTCGGCGCGCAGGTGCGCCGACCGCCGATATAAGAGGTCTGATGATTTTTACCAGCTAGGGCCTCTTACTCGTCTAGGAGATCCTCTGGTATGTCGTTGCCGTCGCCTAGGTCGACTGGGGCCTCTTCGGTGTCGGCGGCGGCCTCGGCGCCTTCGCCTTCGGGTTTTTCCTTGGCTGCCGTCATGCGGGCTACGGCGCAGATGCGGTCGTTGTCGTCGACGGTCATCATCTTGACGCCCTGGGTGGCGCGGCCGGTCTGGCTGATCTCGTCGGTCTTGACGCGAATGACCGTCGCGCCCTCCGTCACGATGAACAGCTCGTGCTGTGGGCCCACCGTCTTCATGGCCGCGAGGTTACCCTTACGCTCGGTCATTTGGATGGTGTAGACGCCCTGGCCGCCGCGATTCTGCTCCGGGTAGTCCGCGACCGGCGTGCGCTTGCCGTAGCCGCGCTCGGTGATGACGAACAGATCGCCGTTGCCGTTAGTGACTTCCATGCCCAGAACGCTCACGCCGTCCTTCATACCGATACCGCGAACTCCGCTGGTATCGCGGCCGGTGGCGCGCACCTGCTCCTCGGAGAACATGATTGCCTTGCCCGCGGTGGTGGCCAGGATAATCTTGTCGCCCTCGCGCACGCGGCGCACGTTCAGCAGCGCGTCGTCGTCACGCAGGTTGATAGCGATCAGGCCGTCGCGACGGCTGCGGTCATATGCGCTCATCACAGTCTTCTTGACCATGCCGCTCTTGGTGGCAAACATCAGGTACTCGTCGGCAGGGAACTCGCGGCAGCTGATGACGCTCGCGATCTTCTCGCCCTCCTCAAAAGGCAGCAGGTTGACGATCGCGGTACCGCGCGCCTGGCGCGTACCCACCGGCAGCTCGTGCACCTTCAGGCGATAGACCTTACCCTTGCTCGAGAAGAACAGCACGTACTCGTGCGTGGACGCGATGAACATCTCGTCGATGACGTCGTCCTCTTTGAGGTTGACGCCCGACACGCCCTTGCCGCCGCGCTTCTGGGCGCGGTAGGCGGCCACCGGGATGCGCTTGACATAGCCGGTGTGGGTGATGGTCACGACCATGTCCTCATCGGCAATGAGGTCCTCGACGTCCAGGTCCTTCTCGACATGGCTGATCTCGGTGCGGCGCTTATCGCCGAACTTCTTGGAGATCTCACGCATCTCTTCCTTAATGACGCCCAGGATCTTCTCCTCGTGCGCCAGCAGGTCCTCGTAGTAGGCGATGGCGCGGCGCAGGCCGTCCAGCTCTTCCTGGATCTTGTCGCGCTCCAGGCCGGTCAGGCGGCGCAGCTTCATCTCGAGGATGGCCGTGGTCTGCTCGGGCGTAAAGCCAAAGCGCTCGATCAGGCGGCTGCTGGCCTCGGAGTCGGTCTGCGAGGAGCGGATGATGCTGATGACCTCGTCGATATGGTCAAGGGCCATCAGGTAGCCCTCAAGGATATGCGCGCGGGCCTGGGCCTTCTTAAGGTCGAAGCGGGTGCGGCGGGTGACGACGTCGACCTGGTGGTCGATGTAGTGCTGCAGCATCTCGCGCAGGCTCAGGCATTTGGGAACGCCGTTGACAAGCGCCAGGTTGTTGGCGCCAAAGGTCGTCTGCAGCGAGGTGTACTTGTACAGGTTGTTGAGCACGACCTGCGGGATGACGCCCTTCTTGAGTTCGATGACCAGACGGATACCCTTCTGGTTGGACTCATCGCGCATATCCGAGATACCCTCGATGCGCTTGTCGTTGACGAGCTGGGCGATCTTCTCCTGCAGGGTGCCCTTGTTGACCATGTAGGGAATCTCGGTAAAGACCAGGCGGCTGCGGCCGGTCTTGGTGGACTCCACGTGAGCCTTGGCGCGCACGGTAATGGAGCCACGGCCGGTCTCGTAGCTCTGCTTAATACCGGCACTGCCCATGATGATGGCGCCGGTGGGGAAGTCCGGACCGGGCATGATCTGCATGAGCTCGTCGACAGTGGCGTCGGGATTATCGATCAGGTAGCAGGTTGCCTCGATCGCCTCGGTGAGGTTATGCGGGGCGATATTGGTGGCCATGCCGACGGCGATGCCCTGGCTGCCGTTGACCAGCAGGTTGGGGAAGCGCGCAGGCAGCGCCTGAGGCTCGGCGAGCGATTCGTCGTAGTTGGGCTGCCAGTCGACGGTATCCTTCTGCAAGTCACGCAGCAATTCCATGGCGGGCTTTGCCAGGCGGCTCTCGGTGTAACGCATGGCCGCCGCGCCGTCGCCGTCGATGTTACCGAAGTTGCCGTGACCGTCGATGAGCGGCGTGCGCATGGAGAACCACTGCGCCAGGCGGACCATGGCCTCATAGACCGCGAAGTCGCCATGCGGGTGGTACTTACCGATAACTTCGCCGACCGTCCAGGCCGACTTCTTGTGCGGGCGGTTGGGGTAGATGCCGCTCTCGTTCATCGCGTACAGGATGCGGCGGTGCACCGGCTTTAAGCCGTCGCGCACGTCCGGCAGGGCGCGCGCCGTAATGACCGACATCGAATACTCGATAAATGACTGCTTCATCTCGCGGCCAAACTCCGAAATCTGGAGCTGGCCGCCGTTGATATCCTCGCCGGCCGAGGCGCCACGGTCGACTTCGCCAAAGCTCTCCTCGAGCTCACCGTCGTCGTCCTCTTCCTCATCATCATCGGCATCGGGGTTATAGGCGTCCGGATCGCCGTCCTCGCCCTGCTCGGCACGGGCGAGCAGGCGCTTCAAATCGTCGGGCATGCCGGCATCGCCGGCCTCGCCCATACCCTCGTTATTGTTGATATCGTCTGCCACGTTACCTCCTCATGGTTTGCGTGGTCCATTAGTTCCCTACCACGGAGACGGATTACCGGGAATGCCGGATAACCCTCCTAGGTTTTCCAGGTGCCCCAGGTTGCCCTGAAGGATGAGGGCGCACGCCTTGCGTGCGGCGCCCGAAATCCTGAAGGGCAAGATGGGGTGCCTGGGAAAGCTAGGCGTCTAAGAAGCGCGCATCGTGCGCGTGTTTTTCAATGTACTCGCGGCGATAGCCGACCTCGGAACCCATCAGCTCGCGCACGGCGCGGTCTGCCACCACGGCGTCCTCGATCGACACACGCTGCAGAATGCGGGTCTTGGGGTCCATCGTCGTCGAGGCAAGCTGCTTGGGGTCCATCTCGCCCAGGCCCTTGTAGCGCTGGACGGTATAGCCCTTGCGCTTTTTGGTGATCTTGCCGTCCTTGGCCTTGCCGTCCTCGTCGTTATCGTCGGGGTTCAGTCCCAGACCCTGGATGGTGTCGCGCAGGATCTCGTCTTCGGGCTGGCGGCCGTTGGGATACACGTAGTGGATCTTGTTGCGCACCTTGATGCCAAAGATGGGCGGACAGGCAACATAGACGTAGCCGGCATCGATCAGCGGACGCATGTACTTGTAGAAGAACGTCAGCAGCAGGATGCGGATATGCGCACCGTCGACGTCTGCATCGGTCATGATGATGATCTTGTGGTAGCGCGCCTTGGTGATATCGAAGTCGCCGCCGTCGCCGGCACTCGTCGTGACACCGCAGCCGATCGCGGTAATCAGCGACTGGATGGTGTCGCTCGAGAACGCGCGATGGTCACCAACGCGTTCGACGTTCAGAATCTTGCCGCGCAGGGGCAGAATCGCCTGGATGTCTCGGCGACGGCCGTCCTTGGCCGAACCGCCTGCCGAGTCGCCCTCTACGATGAAGAGCTCGGTCAGCTCGGCATCGCGCACCGAGCAGTCAGCGAGCTTACCGGGCAGGGACGCCGTCTCGAGCAGGCTCTTGCGGCGGGTCGCCTCGCGCGCCTTGCGGGCGGCGTTGCGCGCCTTGCAGGCCTGTTGCGCCTTCTTGACGATCTCGCGGGCGGGCTTGGGATGCTCCTCCAAGTAATCGGCGAGGCCGTCGGTCACGATCTTGAGCGTGAGCGCGCGCATATAGGAGCTACCGAGCTTGGCCTTGGTCTGCCCCTCAAACTGCGGATCGGGCAGCTTGACCGAGATAACGGCCGAAAGGCCCTCGCGCACATCGTCGCCGGTCAGGTTGGCGTCTTTTTCCTTGAGCAGGTTCTGTTTGCGCGCGTAGTCGTTGATCACGCGGGTGAGCGCGGTGCGGAAGCCCTCAAGGTGCATGCCGCCCTCGGGAGTGTAGATGTCGTTGGCAAACGACATGACGTTCTCGCCGTAGCCGCTATTCCACTGCAGGGAAACCTCGACCTCGCCCATCTTGGCCACGGGAGCGTCCGGGTCCGATTTGCCCTCGATGTAGATGGGCTCCTTAAAGGCCTCGGGGACGTCCTTGCCCTCGTTGAGGAACTTGACGAAGTCGATGATGCCGCCCTCGTAGCAAAACTCCTCCACGTGGGGAGTCGCCTCGCGCTCGTCGGTCAGCACGATCTTGAGGTTCTTATTGAGGAACGCTGTCTCCTGCAGACGGTTGTGCAGCGTATCGAAATCGTAGATGCAGGTCTCGAAGATCTCGTCGTCGGGCCAGAAGGTGACGGTGGTGCCCGTCGAATCCGAGGTGCCCACGACCTCCATCTTCTTGACGGTCTTGCCGCGCGAGAACTCCATCTCGTAGGTGTTGCCATCGCGACGAACCTGAACGACCACGCGCTTGGACAGTGCGTTGACGACGGAGATGCCCACGCCGTGCAGGCCGCCCGAGACCTTATAGGCCGAGTTATCGAACTTACCGCCGGCGTGCAAGATCGTCATGACGACCTCGAGCGTCGGGATCTTTTTAACAGGGTGCTCGTCGACGGGGATGCCGCGCCCGTTGTCGACGACCGTGATGGAGTTGTCGGCGTGGACCGTCACCTGGATCTCGGTGCAGAAACCGGCCATGGCCTCGTCGACGGAGTTGTCAACGATCTCCCACACCAGGTGATGCAGACCGCTGGCGCTCGTCGAGCCGATATACATGCCCGGGCGCTTACGAACGGCCTCGAGACCTTCGAGAATCTTAATCTCGCCGCCATCGTAATCGTTTTCGTTTGCCACACGTCCTCCTTCAGTCAAGAAAATGTGTACAGCCTTACTAGTTTATCGTAAAAAAATACCCTCGGGACCGAGGGTATTTGGCTCTACAAGGCCACCAGATGCGATTTAAGGCTCTTTTTTGCTTTGCACGCCCTTGGCCCACTCGGCACTGGCTCTCATGGCATTCTCGAGGGCCTCGCGCAGTTTTTGGTCTTCGATGGGCGCCACCTGGCGCTCGATCTCGGTGCCCTCGGCCTCACTTAGGTCGGCGTGCGGGG
>UQPT01000104.1:0-5191 GCA_900543045.1 uncultured Collinsella sp.
ACGCAAAGAAGGCCACTTAATGTGGCCTTCGTCTTGCGCAGGACTGTAGAGCAGGAAACCTTATATCCGGCCCCTCCGGCCGGGGACCATTCTGTATCGATATAGCTTCTGAGCTGGATTGGCGTCGACAACGTCCAGCAAGGTTAACAAGCCAGCGTCGAATTTTCGGCGTTCTTTAGCTGAAAGAAAAAGTGGGTGTGCGGAGCTTTGCTCCGCACATTTGGGATGGGAATCCCTGAGAGCCGCGGGAGCCGGGCGGCGTATATGAACTTTATCGCGAGTTCCGCACGCCAAGGAAAGCACTTAATGTGCTTTCCGTCGTGAGCAGGACTGTCCGAGCAGGAAAGTTCATATATGGCGGCAGGCGCCCGCCCCGCCCCCGAGGAGCATCTCTCAAGCAAAAACTGTCGTTCGGTAAAGTCCGAGGTCAGTGGCGTATTATAACGAGAAATTCAAAAAAGTTGAAAATCCATTACAAATTTGCGTTGACTTTAGGTAACTAAAGTTTCATACTGCGTTTCATCCACTGGGGGATGTGAACCGCACGGATCGTTCGCATCATGATCGAAGAGGATTTCTTAGACATGTTCACGCATCAGCTAAACATTATCAGCGTAGTAATTATCTGATGCGGGTTAGCACATACAGCTAGCCCGTACGATAACGGGCGGCTGATGAAGATGAGGGCCGTCGAGCGCAACCGACGGCCCTCATTTTTTATGTCTGGGAAGTTCTTTTTAGAGGAGGAAATGTAATGAACGGAGTTTTGCTCATGGTTGTGGCCGCGGCGGTGCTCGCCTGCGGCTATCTGGGCTATGGCCGATGGCTGGCCAACAAGTGGGGCGTTGACAAAGAGGCCCTCACGCCGGCCAAGCGCATGAAGGACGGCAAGAGCTTCTCGCCTGTTTCCGCCTTCACTGCGTTCTCGCATCAGCTCAGCTCGATCTGCGGTGCTGGCCCTGTTACGGGTACGATCGTCGCCATGGCCTTTGGCTGGCTGCCCGTCGTGCTCTGGGTCCTCGTCGGCGGTATCTTCTTCGGCGCCGTCCACGACTTCGGCGCCCTGTACGCTTCGATGAAGAACAACGGCAAGTCGCTGGCTCAGCTCATCGAGAAGTACATCGGCAAGACCGGCCGTCGCCTGTTCCTGCTGTTCTGCTGGCTGTTCTGCATCATCGTCATCGCCGCTTTCACCGACATGGTCTGCAAGACGTTCATGTTCACCTCAGTCGTTGACGCTTCTGGCGCTGCTACCGGTGCCATCGACTTCACCAAGTCCTATGCCGCCGGCTGCGCTGGCACCATCTCCATCCTGTTCACCTTCGTCGCTATCGCCTTTGGTTGGGCACTGAAGAAGTTCAACCTCACCGGTGCTGCCGAGTTCGTCACCGGCGTGGTGCTCATGGTCCTCATGTTCGCCGTCGGTATGCAGTTCCCGGTCTATCTGGACAAGTTCCAGTGGTTTGCCGTCGTCATGGTCTACCTGGTCTTTGCCGGCGCCATGCCCATCCAGATGCTCAAGACCCCTCGCGACTACCTCACTTCCATCATGATGATCGTCATGATCGCCTGCGCTGTCCTCGGTATCGTCGTCCTGGGTGTTAACGGCCAGGCCACCATCACCGCTCCGGCCTTTACCGGCTTCTCCAGCGCTTCTGGCATGATGTTCCCGGTCCTGTTTGTTTCCGTTGCCTGCGGTGCCCTCTCCGGCTTCCACAGCCTCGTTTCTTCTGGTACCTCCTCCAAGCAGGTCGAGAAGGAGCAGGACGCCGTCAAGGTCGGTTATGGCGCCATGATCGTCGAGTCCTTCGTCGGCATCCTTGCCATCATCGTCGCCGGCATCATGTTCTCCGATATGAACACCGCCGGCACTGGTGCCCTCAACGCCGGCGTCGCTTCCACCCCGTTCCAGATCTTCGCCGCTGGTATCTCCCGCGGTATGCAGGCCTTCGGTGTTGACGGCACGCTCGCTACCGTCTTCATGACCATGAACGTCTCCGCTCTGGCCCTGACCTCGCTCGATGCCGTCGCCCGCATCGCCCGCACCTCGTTCTCCGAGTTCTTTGCCCAGACCAACGACGCCCTGGCCATCGAGTCCAAGGCCGGCTACATGAAGGTTCTCGGCAACCCCTGGTTCGCCACGGTCGTCACCCTGCTTCCCGGTCTCGCCCTCGCCTTTGGCGGCTATGCCAACATCTGGCCGCTCTTTGGTGCTTCCAACCAGCTGCTCGGCGGCATGACCATGATCACCCTCGCCGTGTTCTGCAAGTGCACCGGCCGCAAGGGCTGGATGCTCTACGTGCCCGTCGCCTTCCTGCTCTGCTGCACCTTCACCTCGCTGGTCCAGAGCGCCATGGGCTGCATGACCGCTGTCCAGGCTTACGGCTTCTTCGGCACCATCCCGGCTACCGCCACCACGGCCGCCGTCTCCGTCGCCGCCACCAAGGGCCTGCAGCTCGTTTTCGCCGTCCTGCTGATGGTCCTGGGCCTCATCGTTGCCGTCAACTGTCTCAAGGAGTTCTTCGGCAAGGAGGCCGGCTCCATGCCCGACGAGGAGCCCGAGTGGTCCGAGATGGGCAAGGCCGAGTACGGTCGCGCCGCTGCCGCTGAGGCTCCTGCCGACGCCGAGGCCGCTAAGGCCTAGTCGGTCGGACGGGTTGAATCTCCCATCTATTTGACTCGGAAAGACCGGGTCCGCAATCAAGCGGACCCGGTCTTTTTTCTTGTGATAACAGGTGGTGCAAGGGCGTTCTCGCAGATGTTTTGCGTGGATAGGCTCGTGCGTTGTACCATATGGACGTATATGTGTGCATATGAAAGGGGCCCCGTGGCCAAGACGGTATATTCCGATAATCAAAACAATGTCGATGCTCTGGCTGAGCGTCTGAGCAGCCAGACGTCGCTTTCTGCCGAGCGCGCCAAGCTGGTTGCCTACGACCTGCTCTGCCGCAAGGCGCTCAAGATTAAGTCGAGCGCGCTGGCGCAGATTTTCCGCTCCGTCGATAAGGAATGCGATACCAAGGCGATGCGCGATGAGCTTATCGCGGCAAATATCGTGACCAAGATCGAGGGCAGCGGCATTAACGGGCGCCCGGCGTTCTATACCATCAATGTCGAGATCCGCGATGCCCAGGAGCAGCCTGCCGAGTCCGTCGAAGATTTTGTCGTCGAGGATTCCGCTGACGTGCCTGCTGTGGAAGAAGTTGCTCCGCGTGAGCATGTTGATACCGATGAGTTGCTCGATGAGAACGTCGTGCGTGCCTTTACGGCCAAGGCAGGGCGCGGCGGTTTTGGCGGGGGTGGCAAGCGCGATGCGCAGCGTCGCGCCCAGCAGGAGCGCTTCCGTCGCGCCGTTGCTCGAAAGGGTGAGACGGATGCCGAGGCTGTTGAGAACGAGGTTGCTGCCGAGTCGCAGAGGCCCGCGAAGGAGCAAAAGCCCGTGGAGGCCCAGGAGCCCCAGCGTCGCCGTGGTGCCCACTTTAAGGCTGCGCAGCAGGATGTCGCGCATGAGGTTGAAGAGCTTTCCGAGGCCGCAGACGATGTTGAGGAGTCTGCCAAGAAGGCCCCGGGCTCATGTCGTCCCGGACGTGGTTTTGCGAGGCGCGCGTATCCCGTAAGGCGTCAGGAGAAGGGCGAGCCGGCTCCGACCGCTCAGGCCGAGAAGGCCGAACAAACCGAGAAAACCGTTGAGCCGGCGGCTCGCGAGCAGCAACCTTCCGAGTCGCAGCCTGCGGCTGACACTGAGGTCAAAGCTCAACAGACCGCTGATAAGCAGGCGGGGGAGAGCGCCTCAGGCAAGCCCCGCCGTCGTCGTCACCGCGGCGGTCGTGGCTCAAATGCCGAGGCCGCGGCCGAGAAGACAGCGACACAAAACGGAGATGAGAAGGCCGAGACTCCGGTGGATCAGGTCAAGCGCCAGCCGGCGAAGGAGGCCAAGTCCGATCGTCCGCAAAAGCGCTCGTCTGCGCCCAAGCAGGAACGTAATACCCGGGCAGATTCCAAGCGTAAGCCTCATGCACAGGCTGAGCCTGCCGCGGCTGATAGTGCTACCCAGCAGCCCGAGTCGGCCGTCCACGGCGAGGTATCGGCGTTTGCCCTTGCCCGCGTTTTGGGCAGGCAGCTGCTCAAAGTTGTCCCTACGCCTACGGCGCTCTCTAAGATCAAGGAACAGCAGACTCAAATTGTTAAGGTCGAGGGCAAGGACGGCAAAAAGGCGCCGCAGCGCACTCAGCACAACGAGATGTCCAACCGCAAGATTGCCGAGGAAATCGCAATCATCCAGGCTTGGATCGAGCAAAACCGAGGTGCCGATACGCCGGTTGCCTCGCGCCGCCAGCGTGCCTACCAGATTTTTAACGACGAGAAGGCTTTTGACGGCAAGCACGGTGAGCGCCTGATAAGGCGCATGACCGAAAAGGGCATCAGCATGCAGGCGATCAAGGTCGCCCCCAACCGCCCCGTGCACTTTACGGGTTTCTTTACGCTGGGCGCCGATAAGCCGTTCATTATGGTCGAGAACCTGGACACCTACGACGAGATCGTCAGGCTGCTGCGTGGCCGCAAGCACGCCAAGCTCTTTGGCATCAAGGTGGGCGGCGTGATTTTTGGCGGCGGATGCAAGGCGAGCGTCTCGCATGCCCTGGACGATTATCTGGCCGAGATCGGCTATCGCTTTAACTACGTCTACTACGTGGGCGATATCGACCGAGAGGGCGCGCGCATCGTCGAGCAGGCTCGCAATGCCAATGTGGTTGAGATTCGCCTGCATGCCGGTATGTACCGCGCCATGCTCGCCGAGCATAAGCGTCGCGTGAAGGCCGGCGGCGAGTGCGAGCGCGCGGCTGCCAACCAGGGCGTGCCGCAGAACTTGGCGGCGACGATCAAGGATCTGCCCATGGTCACGCGCGTGCAGTTCCGCAATGTGCTACGTGAAGGCGGGCGCATTCCGCAGGAGATTCTGATGACCGCCGACTATCGGGATGGCGACTCGGGAAGCTTCGACCGCATGCTGAACAACTAAATTCCGCCGGCCCCGGGAGAGCGGGGACACCGGCTTAGGTTTCCTGCTCTACAGTCCTGCTCACGACGGAGGCCACATTAAGTGGCCTCCTGTTCGTGCGGAACTCGCGATAAACTTTACCCGCTGACCCCGCCGGGAATAGCAAAAGGGCTGGTTGGTGCGGGTTGCGAT
>UQPT01000105.1:0-4929 GCA_900543045.1 uncultured Collinsella sp.
ACATCAGGATTGAAATTGAACCAGAGTTTCTTTGTAGGCTTCTCGCCAGAGCGCACAAGACCGAGCGCAACATTAAGGTTATGCTCGTAGCGGGCGTGTGCACCATCATTGCCGGCTGCATCGTGGGGCTCGACATTGCCGAGTGGGCCACGATTATCATCTGCTGCGGCCTGGTGATTCACGGCGAGCTGTGCAATACCGCCATGGAGGCCATTGTCGATCTGGCGACCCAGGAGCTCCATCCGCTGGCAAAACGCGCCAAGGACATCGCCGCCGCCTCGGTATACGTACTTTCAATCACCGCCGCGATTGTGGGCTTGCTGGTATTTGCCCACGCGCTCGGCTTTATTTAGAAAGGGGTTCCCATGTCCGACAATATGCAGCCTACCGATGAAGTTTTGGATGACGAGGTCCTGGTTGAGGCCGAAGGGGTCGATTCGTTTGACGAGGTCGAGGAGTTCGACCCGTTTGAGGGTATGAGCGACGAGGAACTCGATGCCCTGTGCGACGAGGATGAGAGCCTCGCGGGCTTTGGAGACGTGGAACCCGGTTTCCGCAGCGGCTTTGTGGCCCTGGTCGGTCGCCCTAACGCCGGCAAGTCCACGCTGCTCAACGCCTGTTACGGCAAGAAGGTCGCCATCACCTCTCCGGTGGCCCAAACGACCCGCCGCCGCATGCGCGCCGTGGTCAACCGCCCCGGCTATCAGCTGGTTTTCGTTGACACGCCGGGTATCCATAAGCCCAAGGACGGCCTGGGCTCCGAGCTTAATAAGAGTGCCCTGTTTGGGCTCAATGACGTAGATGTCGTCGCGTTTCTGATCGACGCCACCAAACCGATCGGCAGGGGAGACGCTTGGGTTGCCGAGCGCGTCAAGAGCGCGCGTTCCAAGAAGGTCCTGGTGCTTACCAAGGCCGATGAGGCCGATCCCGCCCAGGTTATGGAACAGCTCAAGGCCGCTCACGAGCTCATGGAATATGACGATGAGATCGTGACGTCGTCGGTCAAGAACTTCAACGTCGATGCGTTTATCGAGACCGTCGCTCACTTTTTGCCCGAGGGCCCGCGCTGGTTCCCCGAGGACATGGGCACCGATGCGTCCGACGAGACCCTCGTGGCCGAGTTTGTGCGCGAGAAGGTCCTGCGTCGCACCCGCGACGAGATCCCCCACTCCGTGGGCGTCATCTGCGACGCGCTCGAGCAGACTAAGAAGGTCCTGCGCGTGCACGCCACGATTTATGTCGAGCGCGAGGGGCAGAAGGGCATCATCATCGGCAAGGGCGGCGAGATGATCAAGCATATCGCCATCGATGCCCGTCGTGACCTTGAGCGTATCTTTGGCACTCAGGTCTTTTTGGAGCTCGACGTGAAGGTCAAGGCCGGCTGGCGCGATGACGAGGCGCAGATCCGCCGCTTCGGCTATAACGCCGAAGATTAAGTCTCGGCGTTCATGGCAGGTTCTCGCACATATCGTACGAAGGTGCTCGTCCTCGACAAGACGAAGCTCAAGGAAACTGACCTGATCTTGACGATGCTCGACGAACGGGGGCGGCAGGTGCGTGCCGTGGCCAAAGGCGCACGTAAGCCTGGCGGTCGCCTTGCGGCCCGCTGCGAGCTCTTCTGCACCGTTGATATGCTGTTGGCGCATGGTCGCTCGCTCGACGTGGTTTCTCAGGCGGAGCTTGTGGAGGCGCCGCTCGGTGCTGCTCCTGACTACGAGACGACCTGTGCCGCCAGCGCGATTGCCGAGGTTGCGCGTGTGTGCTCGTTTGAGGATGCCGAGGATCCATTTACCTTTGCCATCACGCAACGGGCGCTCACGCTTGTCGGCAGCGGGCTCGACTCGGCACATATGGACCTGCTCGTGGCGGCCTTTGTCTTTAAACTGCTGTCGCACGTTGGTTACCGACCCGATTTCTCGGCTTGCGTCTCGTGCGGCGATCCCATGCTGTCGTATTTTTCGCCCCAGGCGGGCGGTCTCATGTGCGGGTCGTGCGCGTCGAGCGTGCCTGGTGCCGAGCTGGTGTCGACCGGTGAGGTCGCATGGCTGCGCGCCCTTATGTCCATGACGTTCGATACCCTTATGGACGAGCAGATCGATCCGCATACGGCTGCGTTTTTGCTGGGGCTCTCGCATGTTTGGGCCGCCACGCACACCGATCAGCGGCTCCGTGCGATGGAATTCATGTTGGGTCGGTGATGATGCGCAGGCGCGTGCCGCTTGTGGTAATATACCGCCCTGTTGGTACCTCGACCTTGGATGCTCGCTCCACCGGCGGCCTCCCAGTCCGAGGCGAATAGAGTCGCCCACGGGCGACGCGAAACGAAAGGTGAAACAATGACTGTTTCCAAAGAGCGCAAGGCGGAGCTGACCGCCCAGTTCGGTAACTCCCCGGTCGATACCGGTAACCCCAAGGTTCAGGTCGCCATCCTGTCCGAGCGCATCAAGGAGCTGACCGAGCACATGAAGTCCCACCAGAAGGACTTCCACACCCGTCGTGGCCTGCTCATGCTCGTTGGCCGTCGTCGTCGTCTTCTCTCCTACATCAAGAAGAACGACATCGTCGAGTACCGTGAGCTCATCAAGGCTCTGGGCATCCGCGACAACATCCAGTAAGGATTTGTACATGCTAAGAGCGTCCTGCGCAGCGGGGCGCTCTTTTTGTGTAAGGGCGTGAACAATCACGCTCTGAAGCGTGGCGGGGGCAGGGGGCCCGCGTCACATGAGAAGCCCGCAGGCAAGGGGCCTGTGGGGTAAAGGAGAACAATGACACTCGTATCCAAGACCTTTGAGCTGTACGGCAAGACCTACACCTTCGAGTCCGGCGAGCTTGCCAAGCAGGCCACCGGCGCTTGTCTGGTCAAGCAGGGCGACACCACGATGCTCGACACCGTGGTCGTCTCCAAGGAGCGCAAGAATTACGACTTCTTCCCGCTGACCGTCGACTTCAATGAGAAGATGTACGCTGCCGGCCGTATCCCGGGTGGCTACCTCAAGCGCGAGGGCCGCCCCAGCGAGAAGGCCACGCTCACGGCTCGTATGATCGACCGCCCGATCCGCCCGAGCTTCCCGGACGGCTTCCGCAACGAGGTACACATCGTCGCCACCTCGCTCGTCGCCGACCAGGTTAACCCCTTCGACGTGATCAACGTCATGGGTGCCTCCCTGGCCATGACGCTCGGCGGCGTGCCCTTCGAGGGCCCGCTTGCCTGCGTGCGCATCGGCCGTAACGTGGAGACCGGCGAGTTTATCGTCAACCCCACCTATGAGGAGCTCGAGAACTCCGACCTGGACCTTGAGCTGGGCGGCTCTGCCGACTTCATCTCGATGGTCGAGGCCGGCGCCGAGGAGATCTCCGAGGACGACATGCTCGCCGCCATGAAGTTTGGTCAGGAGGCCCTCGCTGCCTTCTGCCAGGCCCAAGACGAGTTCGTCGCCGAGTGGGAGCAGGTCAACGGCGCTATCGTCAAGAAGGAGTACCCGCTCGACCAGCCCGTCGAGGAGGTCCAGGAGCGCATCTTCGCCCACTACGACGAGATGGCCGCTGCCCTGCGCGACGCCGACAAGCTTTCCCGCATCGGTAAGGTCGAGGCTCTGAAGGAGTCCATCCGCGCCGAGTTCACCGACGAGGAGCAGGCCGCCTGGGAGCGCGAGATCCCCGTGGCGCTCAAGAAGCTCGAGAAGAAGGCCATGCGCACCATGGTCGTCGAGACCGGCGAGCGCGTCGACGGTCGTGCCGCCGATGAGATTCGTCCCATCATGGTGAAGGACAACTACCTACCGCTCGTTCACGGATCCGGTCTGTTCCAGCGTGGTCAGACCCAGGTGCTCTCCGTCCTGTCGCTCGGTATGCTCAACGAGGGCCAGCGTCTGGATACCATCGAGCCCACCGAGGGCAAGCGCTATATGCACCACTACAACTTCCCGCCGTTCTGCACCGGTGAGACCGGCCGCATGGGCAGCCCCAAGCGCCGCGAGATCGGTCATGGCAACCTGGCCGAGCGCGCTCTGCTCCCGGTGCTTCCCGACGAGAACGAGTTCCCCTACGCGATTCGTGTGGTCTCCGAGGTCATGGAGTCCAACGGCTCCTCTTCGATGGCTTCGACCTGCGGCTCCACGCTCGCCCTTATGGACGGCGGCGTGCCCATTAAGCGCCCGGTCTCCGGTATCGCCATGGGCCTGATCCAGGAGGAGGGCAAGACCGTGGTCCTGTCCGACATCCAGGGTCTCGAGGACTTCCTGGGCGACATGGACTTTAAGGTCACTGGCACCACCGAGGGTATCACCGCCCTGCAGATGGACAACAAGGCCACCGGCCTCACCTTCGACATCTTGGCCCGCGCCCTGCAGCAGGCCAAGGAGGGTCGCGCCTTCATCCTGCAGAAGATGCTCGATGTGATCCCCGAGCCGCGTCATTCCACGCGCAGCACCGCTCCGCGCATCGTCTCCATTCAGGTTCCGACCGATAAGATCCGTGACGTCATCGGTTCCGGCGGCAAGGTCATCCGCGGCATCCAGGACGAGACCGGCGCTTCGGTCGACATCCAGGAGGACGGCACCGTCTTTGTCGGCGGTACCGGCGAGTCCGTCGATCAGGCCGTCGAGCGCATTAAGCTCATCATCAAGGTTCCCGAGCCGGGCGAAGAGTACACCGGTCGCGTGGTCTCTATCCAGCCGTTCGGCGCCTTCGTGAACCTGCTGCCCGGTAAAGACGGCCTGCTGCACATCTCCCGCGTCGCCAAGGGTCGTGTGGAGAAGGTCGAGGACGTCCTCAACGTGGGCGACGAGGTCAAGGTTGTCGTCATCGAGGTCGACGATCGCGGCAAGATCTCGCTCGATCGTCTCGACAAGCCCGAGGCCCCGGCTCGCGCCGAGGGTGCCTCCGAGGGCGACGGCGAGCACTTCCAGCGTCGTGAGCGTCCGCGTCGCG
>UQPT01000106.1:0-4616 GCA_900543045.1 uncultured Collinsella sp.
GTGGCATGCGGCGTGCGCACGAGCACAAAGTTCGCCGCGCTCGGCCACGCCTCCACGGGCAGGCCCTCGGCAGCCATTGCGCGCAGGGCGCACAGCTCGCGCACGCGCTCAGATGCAACCCGTGCCACCACGGGCGCGTACGCATCGCGGGCACGCACGCAGGCAAGCGCCGCGGCCTGGCTCAGCACGTTGACTGAATAGATCTGGCGAATCGCCGCGAACACGTCAATAACCTCGGGTGACGCAATCACATAGCCCAGACGCGTGCCGGCGGCGCCGAACGCCTTGGACAGCGTATGCAGAATCACCAGGTTGGAATGCTCGGCGATAAGCCCTTGCGCCGTGGTGGCCGCGCCAAACGAATCGTCAGCAAACTCCACGTAGGCCTCGTCGACCATCACCATGCCGGGACACGCATCGCACAGAGCCGCGATAAAGTCGAGCGGCGCCACGTCGCCCGTGGGATTGTTGGGCGAGGTCACAATCGCCAGGTTGCACTCGGGCGCTGCCGCAAGCACGGCAGCCTGGTCGAGCTCAAAGGTCACCGGATCGCGCCACACGTCGCTCACCTCGGTCTGGCAGAGCGACGCAAAGAACGCATACTCGCTAAAGCATGGCGGGCAGTTGAGCAGGGTCCGCCCCGCGCCGCCAAACGCCAGCAGGTAGTTATAGAGCAGCTCGTCGCCGCCGTTGCCCACGCAGATGTTCTCGCGCGCCACGCCATGCCAAGCGGCAAGCTCGTCGCGCAGGTCGTTGGACATGGGGTCGGGATAGCGGTTGAGCGGCGTGGCGGCGAGCGCCGCGTCGACCGCCTCGCGCACGCCGGCCGGCACGGGATAGGTGTTCTCGTTGGCCGAAAGGTTGATGCGCGTGGGCGTAAAGTTAGGATTGTAGGGCTCAATGCCGGCCAGATAGGGCTGGACGAGCTCCTTCATGCGCGGCGTGAGTTCGGCCATATTAGACCTCCTCGCCGGTCACGCCGGCAACATCCGCGCTTGCAGCCGCCAGGTTCACTCCCTCGGCAACCGTCTCCACGGCGTCGCCCGGCCAGGCAACCTTGGTCAGGTCGGCCGCCGCCAGCGACTCGGCGCTCACGGCACCCTCGCCCTGCTCCAACACGCGGCGACGCAGTGCGGCCGAAAGCGCGTGTGCCCACAGCCCCTCGGCCTCGGCTAGACGCTGCGTGGCAGGAGCATCGGAGAGCAGGCCCTCGGGTGTATAGCAAATGACACTCGAGCGCTTAACGAACTCTTCGACCGAAAGCGGGTTGGAGAACATGGCCGTGCCGCCGGTCGGCAGCGTGTGGTTGGGGCCAGCAACATAATCGCCGAGCGGCTCGGAGCTCCAGGCGCCCACAAAGATGGCGCCGGCGTTGCGGATGCCGCCGAGCAGGCCCATTGCATCCTTGCAGTGCAGCTCCAGGTGCTCGGGCGCCACGGTGTTCACGGCCTCGACGGCGGCAGCCATATCGGCGGCCACCACGATGGTGCCCTCGTTGTCGAGCGAGGAGCGCGTGATCTCGGCACGCGGCGACTGCGCCACTAGAATGTCGATACCCGCCTCGACCTCGCGCGCAAACTGCTCGTCGCAGGTCACCAGATAGCAGGCGGCCAGCGGATCGTGCTCGGCCTGGGCCATCAGGTCGGCCGCGACCACCATGGGCTTGGCCGTGGCATCGGCCAGCACGCAGACCTCGGAGGGGCCGGCGACCATGTCGATGCCCACGTCGCCCGAGACAATCTGCTTGGCCGCGGCGACAAAGGCGTTGCCCGGGCCGGTGATCTTGTCGACGCGCGGAATGGTCTCGGTACCGTACGCCAGCGCGGCCACGGCCTGGGCGCCGCCCACCATATAGATCTCGTCCACGCCGCCGAGCTTGGCCGCGGCGAGCGTATAGGGGCTGATCAGGCCGTCCTTTTGTGGCGGCGTCACCATGACCACGCGCTTGACGCCGGCCACCTTGGCAGGGATAGCGTTCATGAGCACGGTGGAGGGATACTGCGCGCGACCGCCCGGCACGTAGATGCCGGCCGCGGCAAGCGGGGTCACCTTAACGCCGAGCATCGTGCCGTCCGGGCGCGTGGTAAACCAGCTCTGCTCGACCTCGCGCTGGTGAAACTCACGGATCTGGCGCGCAGCCTTCTCGAGCGCGGCGACAAAGGCCGGGTCGAGGCCTTCGAGCGCAGCATCGATCTGCTCTTGCGGCAGACGAAAGCTTTGCAGCTCGACACCGTCAAAACGCTGGCAGTAATCGCGCACCGCAGCATCGCCGTTGACACGCACGTTGGCCACGATATCGCGGGCGGCGTCGACGATGTTTTGCGGCAGCACACCCTTGCGGTTGAGCTGGTTGGTAACGAGGCGCTCACCGGGAGCAAGCTTGATGGTCTTCATATCGGTATCCTCTATCGGTCGAGGTTGCGTTTGGAAAACGAGATGCCGGGCAGCGGCACCAATCGGTCCGCAGCCCGGATATGGGGGCGCCCGTGCGCGCTCGCGCTATTGTGCCGAGCCCGCAACGGGCTCAAAATGCTTGTCCTTCACGGCTGCCGCCAAGCGATCTGCCAGATTGCGTACGCGCGGATCCAGACGTGCGGCACCCGGATTGACAAAGAAGCGGGCCGTGCAGTCCATGATGCAACCAGTAATAACGAGGTCGTTATCGCGCAGCGTGGCGCCCGTGGCGGTAATATCCACGATGCGATCGGTCATGCCGACGATGGGGCCCAGCTCGATGTTGCCGTGCAGCGAAACGATGTCGGCGTTCACGCCGCGCTCGGCATACCAGGCGCTCGCGATGCGCGGATACTTGGTGGCCACGCGAAGCGACCCGCGACGGGCATAGTTGCGCTCAGCCTGACCAGCGCGCCACGCGGGCTCCGCCTCAATGAAAGTGCACAGGCCGTAACCCAGATCGACCAGCTGAAGCAGGTTGAGGTCTGCCTCGATAAGCGAGTCCCAACCGCAGATGCCGCAATCGGCACCGCCGCAGCCCACAAAGGCGGGCGCATCGCTGGGACGCACGATGACAAACTCGATATCGCCGACCGTGCCCTCGCCGGCACGCGTGTCGCGGCCGCGCACGATCAGGTGACGGCCGGGATCGCGCAGCTCCGAGACATCCAAGCCCGCGGCCTCGAGCACGTCGAGCGTGTCGGCCTTGAGCGAGCCCTTGGGCACGGCGATGCGTAGCGGGACCTCGGCGCCACGGCCCACGGCGTGGTCGCCATCGGGGGCGGCGTCCTCGGCCGAGGTGCACGCGGCCTCCAGACGCTCGAGCGAAAAGGCGAAACCCGCCGCCGGCACCTCGATGCCGTCGCCAAATGCGCCGGTAAAGATGGAGTCGTAGCGGCCGCCCGAACCGACCGGGTCAGGCAGGCCGCCGGCATAGGCCTTAAAGACCAGGCCCGTGTAGTAATCGAAAGAGTTCATGATGGAGAAGTCGAACGACAGCACCTGGGCGTCCTCGGGAGCCAGGCCCTCGACCAGGGCACGCAGCTCGCGCGTCAGCGACGCGACGATACCGGCAGCTTCCAGCAGCGCATCCACACGGTCGAGTATCTCGGCACCGCCGTGCAAGCGCGGCAGTTCGCTAATGGCGGCTTTGACGGCCTCGGACTCGGCGCTTGCCGCCACGCGGGCATCGAGGCCCACAAAGTCATTGGCGTGCACGCAGCGCAGGGCCTCGGCAGCCAGCTCGCGATCCTCGCACGCCGCGAGCAGCTCCTTAAAAGGACGCACGCTACCTGCGATAATGCGCGCATCGGGCAACGCCAGCTTGCGCACGGCCTCGGCTACCAGCGAGACAATCTCGACATCGCCCGCGGCGTCGCCCGCACCGATGAGCTCAAAGCCCAGCTGCGTAAACTGACGCGAGCCGCCGGCATTGCGCTGGCACTCGCGAACCACCGGCGCCTCGTAGCGCAGGCGCAGGGGCAGGTCGGCCGCGCGCATGCGGGTCGAAACCAAGCGCACGATCGGCAACGTGTTGTCGGGACGGACCACCAGCAAACGCCCATCATCGTCAAAGAGCTTAAACGGCGTGTCCGCAATGCGGCCACCTTCCTCGAGCGAACCCTTGTCCTCGAGCAGCGGCGTCTCAACCGGCAGGTAATGATGCTCCCTAAAGCAGCCCTTCACCGTACATGCGATCTCCTCGCGTGCCTGAGCCTCCTCGGGCAATATGTCCCGGAATCCCCACGGTGTGGCCGTCATCTGGTGAGCCTCCTCATGCTGTGCTTCGCTTAGAACAGAAGACCGGCATAGCTCCGCCGGTCTTCTGGGTACTTTAGCATACTAGAGTGCTTGCGGGGAAAATCGTCTCCCTCGGCTCACAGCGTATTCATTTAGAAACATAGGGGCAAGCTCTCAGCTTAATCTGGCGATTCCCCCAGCCCAACCGGAAAGCGCGTCCCACTCCGAGCCGCAAGCCCGGGATGAACTTTCCGCCGAAGACACCCTGCGCCGACAGCAACGCAAAAAGGGCGCCCGCGCAAATGCGGACGCCCTTGTGTAGGGTCGAGATATCAACCAGCCAAGATATCGGACCTGCGACCAGCTCTTAGTAGTCGAACTGGTGGTAGTAGCGGCGGTACTTGAGGTTGTGCTTGGTGACC
>UQPT01000107.1:0-4483 GCA_900543045.1 uncultured Collinsella sp.
GGAGGCCTCGCGGCCTCCCCCTTTTTTGCGTTTTATAAAGAGCTGTAATACAAGAACTCGCCTTCTTTTAGCTTGTCTTACTGTTTGGCTGTATTTTGAGTCCTTCTTTTGTATTTGCGCGATAATAACTCCCATTGGCGTTAGGGAGGACTTGATGTTTACCGTTTTTGTCTTGGGCAATATTGCTTCGGGTAAGTCGACTGCCTGCCGCTATCTCGAATCTCATGGCGCCATGCTTATCGATCTGGACGAGCTTGCCAAATCGCTGTATGTGCCAGGCTCCGATATCGTCAATGCCCTCGCGGAAGAATTTGGCTGGGATATTTTGGATGAGGAGGGCGGCATTCGCCGCAGCATCCTCGCTTCTCGAGCTTTCGCTTCTCCTGATTCGGTCGCACGGCTCAATGACCTTGTGCACCCCGTTCTCATTGAACAGCTTTCGCTTAGGATTCTCGATCCGGTTTGTTGTACGGTTTCATCTCCCCGCTATCCCTTTGCGGTTGTCGAGGTTTCTGCTCCGACTGGTTTTGAGGATGCATTTGGCTTGGCTGATGAAATTCTGGTCATCAGCGCCCCTTTGTCAGTTCGTCGCGAGCGTGCTATTCAGCGTGGCATGGAGCCATCTGATTTCGATGCCCGTTCTGCTTGCCAGCCCGATGAGTCTGCGCTGTGCAATCTAGCTACAACGGTGATTGATAATGCCGCAGGCGATAATTCGCTCTTTGAGCAGCTTGACTCATGGCTTGCATGCCATGGGTTTATAGACACTGCGAATAAGGAGGATGCCGATGCCTAAGACACGTTTCTTTGCGTGGTATCGCCTTATACCGCTGGCTGCCGTTTTTGCCTTCGGCCTTATCTCATTCGTTTACTCGTGTGCTCCTGCGGCTTTCTTTAAGCCGCTGTATCCCATTGACTACGAGGCGTATGTAAAGCAATCTAGTATTTCGCATAATCTGGATCCGTATCTGGTGTGCGCTGTCATTAAGTCGGAATCGAATTGGGATCCCGAGGCTGAGTCGAATCAGGGTGCTCAGGGATTAATGCAGCTGATGCCCGAGACTGCCCAGGATATGATTGCCAAAGGTCTTGTCGACGGCGACGAGTATTCGGCCGACAACCTTAACGATCCCGCTACGAACATCGAGTTTGGCTGTGCGTATCTTTCGTATCTTCTAACGTATTTTAACGGGTCGACCGATAGTGCCATTGCCGCCTATAACGCTGGCATGGGCAATGTCGACGGTTGGGCGCAGCAGAGCACGTCGCTTCATAATGCAATCACCTTTCCCGAGACGCAGGCGTATCTGATTCGTGTCAATAATGCCTGGGTTCGCTACAAGACCCTCTATCCCGATCGGTTCGTATAGGACTATGTCTGCCGCCTGCGTATACTGCAGATATATGAGTTAGGAGTATCCATGGCGGAATTTGAAGTTGAGCGTGTTGGAGGAGAGCTCAAACGTTTTGGCGTTGAGGGCTCTGAGGTGCCATTTAAGGTTGTATCTCCTTATGAGCCTGCAGGTTCTCAGCCTAAGGCCATTGAGTCGCTTGTGCAGGGTGTGAGGGACGGAGATCGCTATCAGGTTTTGCTGGGCGTGACTGGTTCGGGCAAGACCTTCACGATGGCTAAGACTATTGAGGCCCTGGGGAAGCCGACGCTGGTCATGGCTCCCAATAAAACGCTCGCCGCTCAGCTTGCGAGCGAGCTCAAAGAGTTCTTTCCCAACAACGCTGTGGTCTACTTTGTCTCGTACTACGACTACTATCAGCCCGAGGCGTATGTGCCGCAAAGCGATACTTATATCGAGAAAGACTCCTCGATTAACGAAGAGGTCGAGATGCTGCGCCATCAGGCGACCGCATCGCTGCTATCTCGACGCGATGTGATCGTTGTCGCATCGGTCTCGTGTATCTATGGCATTGGCTCTCCTGAGGACTATGCGGGTCTGGCTCCAAACGTCGACAAGAAGGTGCCGCTCGAGCGCGATGACTTTATCCATGCGCTTATCGACATTCAATATGATCGCAATGACTATGACCTGGCGCGCGGCACGTTCCGCGTGCGCGGTGATGTCGTCGACGTGTATCCGCCTTATGCCGAGCATCCGTTGCGGTTTGAGTTCTTTGGTGACGAGGTTGAACTGATAGCCGAGATCGATGAGGTCACCGGAGAGATGCTTCGTGAGTACGAGGCCATCCCCGTATGGCCGGCATCGCACTACGTGACCGAGAAGCCGAAGGTCAAGGCGGCTCTGAAATCGATCAGCGAAGAGTGCGAGAAGCGCGTGGCGGAGCTCAAGGCGACTGACAAGTTGCTCGAGGCGCAGCGTCTGCAGCAGCGCACCGATTATGATCTTGAGATGCTCGAGACGATGGGCTTTTGCAACGGCATCGAGAACTACTCGCGTCATCTGGACGGTCGCAAGCCGGGTGAGCCGCCGTTTACCCTGATCGATTACTTTCCTAAGGACATGCTCTGCATCATCGATGAGAGCCATGTGACGGTGCCGCAGATTCGCGGTATGCACGAAGGTGACCGCTCGCGTAAGGTAACGCTGGTGGAACACGGTTTTCGCCTGCCCTCGGCACTCGATAATCGCCCGCTTCGTTTCGATGAGTTTGAGGCAAGGATACCCCAGTTTATCTATGTTTCGGCCACACCGGGCGACTACGAGCTGCGGGTGAGCCAAAACGACGTGGAGCAGATTATTCGTCCGACCGGTCTGCTCGACCCCAAGATCGATGTGCGTCCGGTTCGTGGGCAGATTGACGATCTTGAGGACGAGATTCGCGAGCGCGTTGCCCGCAAGGAGCGCGTGCTGGTGACCACGCTCACCAAGCGCATGGCCGAGGACCTGACCGACCATCTGCTTGATGCCGGCATTAAGGTCAATTACATGCACTCCGATACAGCGACGATGGACCGTGTCGAGATCCTGCGAACGCTGCGCGAGGGAAAGATTGATGTTCTCGTTGGCATCAACCTGCTTCGCGAGGGCTTGGATCTCCCCGAGGTCTCACTGGTGGCAATTCTCGATGCCGATAAGGAAGGCTTCTTGCGCAACCGCCGTTCGCTGATTCAGACGATTGGCCGCGCGGCCCGTAACGCCGATGGCGAAGTCATCATGTATGCAGACGTTGTGACCGATTCGATGAAAGAGGCCATCGAGGAGACGCAGCGCCGTCGCGAGATTCAGATGGCATATAACGAAGAACATGGCATTGTGCCCAAGACGGTGCGCAAGGCCATCAACGACATCTCAAGTTTTATTGCCGAGGCCGAAAAAACCGTGGGTTCCAAGGGACGCTCGAAGGGCGACTCTCTTGGCCATGGCGCATTCTATACGCCCGATGAGTCGGGCGAGGGTGGCGTGCCGGAAACGGTGGCGCCCGAGCAGACACTTGCGGAGCAGTTGGAAGAACTGCCGCATGACGAGCTCGTGCGGATCGTCGAAACCATGGAAGAGGATATGCGTAACGCTTCTGCCGCCATGGACTTTGAGGAGGCGGCGCGCCTGCGCGATGCCGTCGTTCAGATTCGGGCGATGCTCGAGGGTGCGTCTGAGGACGAGACGATCGAGCGCTTACGTTCGCAGGCTCGCAAGGGTTCCACGTTCGCATCGGGCAGAAAACGCCAGGGTGCACGGTTTAAGAAATAGCGAACATGCCCCGAGTTCCCTGCGGAGCTCGGGGCATGCGTCTTTTGCGCGCTGGAATTCGTGCGTTAGAGGTCTGCGATCAGGGTTTCGGCACAACGGATGCCGTCGGTGGCGGCGCTCATGATGCCGCCGGCATATCCAGCTCCCTCACCGCAAGGGTAGAGGCCCGGGGTCGACACGGCATGGCATGTTCGGTCTCGGGTGACGGTGACCGGTGAGCTCGAGCGAGTCTCCACGCCGGTAAGGACAGCATCGGAGCGGCCGTAGCCTCGTAGCTTTTTTCCAAGTAGGGGAAGTCCCAGGCGGAGCGACTCGATGATATGCTGCGGCAGGGCTTCGTCAATTGCCGTCCAGGTCACACCGAGCGGATAGGTGGGCTTTACCTTTCCGGGCGCCTTACTGGCGCGTCCTGCGAGGAAATCTCCGACGAGCTGTGCTGGTGCGTTCCAGTTGGAACCGCCCAGGCGATAGGCGGCCGCCTCGCAGGCACGCTGGAGCTCGATGCCGGCGAGCGGGTCATTGTTGGGAAGGTCCTCAGGCGTGACGTTAACGAGCAGGGCGGCATTTGCGTTGCGTCCGTCGCGGGCATTGAGACTGGCCCCGTTGACGCACAGATGGCCCTGCTCGGAAGAGGCGGCGACAACCTGCCCGCCGGGGCACATGCAAAACGAGAACACGCTGCGGCCGTTGGGAAGATGGGCAACAAGTTTGTAGGGGGCCGCCCCGAGCGCTGGATGTCCCGCCGAGGCTCCATATTGGGCTCGGTCGATGTCGCGTTGCGGATGCTCGATGCGAACGCCCATGGCAAAGGTCTTTTGTGC
>UQPT01000108.1:0-4366 GCA_900543045.1 uncultured Collinsella sp.
GGTCACCAAGCACAACCTCAAGTACCGCCGCTACTACCACCAGTTCGACTACTAATTCCATTTGGGGGAAACTGTAATGAGGCAATACATCTTCGCCAGCCACGCGCATTTTGCGACCGGCATTAAAGAGAGCACCGAGCTGCTCTCGGGCGCGCGCGATAACGTTCACGATCTATCGATGTTTGTCGACGGTCGCACCGACGTCGCCGAGGAGGCCGCAAAGCTGCTGGCGACCATCGACCCTGCCGATGACGTGATCGTGTGCACCGACCTGTTTGGCGGTAGCGTCAACAACGAGTTCACCAAGATCGTTCAGACGCGTCCCAACACCTACCTTGTCGCCAACATGAACCTGCCGCTGCTGATCCAGCTACTGTTCTCGGACCAGGAGGCTCCCGCCGATCAGGTTATCCGCGAGATAATCGCGGCTGACGACACGCGCGTCAAGTTTGTCAACGATCTGCTGACCGATGCGGATGACGAGGAAGAGTTCTAGTCTCCGCCTGCTATTAATGGGGCCGGGTTTCCGGCATGAGACCTTTGGGGGTCAATCATGATTCAACTGCTTCGCGTCGACCATCGTCTGCTTCATGGCCAGGTGGCCGTCTCTTGGGTCCAGGGCCTGGGCTCCGACTGCATCTTCTGCGTCGGCGACAAGGTTGCCAACGATCCCGTTTGGAAGACCACGCTCAAGATGGGCAAGCCGGCCAACGCCAAGCTCGTCATCAAGGACATGGAACACGCCATCGAGGCAATTAACTCTGGTGTCACTGATAAGTACAAGATGATCATCTGCGTCGCCAGCATCGCCGAGGCCAAGCAGCTTGCCGACGGCTGCCCGCAGATTACCTCGATCAACCTGGGCAACACCAAGTCCAAGGACGAACAGCGTCCCGACGCCCGCCAGGTTTCGCGTCAGGTCTTTGTGACCGCCGCCGAGGAAGAGGAAATCCGCGAGCTCGTCGGTCGTGGTGTCGAGGTCGAGATTCGCGCTCTGGCCGATGACCCCAAGGTCGACGCTATGAGTGTCCTGTAACTTGGGACCACGGGGCGGCACGCATGGTGCTGCCCTATCCGTGGAGTAGCGGATAAACGCTTTACCCGGTAGTCCACCTACCGTTCACCGGAAGTACCTGCCCGTTGAGCGATTGGTATTAAATAGTTTCTGCATGACTATATAATTGGTATGAAATCATTTGTACCGGTTTAGGTGTTAACAGCACGCCGGTACAAGCTGGATCTGCCTAGGCGATTGTCGGCATGGAAAAGGGCGCGCTGACAAGTCGGGAATCGCCGACCGGATCCAAGAGGGATCAAAAGGAGGAACAATGCTTGTTCAAGCGATCCTCATCGGACTTATCGCTGCTTTCGGTAAGCTCGATTATCAGCTCGGTACGCTCTATGCGTTCCGCCCGATCGTTCTGTGCCCGCTCGTCGGCATAGTCCTCGGGGACCTGCAGTCCGGCCTCGCCATCGGCGCGAGCCTCGAGCTGCTCTTCATGGGTTCTATTGCCATCGGCGCTTACGTGCCACCTGATGAGACGATTGGCGGCGTGCTCGCCTGCGCCTTCGCTATTCAGCTGGGCCAGAGCACTGAGGCCGCTATCGCGCTCGCGATGCCCATCGCCACCCTGTGCCTGGCCATCAAGAACGTCATCAACGCCGGTATGCCCCTTCTGGTCGACCGCGCCGACGTCTTTGCCAGCAAGGGTAACCTCAAGGGTATCTACGCTATGCACTGGGTTATCGGTCTTGTGATTGTCGCCCTGGCCTTCTTCCTGTGCTCCGTCTCCTTCTATCTTGGCGCTGACGCCGTTCAGGGTCTGCTCGACTTCATCCCGACGTTTGTCCTTGATGGCTTTGGCGTCGCAGCCAACATCCTGCCTGCCATGGGCTTCGCAATGCTCGGTCGTCTGGTGCTTACCAAGCAGCTCGTGCCGTTCTACTTCCTGGGCTTCCTGATGTGCTCCTATGCCAACGTGCCCGTCCTCGGCGTCGCTCTGATCGCAATCATCATCGGCATCAACAAGTTCGACCTGCTGGGCCTTGGTGGCGCCCAGCCCCAGCTTTCTGTGGAAGGGGATGAGGACGATGACTTCTAATTCCGAGAACCAGATTACTCGCTCCGACCTCATTAAGAGCTCTCTGAGCACCGGCGCTCTGGGCATGGAGTTCTCCTGGACCTACTACAAGCAGATGAACATTGCCTTCTGCCTGATGGTCGCCAACATGCTCAAGAAGATCTATGCCGGCCGTCCCGACGATTACGCCGAGGCCCTGCACCGTCACAGCGCATTCTTCAACATCACCCCGCAGCTCGCTCCCTTCGTGGGCGGCATCGCGATGGCCATGGAAGAGAAGGTCGCTCGCGGCGAGGTTGAGCCCGAGAGCGTCAACGACATCAAGGCCGCCCTCATGGGCCCGCTTTCCGGTCTGGGTGACTCCTTCTTCCTGTCCACCCTGCGCGTTGTTGCCGCTGCCGTGGGCATCAGCCTGTGCCAGGCCGGCAACGCCTTTGGCCCCATCGCCTTCCTGCTCATCTATAACATCCCGGCGTTCCTGATTCGTATCTTTGGCGCTATCAAGGGTTATGAACTGGGCATTGGCTTCCTCAACGAGGCTCAGAAGACCGGTCTGATGCAAAAGATCATGGCCTGCGTCGGCATCGTCGGCGTCATGGTGGTCGGCGCCATGAGCAAGGACATGTTCTGGGCTTCGCTGCCCGTCGCCATCGGTCAGGGCGACTCCGCCCAGACCCTCCAGGACATCCTGGACGGCATCATGCCCGGCATGCTCGGCATGGCCGCCTTCTGGATTTACTACTGGCTGCTCTCCAAGAAGATCAACCCGATGGTCCTGATTCTCTGCACCATGGTCATCGGCATCATCGGTGCCTTCTTTGGCGTGCTTGCCTAATATGTTTAAATCGCGCTTCCATCGCGTCTAACGGTTGCGTCGATCTTTGGGGGCTTGTCGCATGTGCGGCAGCCCCCTGTTTTTTAAAAGCCCGTACGAAAGGGGAGGACTATGGCCGTACCCGAGCTTTCGCTCATGAACATCAACCATCGTTACTACAGCATCGAGACGTTCTTTAAGGCTGCAGGCGAGGCGGGTTATCGCAATATCGAGCTGTGGACTGGCTCGATGCACCTGTATGTGGATTGCCACGAGCACGATTCGGTGGATAAGATTCGCGATCTTGCCGCCCAGTACGGCATCAAGATCGTGTGCGTGTGCCCCGAGCAGAACAACCCCAAGCCGTGGAATGTCGCGGTGCGTGGTGAGGCGGGCCAAAAGCGCATACTCTCGTACTTTAAGAATGTCATTGACGTTGCCGTTGAGCTGGGTGCGCCGCAGATTCTGGTGACGAGTGGTTGGGCCTATCTGGACGAGCCGGCTGAGGACGCCTGGGCCCGCAGCGTTGCCATGCTGCGTTCGGTATGCGACTATGCCGATACGCGCGGCATTCGCGTTGCGCTCGAGGCGCTGCAGCCGTCGGAGTCCGTGCTGGTCAACACCGCGCAGGACGTCGCGCGCATCCTCGAGGCGGTCGATCGTCCCAACCTGAAGGCTTGTATCGACTTTGGCGCCATGGAAGTTGCCGGCGACACAATCGACGGCTACTTTGAGGTCCTGGGCGACAAGATCGTCCACACCCACTTTGTGGATGTCGGCGGCGGCACGACGCATCTTGCCTGGGGCGACGGCGAGCGCGATATGCGTGCCGACCTCGAGGCGCTCATGCGCCACGGCTATACGGGCTATGCCTCGGCCGAGACGTGTGACGGCCGCTACTATCAGGATCCGTCTAAGGCGACAACTCAGGTTATCGATATGTATCGTCGTGTGATAGCAGAGATGGAAGCCGAATAACCGAACTGCGAGGTTGCGCCGGAAACACTAGAGCGGGTTTGGCGCAACGTAGTTTTAGGTGGCGAGTTGCGGAGTGTTCGTTGCAGTGCTGCTCGAATTAGACAACTAATGGCGTTGTAATACCACTCGGGCGAGGAAACCGACCGTTCGCCGTAAATCTGCGTGAGTTTAGATTGGTATTAAATAATGAGCAATCGTATGGCTATAATTGGTATCAGCAAGAAGCGCGATGTATAGAATCGCGCACATGTGATGGGAGGACACACATGAAGGAGACCGAGAAGATCGAGATCATGCACTTCGACCAGGAGGGCTACCTCGAGGACGGCAGGAACGTCTACGAGGCGGGCAAGAAGATGACCGCGCTGGCCGACCGCGTGCACGAGGAGGGCTACGACGCCGTCTTCCTGATGGGCGTCGGCGGCACCTGGGACGAGTTCATGCAGCTCGAGTACCTCATGAACAAGTTCGGCGACCGCGACCTCGAGGTCTA
>UQPT01000109.1:0-4291 GCA_900543045.1 uncultured Collinsella sp.
AAAGGGCGGAGGCGGGGCATTCCCCGCCTCTTACACCACATCTCTGCGCGCTACCGCCGGTACCTTGCCCGCAGTTAGAAACCAAAAAGAATTGTTGCGATTGCCGCCGGGCTGGCGGCTTTACTCACTCGGTCTGCGAAGCCGATCGCAGACGGTTGATATGCATCATCAGATACAAGAGCTCCTCGTCCGAGCAGCTCTGCTTGAACTCTTTCTCGAACACGCGGTTGATGGCGTACGCACACTGGTAGGCCTCGGGAAAATCGCGGGCGGCCTGCATAAACAGTGAGGAGTTCTCGGTCTGCGTGCAGCTGCCCTTAACAAGGCGGCGAACCAAAAAGCGCAGGTGCGCAAGAAAGCGAATGTAGCAGTACGACGCCGTGTCGAGCGAGCAGCCGAGCTGCTTTTCCACGGAATGGGTTACCTCGTCAAGCACGCGGGTGCTCTTCATGATGAAGTCCATGTCCTTGGCGCGGCCCATGCCGTCGACCTCGGCGTTAACGATGTGGAGCGCGATGCTCGTGGCCTCGTTCTGACCCAGCTTGGCGCCGGTGTGCTTTTGCACGATGGCGAGCGCGGCCTGACCGATTTCGAGCTCACGCGGGTAGATGAAAGCCACCTCATGCTCGAGCGGGTTGGGAGCGCTGATCTGGTCGTCGTCGCGCTGAACGGCAAACTGCAGGTGATCTGCCAGGATAAAGGGCAGGCCACCGGACAGCTTGCAACCAAGCTGCTGGGATGCGAAGCAGGCAATGTCGCTTGCCGCGAGCAGAACGTCGTCGGGAAGTGTGCCGACCATATCCTGCAGGCTCTCGGGAACGTTATAGAATTTGCGCTGGATGAGCGACTCATCGGCAAGCTCGTAGGGCATCTCGTGAAAACCGATGCCCTTGCCAAAGATAACAACCTCTCGGCCGTCATCGCTGGCGGCGAGAGCAACGTTATTGTTGATCTTCTTTAAAATGAGCATGAAAAAACTCCTCGGACATCGGCGCTAGACGACGGGGCGATATTCCTCGTCTTCTATTATGCGCAAGTGATGCCTCCAGAGGAGTAACAAACTTGTGAGCACGTGGGCGATTGTAGGATGAAACTTGCATGCAGCGTAAGCCCCATTGGTGCGAAAGTCCGCTGAACGGTAGGAAATCGCCTGTAAACGGCAAAACCACCACAAAGGTGCCTGGCCCCTTTGTGGTGGTTTTGGCTGATGCCCCGATGTTACTCGCGCGGGGTGCCGTAGGGGTTGTACAAATCTGCAAGAGCAAATGTGCCGGTAGTAGCATCAAAGTCGAGTTCGAGCACACAGCAGTTGCCAATGCGGTGCTTCATCTTGAGCGGCTCCACGCCCACGCCGCGCATGACCTGAGCCGCTGCGGCGCCATGGCTCACGCACAACACGCTCTCATGTCCAGGGCGCTGCATGAACTCGGTGATGGTCGCCATCATACGCTCGCGAAACTCGACTTCGCCCTCGCCGTCATACTGCTTGTAAAAATCGCCGTACGGCAGGCGCGGATTCAAATCCTCGCTCGCGCCCTCAAATTTGCCAAAGTTCCACTCCTTAAGGCCCTTGACGCGCTCGTAAGGCTGACCGGGGAACGCAAGCTCAAGCGTGTCGCACGCACGCTCGGACGTCGAACTGTACGCATGGTCAAACGTAAGGCCACGCCCTCGCAGGGTCGCACCGACAGTTTTAGCCTGCTCGATTCCCAGCTCGGTGAGCGGCGAGTCACACCAGCCCTGCTTGCGACGAAGCAAGTTAAAGAGCGTTTGACCGTGACGCATAAAGTACAGTTTTGACATGAGGCCTCCGTGATCGCAATCGTTTGTCAGCGATTATGACACCTTGAGGTAGGTTTAAGTCAAAGGCTCTTTAATCAAAACCACCACAAAGGTGCCGGCACCTTTGTGGTGGAAGTGACGTTTGCCAAGATAAAACCTGCCAAAACAAACCTGTCCCTTTTTGGCAGGTTTTAGGCCAGATGGTCTTGGATGAGGTCGCAGATGGCTCGGGCGTCGTTGATGTTGATGGCTCGGGTCGCAAAGCCGGCGTCGAAGGCCTGACGCGCCAGGGCTTCGTTGCAGGCAAGGGCCAGCGTGTGACCGTCGACCAGGTCGAGCGAGCTCTTGCCGCGCAGACGGTCGACACCGGAGCGCGCGACGACGATGTTGTCGAAGCCCTCGGTCTTGTAGCCCTCGATGATCACCACGTCGACATCGTTGTAGCGCGACAGCAGCTCGCGCGCGGGCATCTCGTCCTCCTCGCGCGTGTCGGCGTACTCCGCCCAGCGCGTGGCGCAAATGAGCCCCACGTGCTTGGAGCCAGCCTGGTGATGGCGCCACGTATCCTTAGCGGGAACATCGATATCAAAGCCATGGTGTCCATGATGCTTGAGCGAACCCACACGCAGGCCGCGGCGCGTGAGCTCGGCGATGACCTTCTCGACGAGCGTGGTCTTGCCCGAGTTTTGGTAGCCGATAAACGCGATCGCGGGGACAGCCGGAGCGGGAGCTGCGGGCGCGATGGCGGCAGGTGCGCTTGCGGGTGCGTCGCCCGCGGCTCCCACGGCCTCAACAGCAGCGGCCTGACGCTCTGCGCGATCCCACACGCCCGAGCGGCCGCCCTCCTTGTGCAGCAGGCGCACGTCGACGATCTCCATGCCGCGATCGACGGCCTTGCACATGTCATAGATCGTAAGGCACGCGGCACTCGCGCCGGTCAGGGCCTCCATCTCGATGCCGGTCTTGCCCGTCACGCCGGCCGTAACCAGTACGTGAAAGCCAACCTGCCCATCCGTGCGCGCCGGCGCCCAGCCCTCGGGCACGTCCTCGGCCGGCGTCCCCGCCGGAGCGATGGGCGCAATGTCGCACTTGCTCTTGGTAATGAGCAGCGGATGGCACATGGGGATGATGTCGCTCGTGCGTTTGATGGCCATGATGCCCGCCACGCGCGCGCAGGCAAGCACGTCGCCCTTTTTGGCGCGGTCCTGCAGCACCATGGCCTGCGTCTCGGGATGCATGAGGATGGTGCCCTCGGCGATGGCAATGCGATGGGTCTCGGCCTTGTCGGACACGTCGACCATGCGAACCTCGCCCTTGGCGTCCACATGCGTCAGCTCGTCGCGACGGGCGTCGCGGGCGGGCTCGGTGACAGCGCTGGCAGTCGGCTGCGCGGGCACGGCGGCGTTGCCAGCATTCGCTGCAGCCGTGACTTTGTGGGCAGACATCGCGGCCCTGCGAGCGGCCTTGGTGGCATCGGCGTACCTGCTCTTGGCCATATGATCATCCTCCGATTTGGGACATAAATCGTTGCGTGCCCTCAATTATCGCGTGTTCCTGCGGTTTGTGGGCCACGGCATCGCGCCAAATCGAAAGTACCTGCATATCATCACCACGGCGCAGCGCTTCACGCACCGAATACTCAGCAGCGCTGAACAGGCACGGACGCACGTTGCCATCGGCCGTCAGGCGCAGACGGTTGCAATTCGCGCAAAAATGGTTGGACATGGCGCTAATGAAGCCGACCGTTCCCGCCGCACCCGGAAAGTGCCAGTAGCGCGCAGGGCCCGCGCCGGCAGGAGCGTCGTTGATGTCGAGCGGCTCGAGCTCGGCCAGCCCCGTCGCGGCGACCCCGGTATTGATGCGCGCCCGCAGTTCGTCGCTCGGCACGGTATCGCTCGCGTCCCACAGCTCGGGATTGAGCGCGGGCGCATGCGGGTCCACAGCGCAATGCGAGCTCGTACGCTCGTCGCCGATGGGCATGTACTCGATAAAGCGCAGGTGGATGGGGCGGTCGACGGTCAGCCGCGCAAGAGCCGCCACATCCTGGTTGAGCCGACGCACCACAACGCAGTTGACCTTAACGGGCTCAAAGCCCCAAGCCAGCGCCGCGTCGATGCCGGCCATGGTCTGTTCGAGCCGGCCCAGGCGCGTGATCTTTCCAAAGAGCGTAGGGTCGAGCGTGTCGAGCGAGATGTTGACGCGATTAAGCCCCGCGTCTTTGAGCTGCGGCGCCAGCTTGGGCAGCAGGGCGCCGTTGGTGGTAAGCGAGATGTCCTCGATCTGCGGAATCGCGCGGATGTCACGAATAAGTGGGATGATACGGCGGCTGACCAGCGGCTCGCCGCCCGTCAGGCGTACGCGACGAATGCCCTCCCCCGCCACCAAGCGCACAAAGCGGGCGATTTCCTCGGCGCTGAGCAGCTCGTCGTGCGCGCGGGGCGCCACGCCATCGGCTGGCATGCAGTAAATGCAGCGGAAATTGCACTTGTCGGTAACGGCAATGCGCAGG
>UQPT01000110.1:0-4179 GCA_900543045.1 uncultured Collinsella sp.
TTTTCTCATGTCGTCTTTTGCCACGGCGTCGCTGGCACACAGGATGCAATCGACATCCAGCGCATGCGTCCAAGACATGGCGACCTGGCCGTGAATCAATCGGTAATCAACTCTCGTAAGCTTAATCATCGTAATCATCTCCGCACGTAATAAAGGTAATGACAGGCGTGGCTTTAGCTAGGGCTCGAACCAGAACTAACTAGAACTCTTCTTCTTCGACATCGGCAAGCATGTCCGCCGCCTCACAAAGCATGATAAACGAACGTGATCCCTCGACCGCAGCTTTGGCCTTGTCCGCATCCAGGGAGTCCAGCTGTGTAGCCATTTCCACCAGCAGCGGCAAGTTCATTCCGGTGATCAACGTAAACGATCCGGCGGTCTGCCTCTGAATGAATTCGTTGTTTACAGAGCCGCCAAAGATGTCAGTCACGACAAACCAAGAGTCGGCAGGGTCCTTCGACTCCATCCAAGCATCGATAAGCGCCGCGACGTCTCTTGAATCGTCATCGACATAGGCGCACAAACACTCGATTCGGTCGTTAGCGCCCATCAGAATCTCAAGAGAGCTCTTCATACCTTGGGCGAGATAGCCATGACTCGCTAGCAAAATCTTATTCATAGTTCTCCAATATCAATAAGACGTACTATATTGTCATAACAAAGTATATTAGCAATCTTCCCGGCGCGGAGTGTCAATTTTCTAATTCCGCGAACGGTAACAATCAGTCGGTAAATCGACGGATTTATTTACAGATAGAACTTCAGACGCTCAGTGCAATACACCTGACGGGAGATGAAGAGCGGCTCGCCGCCCGGAGCATAACGTCTATCGACAAACAAGAGCAGCGAGGAGTCCAGCTCCACGTTAAGATATGCCGCCTCGAGCTCGCTCGCGTAGCAGACCTCGAGCGTACGCGTGTTGGGCCCCATCTTAATCCCATGGCGATCGAGCACCGCCATAAGCGAATCCTCGAGGGACTCATGCTCCAGGAATGAAAGTGTGTCGGAATAGCAATTGGTTTCCAGCATCGTGGGCTTGCCATCCACAAGGCGCAGACGGCGACTGCGCAATACCTTTTGAGTGTCGTCAACACCCAGGAACTTTGCGTCTCGCAGGCTTGGAAAATCCCAGCCCATTTCGAGCACCCTGGTAGATGCCTGTTTTCCCGCAAGCTGGCACGAATGGGTAAAGCTCTCACGGTCGTCCGCGGCATACATCTGTGTGTCCGACGAAACGAACGTGCCCTTGCCGCGGGCCCTCTCAACAAGCCCAGCATCTTCCATTTCCTTGATTGCCGAGCGCACAGTAATTCGGCTCACGCCAAATTGCTCAATGAGTTCCGTCTCAGTAGGGAGCTTATCTCCCGGGCGGTACGTGCCGTTGGCAATCAAATCAGAAAGTGCGCGAACGATCTGCTTGTACAGGGGAATAACGCTATTTGCTTCAACCATATCAACCATACCTTTGCAAGGAATCGGCAGTTTATAGATAGATGACTTATATTGTATTAGAACTTTTAAGCGTTCCATACTATTTCCAGCATGTTTCGGCCATCGGGGGTTATTTCATTTAAACGGGGATAGCGCCCGCTCGCGACATGTGCCGCCGAACCGACGTCGATGTCCCGGCTGGCAGTTGTCAGTTCGCCGCAGAGCCGCGGCCCCATATGGGTATACTCTCGAGGATTCGACTCGATTCGCCCCCGCCGGGGCGTCAAAGGAGGCTGCATATGCCCACCACCTCAACTGACCCTCGCGCCGCTGCCGCCGCGCTACTGGTGCCCGGAACCACCTGCCACGGCTTTACCGTCGAGCGCTGCGAGACCGTCCCCGAGCTCGACTCGGACGCTTACGTGCTGCGCCACACCGCCTCGGGCGCTCGCCTGCTGTACCTGGCGTGCGACAACGAAAACAAGGCCTTTGCCATTGGCTTTAAGACGCCGCCGGCCGATTCCACCGGCGTGTTCCATATTCTTGAGCACTCGGTGCTGTGCGGATCGGCCAAGTTCCCCGTCAAGGAGCCGTTTGTCGACCTGATCAAGAGCTCCATGCAGACGTTCCTCAACGCCATGACCTACCCCGACAAGACCATCTACCCCGTTGCCACCACCAACGAGCAGGACCTGTACAACCTGATGGACGTGTACCTAGACGCGGTGTTCAACCCGGCTATCTATACCAAGCCCACCATTTTTGAGCAGGAGGGCTGGCACTACGAGCTGGACCTGCCGGAGGGCGTCGAGGGCGAGGACGGCGACAGCTCCGCCAGCCTGCGCGAGGGCACGCTGTGCTATAACGGCGTGGTGTTCAACGAGATGAAGGGCGCACTGTCCGACCCCATGAGTGTGCTGGACGACGCCGTCAACGCCGCGCTCTACCCCGACACCGCCTATGCGCACGAGAGCGGCGGCGACCCGCGCGCGATTCCGGCGCTCACCTACGAGCAGTTCCTAGACACGCACGCACGCCACTACAACCCTTCCAACTCCTACATCACGCTCTACGGCGACCTGGACGTGGACCGCGCGCTGGCCTTTTTGGACGAGCGCTACTTGTCGCAGTCGAGCGCCGCGAGCCGTCGCATGGACGCAGCCGTCGCCGCCGGCGAAGACCCGTCCACGCTCGCGCCCAATCCGCTGGGCGTGCAGGCACCCGTGGCCTGCGAGTACAAGCGCGTCGAGATGGCCACCACGCCCGAGAACGCCCTGGTGGGCTTGGGCTTTGTGCTGGGCAGCGCGCTCGATCGCAAGCGCACGATCGCTGCGGATATCTTGTTCGAGGCGCTGCTGGGCTCCAACGAGGCGCCGGTTAAGAAGGCCATCCTGGCCGCCGGCGTGGGCGGCAACGTGGTGAGCTACACCGCGGCCGAGAGTCTGCAGCCCTACGAGCTCATCATGCTGCAAAACGCGCAGCCCGGTGTGGCGCGCGAGCTGCGCCGCGTGTTCCAAGACGCCTGCCGCGACCTGTGCGAGCATGGCGTTCCGCGCGAGCGCCTGGAAGCCATCATCAGCAGCAACGAGTACGACCTGCGCCAGCGTGATTACGGTATCGCCGACGGCGTGGCCATTGCGTGCGACGCGCTGAGCACCTGGCTCTACGATGACAACGCCGCGACGCTGGCGCTCAAGTACGGTCCGGTGTACGAGGAGCTGCGCGGCGAGCTGGACGGTAGCTACTTTGAGGACCTGCTGCGCGAGCTGGTGCTGGAAAACGACCACATGGCGCTCGTCGAGCTGGTGCCGGTGGACGCCGGCTCCGGTTCGGAGGGCGCCGAGGGCGCTGAGCTGGCAGCCAAGCGCGATGCCATGACCGATACCGAGCTGGCCGACGTGGTCGAGCGCACGGCCGCGCTGCGTGCCGCGCAGGAGGCCGAGGACACGCCCGAAGCCAAGGCCACGCTGCCGCGCCTGCGCGTGTCCGACATTGGCGAGGCACGCCCCGAGCCGCCGCTGGTCGTGGACACGACCGCACCCATCCCCTGCTTGCGCCACGACATCCCCACCAACCGCCTGGCCTACGCCATGCAGTATTTCGACCTGGGATGCGTCGCGTTTGAGGACCTGCCCTACGTGACCCTGCTCTGCCGCCTGCTCAAGCAGCTGCCCACGAGCGAGCACTCGGCCGAGGAGCTCGATAATCTCATCGCCGGCAAGCTGGGCTTTTTGAGCTTTACGACCGAGGTCATGACGCAGCCCGACGTGGACGGCGTGCGCCCCTACCTGCTGGTAAGCGCCGGCGCCCTGTCCGAGAAGATCGATGCGCTGGCAAACCTGCCGCGCGAGGTGTGGTCGAGCACGCTGCTGCTCGATGCCGACGCCGATCGCGTGCGCGACGTGCTCACGCAGATTCGCATTGGGCTTGAGCAGGGCTTTATCAATAACGGCCACTCGGCAGCACTCGGTCGCGCGATGAGTTACAGCTCGCCTTCGGCCGTGGTGCGCGAACAGCTCTCGGGCGTGGACTTCTACCTGTTCTTGCGTGATCTGCTCGAACACTTTGACGAGCGCTTGGATAGCCTGCGCGCCAAGCTTGCCGAGCTGGCGGGCCGCATCTTTGTGGCCGATGGCTGTCTGGCGAGCTTTACCGGCAGCGATGAAGACTTTAACGCGTACTGGGCCGCCGCGGGCGACCTGGGGCTGGGCGCGGGCGACGGTGCCGGCCGCGACGCGCTCGCGGTGC
>UQPT01000111.1:0-3973 GCA_900543045.1 uncultured Collinsella sp.
GAATAGCCTACATTGGCTGAAGCTGCGAAAGTAATCTCATTGTCCTTGAAATCGGCAACTTATTTTGGGGAAGAGGATACAAGCCGGGCATACAATGGATGTCGTTGTGTTGAGCTTACCGGGAGGTTGCTATGTGGGCATACGAGACGACGTTCTATCAGATCTATCCGCTGGGCTTTTGCGGAGCTCCGCGCGAGAATGCCGCGCCCGTTGCCGAGGATGAGCTCGCCCAGGCTACCAACGCCGCGCCCAACCCCGATGCGCCCATCATGAAGATTGCCCAATGGGCCGACTATCTGCAGGAATTCGGTATTGGCGCCGTGCTCATCAATCCGCCGCTCGAGTCTGATGGCCACGGCTACGATACGCGCAGCCTGCGCCATATCGACCGCCGCCTGGGTGGGGATGCCGATTTTGCCGCCGTATGCGAGACGCTGCATGCCCATGGCATTCGCGTGGTGCTCGATGCGGTCTTCAACCATGTGGGCCGTGGCTTTTGGGCCTTCCGTGATGTGCAAGAGCGCAAGTGGGACTCGCCCTACAAGGATTGGTTCCACATCAGCTTTGACGGCGACTCGTGCTACGGCGACGGCTTTTGGTACGAGGGCTGGGAAGGCCATTTTGAGCTCGTGAAGCTCAACTTGCAAAATCCCGCCGTGGTCGATTACCTGCTCGAGTCTGTGCGTCGTTGGGCCGATGTCTTTGGTGTCGATGGCCTGCGCCTGGACGTTGCCTATATGCTCGACCGCGACTTTATGCGCCGCCTACACTCCTTTACTCGTGAGCTCAAGCCCGACTTTGTGCTGATTGGCGAGACGCTCCACGGCGACTACAACCAGATCGTCAACGACGAGATGCTCGACTCCTGCACCAACTACGAGTGCTACAAGGGCCTGTACTCCAGCTTTAACTCGGTCAACATGTTCGAGATTGCCCACTCGCTGCATCGCCAGTTTGGCGGTGACCCGTGGTGCATTTATCGCGGCAAGCATCTGCTGTCGTTTGTCGACAACCACGACGTGCCGCGCCTGGCGAGCATCCTGACGGACAAGTCCTGCCTGCGTCCCGCCTACGGCATGCTGTTTGGCATGCCGGGCATCCCATGCGTCTACTATGGCAGCGAGTGGGGGATTGCCGGCGAAAAGGGCGGCCCCGATGGTGACTGGGCGCTGCGACCTGCGCTCGATGAGCCTGCGCCCAACGAGCTGACGGCATTTGTCAAGCAGCTCACGCACCTGCGCTCGGCAAACGACGCAGCGGCCCGTGCCCTCAACTACGGTGCCTATCGCAACGTGGTGATCCAGAACAAGCAGCTGCTGTTCGAGCGCGCTTGCGACGATGTGACGGTGCTCGTGGCGGTCAATGCCGTGAACGAGCCCTATACCTTTGGAGCCGGCGAGCTCAACGGCTCCTTCGTTGACCTGCTTGCCGACGGCGCGCCCACAGTCGAGCTAACGGGTGCCCTTGAGCTTGCACCCTACGAGGTGCGCTATCTGTTGAGAGCCTAGGCCATGCCTGTGTCTGACGAGGGCTATCAACATATTGAGCATGGGTTTGAGCCCGTGTTCGACCAGCACTCGCGCGTTTTGGTGCTCGGATCGTTTCCCTCGGTGCTTTCGCGCGCCAATGCCTTTTATTACGGCAACCCTCAGAATCGCTTTTGGCGTGTGATGGCCGCGTGCCTCGGTGTGCCCGTGCCGCCCAACGAGGGAGACTCTTTGGCGAGCGGCGAGCCCGCGACGCTCGACGCCTCGGTTGCTGCCAAGCGGGCTATGCTGCTTAACGGTGGCGTAGCCCTGTGGGATGTGATCGAGAGTTGTGACATCAAGGGCTCGAGTGACGCCAGCATCAAAAACGTTGTGCCGGCTCGCGTTGAGCTTATCACGAGCAACGCGTCCATTGAGCAAGTGATATGCAACGGCGGTACGGCGGGGCGCCTCTACAAGCGCTATCTGCAGGAGCGGACGTGCCTGCCCGCTGTCGTATTGCCGTCAACAAGTCCCGCTAACGCGGCATGGCGCCTGGAGCGCCTTGTTGAGCGCTGGCGCGAGGCCGTTGACTGGGCGGTGCTGTAATTTAGATATTTGATTGAGCATGGGCGCCGAGGCGTTTGATGATGGCGTGCCAGATCGGCGCGGGCAGCGCGGGCTTGGCGCGCACCATACCGTCGGTATCGACGCTACCGGCATTGCCGCCGCCAAGTAGCTGCGCATGCTCAATGGAGCAGCCCATGCGCACAGCGCCCACAAGCTTATCTATCGCTTCCGAAAACGGTCGCCGCAAGAGTCCCATGCGCGGGGAGCGACGAAGCACCGCAATGCCGCTGCCGGCGCAGATGACAACGCCGTCGCACCATGGCAGGTCACGTAGAATACATGCCCGGTACAGGCGGTCGAGGACTTCGTCGGTCTGCTTGTTGTTTTTGGACAGGGCCTGGACGACGACATAGATGCGCGTCTCTGTATTCCCAAGGCGATCGAGTATCTGCTCGACAGCGATCATCGCCTCATCATCAAATGCATCATCAACAGCGAGCACCATGCCATCGACTACACCGGCATCATCCGCCTCCAAATCAACCGGGCGGGGGAGCGCGGTGCCAGAAAGCTGAGCATAGGCGGCGATGGCATCCTGCAGGTCCCAAAGCAAAAACTCAAGATCGGCGCTATCGGGAATGCTGATATACGCAATGGTTCGCAACGTTTTTGGCTTATTGGCCTGCTGGTTCGCCTCCATACCATCTCCTTTCCGGTTGGTTTCCGTTTAGGTTACACCGTCTGGCGGTGCCTCGCCGCGCTATCCTAGTGCAACCCTTACGAAAGGAACGCCATGCGCCTGCCCATGAATACCTCGCTTGCCACGCTCAAGCCCTCCGGCATCCGTCGGATTAACGCGCTCGCTGCCCAGCACCCAGGATGCATTGCGCTCGCGCTCGGCGAGCCCGATTTTCCTACACCCGATGTGATTAGCGCCGAGGTGGCCGCCGCGCTCGACCGCGGCGACACGCACTATCCGCCCAACAACGGTCGCCCCGCCCTGCGCGAGGCGCTGTCTGCCTACATGGGGGACGCGGGCCTTGCGTTTTCGGCCGACGAGGTCATCCTGACCGACGGCGCGACCGAGGCCCTGTCGGCAACATTCATGGCTATGCTCAACCCCGGCGACGAGGTCATCATTCCCACGCCGGCCTTTGGCCTGTACGAAAGCATCGTCGTGGCCAACCACGCCAAAGCGGTCTTTTTGGATACGGAGCCTGCGCAATTTCAGATTGATGAGGAGGCGCTTCGCGCCTGCGTGACGCCGGCAACCAAGGCTATCGTCATCTGCTCGCCCAACAACCCCACGGGCTGCATTCTCAACGCGGCCTCACTCGATGCCGTAGCGCGAGTGGCGGAGCAGGCGGGCATCTACGTAGTCTGCGACGATGTGTACAACCGTCTGGTTTATGTGGATGGCTACGAGCGCTTTGCCCGGCGCCACCCGGAGCTGCGCGATCAGACGGTGGTCATCGAGAGCTTCTCCAAGCCATGGGCTATGACCGGCTGGCGCTTGGGTTGGCTCGCAGCCGCAGCCCCCGTCATCGCCGAGATCGCCAAGGCCCACCAATACCTAGTATCGAGCGCCGTCTCCTTCGAAATGGACGCCGCAGCTCGAGCCCTGACCGTCGACCCCACCCCCATGCTCAACGTCTACCGAGCTCGCCGCGAGTGCGTGGTAGCGGCGCTCGGCGCCATGGGCTTGGACGTCGTGGAGCCCGCAGGAGCCTTCTACGCCTTCCCAAGCATCAAAAAGTTCGGCCTAACCAGCGAAGCTTTCTGCATCAAAGCCATCAAAGAAGCAAACGTAGCCCTAGTCCCCGGAGACTGCTTCGGAACCGAAGGCCACATCCGACTAAGCTACTGCGTTTCCGACCAAGATCTGAACGAAGGCCTCCATCGCCTGTTCACCTTCATTTCAACCTTATAGCCCAACG
>UQPT01000112.1:0-3842 GCA_900543045.1 uncultured Collinsella sp.
ACTGAATGTGTCCATCCTCGCAGTATCCGGTTCTCAAGGTGCACGCCTGGCGGCTGATCCGGTCCGACCGGGCCGCGCGGCAAGGAGATATATTGCCAGACCGCGAAGCCCTGTGGGTCGTCAATTCCACTCTTCACAAGTCCTACACAACATATCGCTTTCTATAGCTAATAGAAAGACTGGTGCGGATCTTCCGCGCGTATCAGATGATGACCCTTTGGTTTAGGAATATATAGAGATCGGTCACCTGTAAGTGTCTATCTACCCGCGCTTTTAGCAATGTAAACCGCGCTTCAGATAAAAAGAGGGAGCGCCGCGCACAACGCGACACTCCCCTAGCGATTCAAGAGAATCTATTAGGCCTCGAGAGCCTTCTTGGCGATGGTAGCCAGCTCGTTGAAGGACTCGATGTCCTCGTAAGCCATCTGAGCCAGGACCTTGCGGTCGAGCTCGATGCCGGCAACCTTCAGGCCGTGCATGAACTGAGAGTAAGAGATGTCGTTCAGGCGAGCAGCAGCGTTGATACGGGTGATCCAGAGAGAACGGATCTCGCGCTTCTTGTTGCGGCGATCACGATACTGATACTGCAGGGAGTGCTGGACCTGCTCTTTAGCATGCTTGTAAGTACGCGAAGCGGCACCGTAGTAACCCTTCGCACGGTGCATAACGGTACGGCGCTTCTTCTTGGCGGCAACAGCGCGCTTAATACGTGCCATGTTCTATCAACTCCTAGACGGTAAAACGAAAAACGGGAACGCGAACTTAGGCGAGACGCGACTTGATGACCTTGCGGTCGGCAGCGGCGATCTCGGTCTCCTGACGGAAGCCACGCTTACGCTTGGTGGACTTCTTGCTCAGGATGTGGCTCTTGAAAGCCTTGGCGCGCATAAGCTTGCCGGTACCAGTCTTGCGGAAACGCTTCTTGGTGCCGCTGTGGGACTTCATCTTAGGCATGAAATACTCCTTAATCGGTTACAGAACACTAGTTACTTGCTATCGCTTGCCGCTTTATCCTCATCGAAGGCGCCCTTAATCGGGGCGAGCAGCATAAGCATGTTACGGCCTTCCATCTTAGGCTTGGACTCGACCGTAGCGTAAGGCTTGAGATCCTCGGCGAGACGCTCGAGAACGTTAAGGCCCTGCTCCGGGTGAGCCATCTCACGGCCGCGGAACATGATGGTGATCTTAACGCGTGCGCCCTTCTTGAGGAAACGCAGAACGTGGCCCTTCTTGGTCTCGTAGTCGCCAACGTCGATCTTGGGTCGGAACTTCATTTCCTTGACCTCGACCTTGGACTGGTTCTTACGAGCAGCCTTGGCCTTCATGGCCTGCTGGTACTTGAACTTACCGTAGTCCATGACCTTGCAGACCGGCGGCTCCGCGTTGGGAGCGATCTCGACCAGGTCGAGACCCTGATCGTCGGCGACGCGCTGGGCATCGCGGATGGCGAACAGGCCGAGCTGAGAGCCATCGACGCCAATCAAACGACACGAAGATGCAGTGATCTCGTCGTTGATGCGGGTGTCATCAGACTTAGCTATTTTCCCTACCTCCATTCATAAAAAAATAACCCGGCGCTTCTCAGCAACCAGGTCGTACACATAGACTTCCTCGATTTGAGGAAGGGAATCTAAGTTGTATGACCAGTCAGCTGCTCATTGGCGCCAAAAGGTGGGAACCCTCAGGTTCCTCTTTAGGGCATTGCGGGAACAACGCCTTGCGAATAATAACACGTACAGCGCGTTATCACATTACGTACACGAAAAAGGGACCTTGACCCCCTTGAACACTCGCTTGCATGAATGGTGCCCGAGGCGAGACTCGAAGGGCCTTCGCTTCGCGAAGCCCCGGGCTTCGGGCGCGTGGCGCCCTCGCCACGCTCCGCTACAAACAGGCCACAGGCCTGTTTGCTTAACACTTCGCGCGCTCACGCGAGTTCGGCACGAAAAAGGGGACCGCAACCCCCTTGAACGCTCACTTGCATGTATGGTGCCCGAGGCGAGACTCGAACTCGCACGTTGTTGCCAACGGTGGATTTTGAGTCCACTGCGTCTGCCAATTCCGCCACTCGGGCACGCAATGCGTGAGTTAGTTTATCACAGCTTTCTACCGATTAGTCCGAAAATGGAACTTCGAGCATTTCGATGAGTTCGACCGTGCGGAGCATCTCGCGCCGACGGCATCCGCGACCGTCGACCGAAGCCTCACCCATCTGGTTATCGTAAGGGTCCTCGCGCATGCCGTCGAAAGAGGGCTCAAACTCTGCCTGGAATCGATTGTTGGCCACCATACGCCACGGGTCGAGATTGCCAAAGTAGTGACGGCGGCGCCACTCCTCCCCCATCCTGCGAGCAGAAGATCCAAATGACACGTCGGCGTTGAGCCATCCGGTCTGCGGCGTATAGAACTCTGCCCAGTCGTGCGACCCCACCGAATCGGGCGCAACATACAGGCCGCTCTGCCAACGGGCAGGCACGCCCGCGATACGGCACATGGTGATAAACGTGAGCGCCATAACGCCGCAATCGCCGCGGAGCGAATGCGCGCAGTCATCGGCAATAGATCCCAAAAGCAAGTACGGCGGCTGATAGCGATAGTCGATGTACTGCGTCAGGTAATCATAGATAGCACGGGCGCGATCGAGCGGATCCTCGAGCCCGTCAATGACACGGGCTGTCAGCTGCTGTAGATACGGCGTGAATGCAATGTGCGGACGGTCCTCGGAGGTGTCCACGGGCAGTGGCGCGTCCATGCAAGGATGCACCGGAAGCGCACCCCCATAGACATCACGATAAGCGGCATCAATTTGATAGCGATAGGTCACCGAGAATGAGCGCTCACTCGAAGAAGACCACGAGGCGGTACGCGCCGAAGCATTCGCGGGGGCAACAGCACCCTCCGGCGTCATATCGAGAACCTCGATATGAGACTGTTGACGACAGGCGGCGGCAACGGGTAGCCACGCGCGAACGGTCTCCCCTTCCAGAGCGCCGGGGACAGACACGGACGCTTTAAGCGTAATGACGCGAGCCAATCCGTTTTGTGACTCCATCTCCTTGAGCATCTCGTTGCGCAGTGCTATTCCGTCCGTAGAATCGGGCCGCATGCCGGGAACCTCTTTGGGATATACGCGAAGCGAATCGAGGAAGTTGTCGAGAACGAACAGTTCGCCATCGATAAAGCGCCAGTCAATACGCTTACGATTAATCAGGTCATCAAACTGCTCTTCGGTAAACTCTGGCCACTCCTCGCGAATCATCGCAATAGCCTGGTCGCGCGACACCGAAAAATGAAGCGGCGTCTCGAGCATGCGATACCGCTCGGCACGAACACAAGCAGCCAGCGAAGGCTCGGGGTTCTGCTCCAAAAGGCGATCGCAGGCAGCAACAGCCTGCGTCAAATACCCGGCATCCATAAGACGAAGAATCTCGGGCGGCAGTCCAACATCGAGATGACGAAAGTCATCACAGCAAACATCAGCAGAGCAACCAACTGGACCCTCGTCAATAACCTTCCCATCCGAAGGCAGCACATCAATAACAGCCATACCAAACTCCAAGTCATACCCTTGACCTGGATATTCTGTGCCTGAGCATTCAGGCTGCAGAAAGCTCCAATCACTGATAAACGGTGCCTATAAAAAATGAATTCAGCCCAGTAACCCTGCGGCGTTAAACGAAGGAAGCCCCGTCCCCCGGAGCTGTTTCCTTGGCGCGACTTCTGGCAAAGCCAGGTGAGCGCAAAGGAAACAGTGTAGGGGGACGGGGCTTCCGGTGGGAAGTTTAACGACGCTTACGCCTTGTTGACGGAGCCAAACTCCTCCATGAGCTCCTTGGTGCGGG
>UQPT01000113.1:0-3652 GCA_900543045.1 uncultured Collinsella sp.
AGACATAACAGAGGACCCCTGGTCCTTAACTTGATACGAGTTCCGCACGCAAAGGAGGCGCCAGTGGCGCCTCCGTCTTGCGCAGGACTGTTCGAAGTAGCAAGTTAAGGACCAGGGGTCCCCGTTACCCGAGCGTTTCTGCCCTAGTTGAATTTGAAGATCTTTGAGGCAAGACGGTATAGGCCAAGTGTGGTTTTGTCTCCGGCACGACCACGGAGGTTAGTGAAGAACCCGACCACACCGTAGCGGGCACGACGATACATGCGCTCGTCGTAGGCCTTCAAATCATTCCACAGCGTCTTTAGGCGCTCGTCGGCGCAATCTTCCTCGGAAAGCTTGGTCAGCACCGAGCAGATCGCCATCATCATGGTGAAGTAGCCCATCATGTACGAACGCAGGCGCGACGACCCAACATCGCTGTACAGGTGGTACGACTCCATCATGATACGCGTAACACGGAACTGCTGGTCCAGACGCTTGACCATCGTGGCCTCGTTGACACTCTGGCCCTCACGACCGATAAAGTAGCGATAGAGGTCGATGTCGGCGTAGTACATGGTCTTGCAACGCGGCAGCGGCACGTAGGCGTAGATGTTGTCCACATAGAACGTGTGCGGCGGCATGGGCAGGTTGGACTCGCGCAGCACATCCGTGCGATAGCACAGGCTGTGCATGAGCAGATTCTGGTCCAAACGGAAATGGCCGATCTGGTCCCAGGTAAAGATCTTTTTTCGAGGCAGGGCAAACTTGTAACCAATGGCCGTATGCGTACCCTCGTAAACCTTCTCGTACACGTAGTTCGAGATAAACAGGTCAACGCGCTGGTCGCGCTCTTCAAAGCCGCGCAGAATCGACAGCATGGTCGAAAGGGCAGCGCCGTCAAGCCAGTCGTCCGAGTCGACAACCTTGTAGTAGGTGCCCTGCGCCTCGCGCAGACCCGAAAGGACGGCAATACCGTGGCCGCCATTCTCCTGGTGCACCGCGCGGATGATTCCAGGATAACGGGCCTCCCACTCGTCGGCCTTGGCGGCCGTCTCATCCTTGGAGCCGTCGTCCACCACGATAATCTCGATATCGGTGGCATAATTGCTCCCCTCCAAGATGGAGGTGATGCAATGGTCCATGTCCTTAGCGGCGTTATACGAGGGAATACCGAATGTTATGACTTTATGCATGGCAGGCGATAATCTCATCCGAAAGATCGAGGGCGGAATTGGTCACGGCATCCATATCGTAGTAACGATACTCGGCCAGACGACCCACCGGGTGGAAGTTTGTCAGGTTCTGGACGCGCTCAAGATAGCGCTCATAGAGCTCACGGTTCTCGGGCTCAAGAATGGCGTAATACGGCGTCTCACCCGAGCCGGGCGTATAGGCCTTGGAGTACTCCTTCATGATGGTGGTCTTGCCGGGCAGGACCTGGCCAGTCATGTTCTTGAACTCGGTGATACGCGTGTAGTCCTCGCTCGTGGTGTAGTTGACGGTGCCCACGGGCTGGAACTGATCCATATCGAGCGTCTCGAACTTCATATCGAGCGTGCGGTACGGCAACGCACCCAAGTCGAGGCTGAACAGCTCATCGAGAGGACCGGTATAGACAATCTCGCCGCCGTAGACCTTGCCATCGATCTTGACGGTGGTCTCGTCGATTTCAAAGAGATCGCGGGCGTCCACGTCGCAGAACACGTCAATCAGGTCGTGGTCGAGCATGTGCTCAAAGAGCGCCGTGTAGCCCTCCTGCGGCATGCCCTGGAAGGGAGCTTGCGGGAAGTAGCGGTCATCATCGCCCACAAAGACGGGAACGCGGCCGGTGATCGAGGGGTCGATCTGATCGGGCGTCTGGCCCCACTGCTTCATGGTGTAATGCAAAAAGACGTTCTCGTAGACGTAATCGGCGACCTCGGCCAAGTCGGGGTCGTTCTTCTTACGCAACTCCATAATGGGCACCTTGACATCCTTGCCAAAGGTCTCCACGAGCTTCTGATACAGCTCCTCGCCGCGCTCATCACCAAAGGCGAGCTTGAGACTCGCATGGTTGAAGGGCACGGGCATAAGGGTACCGTTGATGTTGGCGAGCACCTTGTGCTGATAATCCGTCCACTTGGTAAAGCGCGACAGGAAATTGTGCACGCGCTCGTTAAAGGTGTGATAGATATGCGGACCGTACTCGTGGATCAGGATTCCGGCCTCGTCAGTGCAGTCATAGGCATTGCCCGCAATGTGGCTACGGCGCTCCAAAACGGCAACACGATAGCCGATAGTCTCGGCAAGACGGCGGGCGCAAACGGCACCGGCATATCCAGCACCGACGACAATCATGTCGTACGCGCCGGCGTTAAAGCCTTCAGGCAGGCCTGAGGTAATCTGCATCGATACTCCTTGTCAAAAGCCACGGGCTCGTTAGCTGGGCTTTTCTCGAACATTCTTCGAGACATATTTATCAGAGCGATTATAGCGCTAATGCGTCCTATAATGAGCTTGCCACACAAGGAAAGCTCAAGCACAGCGGCGAACATAATTGAAAGGTAGACCCGCTAGCAGCGGGTTTATTCGTGAACAGCCGGGCGCCTGGAGCTTAGCGAAACGCTTGTAAGGAGTAACATGAGCGATTTCCTAAACCGTATGAAGTCTGCCGCCAAGGCCGACCTTAAGACCATCGTCCTGCCCGAGGGCGAGGATCCGCGCACCATCGTCGCGGCCAACAAGATCATCGAGGAAGGCCTGGCCAACATCGTCATCCTGGGCGATCCCAACGAGATCAACGTCCCCGGCGCCACCGTCATCGACCCGCGCAATGCCGAGAAGCACGAGGAGTACGCACAGAAGTTTGCCGAGCTCCGCGCCAAGAAGGGCGTTACCATCGAGCAGGCTCGCGCCCAGGTGATGGACGCCACCTACTTTGGCACCATGATGGTCAAGATGGGCGACGCCGACGGCCTGGTCTCCGGCGCCTGCCACTCCACCGCCGACACCCTGCGCCCCGCGCTTCAGATCCTCAAGACCGCCCCGGGCACCAAGCTGGTCTCGGCCTTCTTCGTGATGTGCACCGACACCCCGCAGTTCGGCACCGACGGCACGCTGATCTTCGCCGACTGCGGCCTCAACATCAACCCGTCCTCCGACGAGCTCTCCGAGATCGCCATCGCCTCCGCTCACTCCTGGTCCACCTTCATGGGCAACGTTGAGCCGCACGTGGCTATGCTCTCCTACTCCACCATGGGCTCCGCCGGCGGCGAGGTCGCCAAGAAGGTCCAAGAGGCCGTGAAGTTCTGCAAGGAGAAGGCTCCCGAGCTCGCCATCGATGGCGACCTGCAGCTCGACGCCGCTATCGTCCCCACCGTCGCCCAGCTCAAGGCTCCCGGTTCCTCTGTCGCCGGCAAGGCCAACGTGCTCGTGTTCCCCGACCTCGAGGCCGGCAACATCGGCTACAAGCTGGTCCAGCGCTTCGCCGGTGCCGACGCCTACGGCCCCATCCTGCAGGGCATCGCCAAGCCGGTCAACGACCTGTCGCGCGGCTGCTCTGCCGACGACATCGTGGGTGTCGTGGCCATCACCGCCGTCCAGGCTCAGATGGCTGAATAGCTTACATATCCCCTCGGGACCCTGCAGGGCAAAGCTCTGAAAACGTCCTCGGACATGCAAAGAGGCTCCG
>UQPT01000114.1:0-3592 GCA_900543045.1 uncultured Collinsella sp.
CCCGCGACCCCAACCTTGGCAAGGTTGTGCTCTACCAACTGAGCCATGTCCGCTTGCGGGTTATTAATTTACGCGAGTTGTCCAAAAGACGCAAGTACTTTTTTCAAAAAACTTGTCTGCCGCATGTTCTTAGTAGCTAAACGCGCTAAAGCGATTGGCTAGGCACACGATTCCAGCGCTCCGCTAAACAGCTTCACCATCTGCACGCGCGTGCCGGCGCCGTCCGTACGACGAGCAACCTCCACGTTATCGACGAGCATACGCATAAGCTTGATACCGCGGCCGCGTTCCTCGGATGCGACCGGCTCGCTCGTTTCATCGATAGAATAGCCAGCACCTCGATCAAGCACCTCAACCACAACGCGATCGCCATAGGCCTGAACCGTCAGGACGCACCCGATACCGCCCGCATGGTCATAGGCATTACCCAGTGCCTCCCCCGACGCCAATGCGACATCGTAGCGCTCGTCACGGCGCAACGGAAGCGATTCAAGGAGTTCGGCGATGCGATGTCGGTAGTATGGAAGATTCTCGATACCCTGACGGACCTCGACGCTCTTACTCCAGCGAGGCAGCTCCCCCACCGGAATGGCGGGAATAGACTCCCGTGCCGGCCCCGCGACATGAAGGATATCGACAAGACGAGCAATCTCCAAAAAGCGAACAACTTCACCTGATGCATTGACGAGCGAAAGCAGGCCTTCTCGCCTCATGAGCTCACGAGCGCGCGTAAGCAGGAATGCCAGGCCCGTCGAATCGATAAAGCTAACAGCCTGACAGTTGATGACGACACGACGCACGCCGCGGCCAATCAAAGCATCCAACCGCCGACGCAGCGCAGGCACCGTGGCGATGTCGATATCGCCTGGTGGCGTCAAAACCGCTATGTCATTCCACTCATTCATACGACCATGGTTCCCCAAAAAAGCCCACTCGATGCATTCGTTTCCCCAACCGTACGGATTCAGCCCGCCCAGCGTCGTCTATGAACGACCCCGTAAAAACTCAAGGGACACCAATGCAATGTCATCGTCCAGCGCCGATTCGGTAAATCGGTCAAGCTCGCCCAAGACCTTGCCGCAAATGCCCGACACGCCCTCACCCGAGACAGAGAGCAGAAGGTCGCGAAGGCGCTGCTCGCCAAAGAAAGCACCCGAGCGGTCACGCGCTTCGATTGTTCCGTCGGTGTACATAAATAGCATGTCACCAGGAGCGAACGTAAACACGCCTGTCTCGTATACCATGCTCTCAAAGGCACCGATTACCCCCGATTGGCATCCAAGCAGCTCGACCTCCCCCCCACGGGCCTCGCCGCCACCCAGCGGCATCGACTCTGGCCTGATGACCATGGTCGGAGGATGGCCCGCCGAACAATACGTTGCGCGTCCGGCTTTAAGGTCAATCTTGGCGATAAAGGCCGTCACGAACGTCTCGACCCTCGAAAAGCCCATGAGCATGCTGTTAAGGGAGCGTGCCATGCGGGCCGGTCCAGCGCCCTCCCAGGCATATGCCGTCAGGGCCGTCTTGACGAGCGCGGACATCGATGCAGCCTCAATGCCTTTGCCAGACACATCGCCCAGAATCATGACGGCGCAATCGTCGGGAAGACGGATGAGCGTATAGAAATCGCCGCCGACCAACGCCGAGTTCGTGGCCGACAGGTACACCGAATCGGCGGCGATTCCCGGAACATCCCCCAGTGAATTTCTCATGCCAATCTGGAGGGTCTGAGCGATATGGCGCTCCTCACGCTTTTGAGATTCGCCTTCATAGATCAGTTCAAAGTCATGAGCCAAGTGCACCAAGTAATCATATTCAAGGTCATCAATCGGCTCTTGGCTACCATCACGAAGCAGCAGCGCGCGCGTCGTCGGGCCCTTCGCAACAGAAGCAGGAACGATCGCGTCGTTACTGTGCTTGCCATCGCCCTCAGAGCGCGGGCGCCCCGCCTCGATGCCGGCGTCGACGTAGAGACCCTGGCAAGGCAGGCCATGCGCTCTAAGCCAGCCTCCCATAGGCATCGATTCGTCAACGCGAGTTATACGGACGTGTTTAAGGTCCTCGGCGCTCGTGCCGCCCAAAACAGATGCCTCAAAGCCATCAGGGCCAGCCCCCAGACGTGCCGCTGGCGCCGTCGTGGAAAAGAAAAGCTTCTCGGGATCGTCCGGCAAAGCAACGCGACTGCCGCCTTCAAAATCTATGACGTAGGAATCCAGACTGGCGTCATACCCAATAGGGCAAAAATGGCAGTTGAGCATATTGCAGATCTCGGACGATACCGCCTGGGTAGCCGCGGCGGAATCGTCTAGAAAGGTAAACAACTCGTCACGCAAGACATTGAGCGAGCGGCCAAGCTCGGCCGTGCGACGGGAGCGAAGGCTCGATGCCATGCCGACCAGCTGGATAGACAGGTAATCGCAAATGACCTCGAGCACATTAACGTCATAGGCGAGCGGTGCCTGAGGGCGTTTCCAACCAACTTCCAGCACGCCAAGGATCTGCGTACCGTAAAAAACGGGAAGACAGATCTCGCTGCGGTACGGAGGCATATCCTGCATGCGCAACAGGTGCTTAGAACGATTGTCCAGATCCATGAACATACCGGAGGCGACCTTATCACCCTCAAGGTCCTGTTGAATCGACAAGCGACAGGCACGCGACTCACGAAGAACATACGTCGGAATGCCAGCGCCATACGGCAAAAACTCAGGCAGGTAGCTGTCGTACAGCTCCTTGGAAACACCGCGAAGTTTAAAACCACCGCTCTCAGAAAAATAGATAGCGGCACCCGAAGCATCGAGCGTTCCTACAAGCTGGTTCAAAACGGTATCAAGTAGGCTGGGCAGCTCATCGGAGCCCACGGTACTCATAATGACCGAGAGCGTGCCAGAGAGGCGCTTGTTCGCCACTCTAAGCTCCGAAAGCGCACGCTTGAGTTGCCGGTCGTGAGAATACTGTTCCTCGATACTGTGAAGCGCCACCAGGACACGTGGTGCGCGGCGCCCAAAGATGTGTGGAGGCGTTACGGAGCCCGCACGAACCAAGACGGGAATAAAAGAGCCGTCACTCAGCTTGAGCATCAGTTCGTTCTCGGAGCCATCAGTTTCAAATGGCAGACGATGTTCCGTCGCACGTTCAAAAGCGGACGAGTACAGGACGTCTTTAACATCTCCGCCGATGACGTCGGCGCGTTCCTCGCACATCAAACCAAGTAAGCGATTATTCACATGCAGAATGGTTCCGTCGAGCTCGCAGATGATGACAGCATCGCTCGTGATCTCGACTAGTTGGGCAACGTCTGCCCACTCGTTGCGTTCAAGCGTTTCCATCGTGGACCTCACCGTCTATCGGTAACAAAAAAGCCTCCGAAGAGGCTTCTCAAATGCGATGGTGTCGGAGGCGGGACTTGAACCCGCATGACCAAAAAGCGGTCACTAGCACCTCAAGCTAGCGCGTCTGCCAATTCCGCCACTCCGACATGCTATGTTGTTGATTCGCGGTTCGTTTTGTTGGACCCGCGCGTTCAACGAGGAAGATTCTTCGACCTATGTCAGTTTATGACAAAAAAGACTTGTTCCTTAAGATTCAGCAG
>UQPT01000115.1:0-3501 GCA_900543045.1 uncultured Collinsella sp.
GGGCGCGGTCCATGGCCTCCTCGACGGCCGAGAATCGGCAGCCGCAGTAATTCTGCCGATACATGCCCAGCTCACGCGAACGACGCGTGGCCTCGGGATAATACGGGCGAAAATCGCGAATCACCGGAGTGAGACCGCGGGCGGCAGCCAAGCGCTCAAGCACATCATTGCAGGTATCGAACAGCTGATACGGCGAGACGGCGAGCGTCGTACCCACATATTCGAACCCGCGCTCCTGGGCCACACGGCATGCCTCGGCCAGACGCAGGGCATAGCACGCACGACAGCGACGGGGTCGATCGGCGCTCAACGGGGCCACACCGGCCTCCCAGCGCTCGCGGTCCTCGCCTGCCTCGATAAGCTCGATGTCGCCATTGGCACACCACCGGCGCAGTTCGTCCAGGCGGCGCTGCCATTCATCGCGCGGTTGAATATTGGGGTTGGTCCAGCAAATCGTGGGCTCAAACCCCTCCTCGCGCAGCAGGCGAACCGGCTCAAGCGAGCATGGTGCACAGCACGCATGCAGCAACAACGACTTCATCGACATCTCCTCACCCAAAAAAGCGCACGCCAAAGGATGTGTCCTCGCAGGCGACAATGCGGCGGTCGCGCAGGATGGTCCGCACGTAATACCAATCGCCCACGCAGCCCGACAAGTGCAGACCAGCCGCCAGGTAGCACAGCAGCGGATAGCCCGAGAACGCAAACCCCAGGGCAAACGCCACCGTCAAAACAACCGTGGGCGCCAGGCAAATGGCCATGTACCGCCGACGCGAATACACAACGCCCTCGGCGCAGGCATAGATCATCGCCGTCTCACGATTCGCGCCAAAGGTCACATGCGCGCCCGCAGACGCCAGCAGCTTAAAAAACACCGCATGCACCAGCTCGTGTACGGCAAACGACGCTGCAGAAACCGCAGCCACACCGACCATCCAGCCCACGACGGTGGTCCAGCCGCCCGCCTCAGCCGCATCCAAGTCCGCAGGCCCGCCCAGCAGCATAAACATCGGCACCAGGCACACGGCAAACACCGCGATCACGGCCATCCCCCACACGAAGCAAGCGTGTAGAAAATCCTCGTCCTCAAACGCATGTATGTTGGAAATCTCATTCATAGCATCTTAGGATAGCGCCCCTGCCACGTACCCGTCCGCATGTGCGATAATGTCGAACGATATGCACGAATTGACCACCGCGTCGCCAGGCCTTGCGCCCGGCCGCGCTCTTACCATATGCGAAGGAGTCCCATGGCATCCAAATACTCCATGAACGACCGTCCCAGCTGGCCTCGCCGCGCCATCGTTACCGCCGGCGAGCCCTACGGCAACAAGGGCCTTCACTTTGGCCACGTTGGCGGCGTCTTTGTCCCGGCCGACTTCTTCGCCCGCTTCCTGCGCGACCGCCTGGGCCGCGAAAACGTCATCTTCACCTCGGGCACCGACTGCTACGGTTCGCCCATCATGGAGAGCTACCGCAAACTCAAGGAGAACGAGGGCTACGACAAGTCCATCGGCGAGTATGTCGAGTCCAATCACTCCCGCCAGGCCGCGACCCTCAACAACTACAACATCAGCTGCGATATCTACGGCGGCTCGGGCCTTGAGCCGGCGGCCCAGATCCACAACGAGGTGACTGCCGAGATTATCGAGCGCCTGCACGAGCAGGGCACCATCTCCAAGCGCTCCACGCTGCAGTTCTACGATGCCAAGGCCGGCACGTTCCTCAACGGACGCCAGGTCATCGGCCGCTGCCCCATCCAGGGCTGCAAGTCCGAGAAGGCTTATGCCGACGAGTGCGATCTGGGCCACCAGTTTGAGCCCGAGGAGCTCATCGCGCCCAAGAGCCAGCTCACCGGCGAGGTGCCCGAGCTGCGCCCGGTCGACAACCTCTACTTCGACCTACCCGCCTACCTCGACTTTATGAAGACCTACACCGCCAAGCTCGCCCAGAACCCGCAGGTTCGCTCCGTGGTCTCCAAGACCATGGAGGAGTGGCTGCTGCCGGCTCAGCTCTACATCCAGAACAAGTTTCGCGAGGCCTTCGACGCCGTCGAGGACCAGCTTCCCGAGCACACCGTGCTGGAGCCCGAGGGCAACAAGAGCAGCTTTACCGTCACCTTCCCCAGCTGGAAGGAGCGCGACGACGCCCACGCGGTGCTCGCCAACGGCGGCGTGCGCTTCCGCAGCGGCAAGGCGCTCGTGCCCTTCCGCATCACCGGCAACATCGACTGGGGCGTTCCGGTGCCCGAGATCGATGGCGTGACCGACGTCACCTGCTGGTGCTGGCCCGAGAGCTTGTGGGCGCCCATCAGCTATACGCGCACCGTGCTCGCGCGCGATGCCAAGGCCGCCGGCGTGACCGAGGGCGTCGCCGCCCAGGATGCCGCCCTCATGGGCGAGCCCGCTGCCGACTCCACGCAGGTGCCCGCACCCACCTACCAGCACAGCTCGCTCGACTGGCGCGACTGGTGGTGCTCGGACGACGCACAGATCTACCAGTTTATCGGTCAGGACAACATCTACTTCTACTGCATCGCGCAGACCGCCATGTGGGAGGCCCTGGGCTGGGACCTCACGCAAAGCACCGTCAGCGCCTGCTACCACCTGCTCTACATGGGCAAAAAGGCCAGCTCGTCCTCGCAGACGCCTCCCCCGCCGGCAGACGACCTGCTCAACCACTACACCTGCGAGCAGATGCGCGCGCACTGGCTGTCGCTCGGCCTGTCCGAAAAGCCGGTGAGCTTTAGCCCCAAAGCATACGACACGCGTGTGACTGGCAAGGACAAGGACGGCAACGAGGTGCGCGCCTGCGACGACAAGCGCGTCATCGATCCTGCCCTTAAGGAGAGCGCCCTTTTGACCGGCGTGTTCAACCGCTTGGCCCGCAGCTGCTTCTACGGCGTCGCCGTCAAGGAGGGCGACGAGAGCCCCTACCGCAACGGCTGCATCCCCGCCGGCGCAGCTTCTGACACCGTAGTCGAGGCCGCCGAGCAGGCAGCCCTCGCCTTTGAGCAGGCCATGTACAAGTTCGAGACGCACCGCGCGCTCGCCGTGTGCGACGACTACCTGCGCGCCGCCAACAAGCGCTGGAGCGACGCCTCCAAGGCCGCCAACAAGCTTGAGGGCGAGCCAGCCAATGCCGCGATGACGCAGGCTCTCGTCGACGCCTTTACCGAGCTGCGCGTGGCGACCGTCCTGATGCACGGCATCGTCCCGGCCGGCTGCGAGCTCATCTGCAAGTACTTCGACGTTGACCCGGTCGCCTTCTTTAGCTGGGATAACATCTTCGCCTCCACGGATGAGTTTGTGGAGAGCCTGGGCGAGAAGCCCGGCGAGCACCGCGTAAAGCCGCTACCCCCGCGCTTCGACTTCTTCAGCAAGCACGAGAGCCAGTACTAAAGCACGCCAGCAGCAACGCGCCCGGGAATGATTATTCTGGGACGGCTGCAAAATTTGGTTAGAGCCAAATATAGAATTGGCAAAACAAGGTGACTTAACA
>UQPT01000116.1:0-3017 GCA_900543045.1 uncultured Collinsella sp.
GAATAACTGTTCATGTTAGCCCAGAAAACGGTCTGGTCTTCCGGTGAGTTGAGAGTCCGAGGACGATTGTGGGGCTAACGGGCAGGGGCCCGCCGAACCAAGTTAGGCAGCCGGGCAAATCTTCTTGAAGAGCTCGATGACGTCGTCGAGCGTCGCCTCGCGCGGGTTGCCCGGGAAGCAGGCGTCAGCCATGGCGTCCTTGGCCAGGACCTCAATCTCGTCGGCCTTCATGGCCTCGCAGACGTGCGGGATGTTCACGTCGGCGGAGAGCTGCTTGACGGCGGCGATGGCGGCGTCGGCAGCCTCGTCGGTGCTCATGCCCGTGGTGTCAACGCCCATGGCGACGGCAACCTTGGCCAGGCGCTCGGCGCAGACCGGCTTGTTGAACTCCATGGCGATCGGCAGCAGCATGGCGCAAGCGACGCCGTGCGGGGTGTCGTAGTGAGCGGACAGGGTGTGAGCCATGGCGTGGTCGATGCCCAGGCCAACGTTGGAGAAGCCCATGCCGGCGACATACTGACCAAGAGCCATGCCCTCGCGGCCGGAGCCGGGCTGGCCGGACTTGGCCTCGGCGACGGAGTCGCGCAGGTTCTCGCTGATCAGCTTAATGGCCTCAAAGTGGAACATGTCGGAGAGCTCCCAGGCGCCCTTGGTGGTGTAGCCCTCGATGGCGTGGGTCAGAGCGTCCATGCCAGTGGAAGCGGTAAGGCCGGCGGGCATGGAAGCCATCATGTCGGGGTCGACGACGGCGACCTCGGGGGCGTCGTTGGTGTCGACGCACACGAACTTGCGGACCTTCTCGGGGTCGGTGATGACGTAGTTGATGGTGACCTCGGCAGCAGTACCGGCGGTCGTCGGCACAGCGATGGTGAACACGGCGTGGTTCTTAGTGGGAGCAACGCCCTCGAGGCTGCGGACATCGGCGAACTCGGGGTTGTTGATGATGATGCCGATGGCCTTGGCGGTATCCATGGAGGAACCGCCACCGATGGTCACGATAGCGTCAGCCTCGGCGGCCTTGAAGGCCTCGACGCCATCCTTGACGTTCTGGATAGTGGGGTTGGGCTTGATCTCGGAGTAGAGGCTCCAAGCGATGCCGGCGGCGTCGAGCTCGTCGGTCACCTTAGCGGTAACGCCAAACTTAACCAGATCGGGGTCGGAGCAGACGAAGATCTTCTTGTAGCCGCGACGCTGGAGCTCACCGGGGATCTCCTTGATGGCGCCGGAACCATGATAAGAGATGGTATTGAGAACGAAACGATTAGCCATTGATAGCCTCCCATCGTGTGCGGGGCACCCATTACGCCCCACGCTATGAGTCCCATCCTAACGCTTTTGAAACAAAAAACACGTGAGAACGTCAAATTGTTAAAGCGTTTCAACAGAAGATGAAAAAAATAATGCGGCAAAGGGACAACCCCTCTGCCGCATTCGGTTACTTTCGGCAGCCCTCTTTCCAAGCCTCGGCCGCAACCTTCCAGCGAAAACGCAAGTCGCGCTCGCGGTCGATGAACATGATGGCAAACGCGACAAACAGCAGCACGCTCGCCACGACGATGGCGTGCAGGCCTATGCGCTCAATACACCAGTTGCCCAACACGGCGCCAAACACAAAGGTAAAGATCACGCCAAAGTACAGCAGGCCGTTTTCCAAAAAGCCGCGCCTGTGGGTGATGATGTAATCGTCCACGTTTTGCAGCGCGTTGCGCAAGTTGCCGATGCACATGGTCGTGGCGATGCCGTGACCGTGGATCTTGCGGAAGCTCTCGACCTGCATACCGCAGGCAAACGAGGTGAGGCAGTTGGCGAGCAGGTTGAAATCGCCACCGGGAATAAAGCTCACGCCCAGCAAGATAACGGCTTCAAAAAACACCGTCACCTGACGCCAGTGGATCACGCTGCCAAACCGCTCGTGTACCAGGTCGGCAAGCATAATGCCCACAGCAAACGAAACCACAGGGAAGAAGTAACGCCCCGCAAGTGCCCAATTGCCCTCCGAGATGCTCACGCCTACCAGCAGGATGTTGCCCGTCTGCGCGTTAGCGAAAACATGATCGCGCCCAATGTACGAATACACGTCCATAAAGCCACCGGCGAGCGCCAAGATGATGCCCAGCTCGATGGACTCCGATATCTGTTTGGCACGCTGCATCGTCGTGCATCCTCCTTGTTGACGACTCTCTCGTGCGTTGGCGGAGACATAGCCGCCGTTCATACTGTAACCCATTGACAACATGGCGTGCGCGCGAGACGGGTTCTCCAACGCGCAGATACACAGTCTGGAAACAAACGGCGGGCGCGGCACCGACACCCGAGACCTCGTGTACTCCACCAGTCTTTTTAGCCCCGTCCTAAAAAGACTGGTTACAATTACGTGCAGCATACAAACACCGGGAGGGATCGTGGCAAAAAAGCCTCAGCACGCTCAGAACAACCAGCGCAGTCAGCAGGGCAAACAGGGCCAGCAGCAAAAGCGCGGCGGTAAGGCACAGGCCACAACCGTCAAGGCGACACCCGTCCGCCCCTGGCGCCCGGGCCGCGATAAGTTCCTCCCTGTCAGCCGCGCCGACATGGATACGCGCGGCTGGGACCAGTGCGACTTCGTCTACATCTGTGGCGATGCCTACGTGGACCATCCGAGCTTTGGCATGGCCATCATCAGCCGCGTACTCGACGCACACGGCTACAAGGTGGGCATCATCTGCCAGCCCGATTGGACCGATCCCGCCAGCATCAGCGTGCTCGGAGAGCCGCGCCTGGGCTTTCTCGTCAGCGCCGGCAACATGGACTCCATGGTCAACCACTACTCGGTGACCAAGCACCGCCGCCACACCGATGCCTACACCCCCGGTGGCGAGGAGGGGCACCGCCCCAATCGTGCCGTCACGGTCTACGGCAACCTCATCCGCCAGACGTTTAAGGATGCCCCCATCATCATCGGCGGCATCGAGGCAAGCCTGCGCCGCCTGGCCCACTACGACTACTGGCAGGACAAGCTCAAGCGCTCGGTACTGCTC
>UQPT01000117.1:0-2950 GCA_900543045.1 uncultured Collinsella sp.
GAGCATTTGCTCGACCGACTCTTTTTTGTGGGAAAATACCTGCTCAGTTGTGATTTATGGTGCTGGGAGGCGCTTGTGGGCAAGGCTAAGGCTAAGGCGAGGAAAAAGACGACGGGGGCGCGGGCTAAGCGCGATCGTCGTCGGAAGCTCGCGACCGAAGCCCCTGCATCTGCTGAGGAATTGCTGGCGAGTGTACCGGGGCTTGACGCGCTGCAGGATGTTCCGGCGTTTGATGACCTGCCGGTCGATGAAGCTCAGCAGACTGCCTTTGATGATTTCTGCGCACATGCCGAGGAGCCCGAGCAGATGCAGCTTGGCGCCGTGGTGCGCCTGGACCGCGGGTTTCCGCTGGTGGCGACTGCCGATGACACGTTTCGTGCCGAGCATGCCGTGGGGTTTGCCAAGTCGCGCGGCGAGGACGAGGTCCTGCTGCCTGCCGTGGGCGACCGTGTGGCGGTGCGCCGCGCTCCCGGGCACGATATGGGCGTGATTGAGTGCGTGCTGCCGCGCCGTACGAGCTTTGAGCGTTGGCGTGGCCGTGCCCGCGGTGAGCGCCAGGTGCTCTGCTCCAACGTTGACAGCGTGCTGATCGTGCAGGCGCTCGGCGCCGGCGAGGTGCTGCTCGATCGCGTGGCGCGCTCACTGGTATTGGCGCTCGATTGCGATGCCGAGCCGGTGGTGGTGCTCACCAAGGCCGACCGCTGCGAGGCCGATGAGCTCGAGCGCGATCTGGACCGCGTGCGTCGTCTGGTGGGTCCGGACGTGCGTGTGATCGTGACGTCTTCTGCCGAGGGCCGCGGTCTGGACGAGGTCCGTGCCTGCGTGCCTGCCGGGAGCTGCGCCATGATTCTGGGCGAGTCGGGTGCCGGCAAGTCGACGCTGCTCAATGCACTGCTGGGCCACGATACGTTGGCGACCGGCGGTGTGCGCGAACGCGACGACCAGGGCCGTCACACTACCGTCGCGCGCGTGATGGTGGCGCTGCCGGGCGACGCCGGCGTGATCGCCGATGCCCCGGGTCTGCGCAGTTTGCCGCTCGTGGGTCACGAGCGGGGTCTGGCACGCGCCTTCCCCGAGATTGTCGAGGCATCGCGCGCGTGCCGGTTTGGCGATTGCACGCATACCCATGAGCCGGGTTGCGCCGTTCGCGAGGCCGAGGACGCCGGGCAGATCGATAGCCTGCGTCTGGAAACGTTCCAAAACCTGGCGTTATCCATGCGCGTGAGTGCTCAAATGCTCGATCCCGATGTCCATCTGTAATTGATTTTTCCTATGACAGCCGTTTCCCAACTGTTCGGGAGACGGCTTTTTGCTGCGGAAAAGCCTCGAAACATGCAGTTTGCTGACGTGCTGACCAAAACCTTGCCACGAGCTTGACGGGCTGGTCAGCTTTTGGTCAGCGATTGGTTTGACATCGAAAACCAAGATTGCGATTGCGCCGCTTTGCACTCTGACCGCCCAGACAATGGTGGTACGGGCATTCGCCCGGCACTGCCATGAGAGGAGCGGCCGTGAACAAGAGCAAGCGCATCGCCATCAGTCTGGTCGCGGGCGTGCTCGCTGCTCTGCTCTGCATGGTTTACGGCTCATCGATCCGCTCACAAGCCGAACAGGTCCAGGCTGAGACCTTGGCCAAGTACGGTGGCGATCGCGTCGAGGTATGCGTCGCGGCGCGCGATATCGATGTGGGCGAGACCCTCGATGAGACCAATGTCATAACCCAGGAGTGGCTGACGAGTCTGCTGCCGCGTGACGCGGCGACCGAGCTGCGTCAGGTGCGCGGCGACGTGACGACTTCGCGTATTCCCAAAAACGCCGTGATCTGCAATGTCTACACCAAGGTCGAGAGCCGCAAGCTCGAGGTGCCTAAGGGCAAGGTCGCCGTTTCGGTGGCGGTCGATGCCGAGCACTCGGTCGGCGGTGCTACGGGCGTGGGCAGCTACGTGGATGTGTATGTGCAAAAAGACGGCGTGACCGATCGGCTGTGCGGCGCGTACGTGATCGATACCAGTGAGGATTCCGGTGCCACGCGCGAGGGCAAGATCGAATGGGTGACGCTGGCGGCTGACCCCGAAGACGTCAAGGAACTGCTGGGAGCCTCGGGCAAGGGAACGGTCAGCTTGACGATTCCCGCCACGGCGCGCGGCAAAAAGAGCGGAGGCGACGAGTGATGAAGGCGATCTGGCTTGCGTGCTGCGCGTGCGGCGATTACGGGCTGTTGCAGCGGGAAGTCGAGGGCCGTGATGTGGGTGCACAGGTGCTTCGCGTGGGTGACCTGGACGGGCTGGTTTCCATGGCGCGGGCGTTTCCGTCGCGCCGCGGGGCTGCCATCATCGCGGCGTCTCTGTTTGATACTGAAGATGTGCGCAAGACTGTTGCGCGCCTGACGGCCGAAGGCCGCGTGAGTCGCGTGGTCGTGTTGATAGAAGCGCTCGATCCGTCGGATATCGAGGGGCTGTTTCGCGCGGGGGCGACCGAGGTCATCGCTGCACACAGTATATGCGGCAACGGGCGTGCGGGCGAGGGAGCGGTTGATTCCGATCGGCGCATGACGATTGAGCCCGATGCTTTTGTTGATAGGGAACCCGGGGCGCCTCGCGCTACAAGAGGCCCGCGTGTTGATGATTATGGAAAAGCGGAAGCCGAGCATGGTCGGCGCCCCCGGAACCCCCTTGTAGACGATGACGCTGGAGGGCCGGCGCAGCATGCTGGCGACTCCCCGGCTGTAGATATGGGATACGTGCACGGCGTGAATCTGGCGGATGAACTCGACGAAGTTGAGGGCTTTGCCGGGTGCGGCGAGTTGTCGCTGATGCAGCATGAGCAGATTGTACAGAACGAGCCTGCCTCGCAGACCGAACAAGCTGCCATGCCGGCTTGGACGCAGCGTGTGGTAGTATGATAATTAGTAACAAAATCTTTTATATCCATATTTACTCTAATGTTTTTT
>UQPT01000118.1:0-2723 GCA_900543045.1 uncultured Collinsella sp.
GGGCTTTAAGCCCACGTATGGCGCCGTGAGCCGTTACGGCGTGGTTGCCTTTGGCTCGTCGCTCGATCAGGTGGGCCCCTTTGGCCGCACGGTCGAGGATGTCGCGCTGGCCATGAACGCGCTTACCGGCGCGGGCCACGATCCGTACGACTGCACGAGCCAGGATTGCGCCGTCGACTTTACCGAGCATCTCAACGACAGCATCGAGGGCAAGCGCGTGGGCATCATCCCCGCGTTTATGGAGGCCGAGGGTCTGACGCCCGAGGTCAAGGCCGCTGTTCAGCGTGCCGCCCAGGAGCTCGAGGCCCAAGGCGCCGAGCTCGTGGAGGTCGACCTGCCGCACCTGGATGCCGCCATCGCCGCCTACTACGTCATCGGCCCGGCCGAGGCGTTCTCCAACCTGGCCCGTTTCGACGGCATTCGCTACGGCTATCAGGAGGAGGGCTGCGCCAACCTGTCCGACCAGAGCTCGCTGTCGCGCGCCCACGGCTTTGGCGCCGAGGCCAAGCGCCGTCAGATGCTCGGCGCCTACCTGCTGAGCTCGGGCGTGTACGACAAGTACTACTACGCCGCGCAAAAGGCCCGCACGCTCATCACGCAGGACTACGACGCCGCGTATGCCAAGGTGGACACCATCCTCATGCCCGCCTCGCCGCGCACGGCCTTTAAGTTTGGCGAGATCAGCGACCCCACGCAGATGTACCTTTCGGACCTGTACACCATCTCGCTCAACATCTGCGGCAACGGTGGTATCTCGGTGCCGCTGGGCCTGGGCGAGGATAGCCGCCTACCCGTTTCTGCCCAGCTAGTGGGGCCGGCCTTTAAGGACCGTCAGCTGCTCACGTTTGCCCGCGCCCTGGAGCGCGGCTTTGCCGATGCCGCCACGGGTGCGCCCGCGCTTTCCGTCGCGCCCGATTTCGCCGGGAAGGGAGGCGAGCTGTAATGAAGGAGCTTTCCGAGGTCCTGCAGGATTGGGAGGCCGTGATCGGCCTGGAGATCCATACCGAGCTCACCGCACTCGATACCAAGATGTTCTGCAACTGCAAGCTCAGCCACGATGACGAGCCCAACGCCAACGTGTGCCCGGTGTGCCTGGGCCTGCCCGGCGCCCTGCCAGTGCCCAACAAGCGCGCCATCGAGAGCATCGTCAAGGCCGGTCTCGCCACCAACTGCGAGATCCAGCGCCACTCGATGTTCTACCGCAAGCACTACTTCTATCCCGATATGGCCAAGAACTTCCAGACCACGCAGGGTCCGGTCGCCTTTGCCATGTACGGTCACCTGGACCTGGACGTGACCGGTCGCGGTGCCGCCGAGCGCCCCGACTGCGCATTTGGCGAGGCCGAGGCTCAGAGCCTGGCGAGCGCTTCGGCCAACGCCGAGGGCCTGTCCACGTCCATGACGTCGACCATGCGCGAGGGCAACCAGCGTGCCGGCCACCTGGCCAGCTACGATGCATCTAACCTGCAGATGCCTGAGCGTCGCGAGGACGGTTCCTACACGGTGCCCATCCGCATCCTGCGCATCCACATGGAGGAGGACGCCGCCAAGATGGTCCACGTGGGTGGCGCCGAGGGCCGCATTACCGCCGCGGCCGAGTCGCTCGTCGACTACAACCGCTGCGGTACGCCGCTGATCGAGCTCGTCACCGAGCCCGACCTGCGCACGCCCGAGGAAGCGCGCCTGTTTATGGAGAAGCTCCGTCGCATCTTTGTGACGCTGGGCATTTCGGACTGCTCCATGGAGAAGGGTTCCATGCGCTGCGACGGTAACGTGTCGCTGCGCCGCCGCGGCGAGACCAAGCTGGGCACCAAGACCGAGCTCAAGAACCTCAACTCGTTTAAGAGCCTGCATGACGGCCTCGCCTACGAGATTTGTCGCCAGGCCGAGGTGCTCGAGGAGGGCGGCATCATCTACCAGGAGACCCGTCACTGGGAGCCCAGCCGCAAGCGCACCGTGGTCATGCGCGTCAAGGAGACGGCCGACGACTATCGTCTGTTCCCCGATCCCGATCTGGCGCCGTTCGATCTGGACGACGAGTTCATCGACCGCTGCCGTGGCGAGATTCCCGAGCTGCCCGATGCCAAGCGCGCCCGTTTTGAGGCCGACTTTGGCATTAAGGCGGCAGACGCCGAGCAGATTGCCGGCGACCCCGAGTTTGCCGAGTTCTTTGAGGCCGCCGCTGCCGGCATGGCTGGCAAGGAGGCCCAGACGGTCGCAAACCTGCTGGTGAACGAGATGATCGCCTACCTTAAGGGCGCGGGTGTGTCGCTCGCCGAGTCCGGCATCGCGCCGGCTCAGGTGGCAGCCCTTGCCAAGCTGCTGGCGACCGATGCCATCAGCTCCAACCAGGCGCACGAGGTCTTTGAGGCTATGGCCCAGACCGGCGACGACCCCAACAAGATCGTCGACGAGCGCGGTATGCGTCAGGTGAGCGATGCCGGCGCGCTGCAGCCGATCGTGGACGAGGTGCTGGCTAACTGTGCCGATCAGGCGCAGCAGTATCGTGACGGCAACCAGAAAGTCATCGGCTTTTTGGTGGGCCAGTGCATGAAGGCGAGCCGCGGTAAGGGCAACCCGAAACTCTTCAACGAGTTGCTGAGAACGTCGCTCTCGTAAACGGGAACCCGGGAGCCCCGGCAGGGCGGGTGCTTCCTCAAAATTTCAAACAGTCCTGCGCAAGACGAAGGCCACATTAAGTGGCCTTCTTTGCGTGCGGAACT
>UQPT01000119.1:0-2528 GCA_900543045.1 uncultured Collinsella sp.
AAGCGGACATGGCTCAGTTGGTAGAGCACAACCTTGCCAAGGTTGGGGTCGCGGGTTCGAGCCCCGTTGTCCGCTCCAAACGCAACAGCCCGACTACTACGGTAGCCGGGCTTTTTCGTACCCATCGTATGGGCTCGAACCCGAGAGGGAGCGAGCGTTAAGCAAACGCGGAGCGTTTGTAGCGAGCTGGCGAGGACGCCGACAGGCGACCGAAGCCGGTGCGGATCCGCGAAGCGGATACGCAGACGCCCCGTTGTCCGCTCCAACTATCTTACGCGGTTCTAACGAACCGCGTTTTTTGTTGACGCTGCGCGAGCCCCGGGCACCCCATCTTGCCCCTCAATCGTCGGTCGCGTACATAAAGTACGCTTCCCTCCTCTTTCGCGGCAACTTGGGGCACCCGGAGCCCGCTCGCTGTCGTGGCCGGAGGAGTGGGCCTTCCGTTCTTTTCACTGATCGATCGATTCGTCCCAGGAGACTCGAACCCGAGAGGGAGCGAGCGTTTGGGGCGTGGCTGTGGCGTTGTTTGCCGCGAATGTCCGCTTTGGGCGTATCATCGTGGGCATCTCGCAAAACCTCGTTGCAAGGGAGACTCATCCCATGGCTACAGAAAAGTCCTCTTCGCGCCCATGGATGTCCGATGCCGCGATTTATCAAATCTACCCGCGCTCGTTTAAGGATTCGACTGGTTCGGGTCTGGGCGATATCGCGGGCATTACCCAGCAGATGGACTATCTTGAGCGGCTGGGTATCGAGGCCATCTGGCTGAGCCCGTTTTACCCATCGCCTCTTGTTGATGGCGGCTATGATGTGGCGGACTACTGCGATGTCGACCCACGTCTCGGCTCGCTTGACGACTTCGATGACATGATCGCTGCGGCTCACGCGCACGGCATCAAGGTCATCGTCGACATCGTGCCCAACCATTCGTCCAACCAGCACCCCTGGTTCAAAGCCGCTCTTGCCGCCGGCCCCGGATCGCCCGAGCGCGCCCGTTATATCTTCCGCGATGGTCGCGGCGAGCACGGCGAGCTGCCTCCCACCAATTGGAATGCCAACTTTGGCGGCCCCGCCTGGACGCGCGTCGCGGACGGTCAGTGGTATCTGCACATGTTTACGCCCGAGCAGCCGGACTTTGACTGGTCGTGCCCCGAGGTTCACGCGTTCTTTTGTGACGTCCTGGCGTTTTGGAGCGATCGAGGCGTCGATGGCTTTCGCATTGATGTGGCGCACGGTCTCGCCAAGGATCTCGACCGCGATGACCTCGACCGGTGGCATCTCGCCGAGGGCGATGACATGGTTGAGGACGGCACCCATCCGCTGTGGGACCGCAACGAGGTCCACGAGATCTATCGCGAGTGGCGCCGCGTGTTCGACCGCTATGATCCGCCACGCAGCGCCGTTGCCGAGGCGTGGGTGCTGCCCGAGCGCCAGTATCTCTACGCGCGTCCCAGCGAGCTTGGCCAGACATTCAACTTTGAGTTTGCCAAGGCCACTTGGACCTATGATGACATGCACGCTGCAATCGAGGAGGGCTTGAAGGCAGCTATAGAATCCGATTCCGCCTCGACCTGGGTGCTCTCCAACCACGACGTGCCGCGCGTGGCGACGCGCTATGCCCTGCCGCAGATCAAGGCGACGCGCTACCACCAGATTGCGCTCGACTGGCTCTTACGCGACGGGTCGTCTTATGACGAGGAGCGTGAACTCGGCGAGCGCCGCGCGCGGGCGGCCCTTTTGCTCGAGCTGGCACTTCCGGGCTCGGCATACGTGTATCAGGGTGAGGAGCTCGGCCTTTTTGAGGTGGCTGACATTCCGTGGGCTGTACTCGAAGATCCTACTGCGACCAATACGCACGGACCGAAGCGCGAGAAGGGGCGCGACGGCTGCCGTGTGCCCCTGCCGTGGGTGGCGGCGGACGATCCCGCGCAGGGCGGATCGTTTGGGTTTTCACCGGCGGACGCCGATGCGGCGCCCCATCTGCCGCAGCCTGCATGGTTTTCCGATTACGCTGCCGATAGGGAAGAAGCGGACCCGACATCGATGCTTGCGCTCTATCGTGACGCCCTCTGGCTGCGGCGCAAGCTGCGCGGGTGCGCCAACGATCTTAAGTGGCTTGATCTTGACGGACGCACCGGCCTTGCGGATGGTGCCGAGGGCGCTGAGGGTGGCGTCATCGCCTATCGCCGCGACAACGGCTGGGCGTGTGTGACGAACTTCGGTGCAGCACCCGTGGAGCTGCCGGCGGGCAGGGTCCTGCTCACCTCATCACCGCTTGTAGACGGCAGGCTCGCGCAGGACAGTTCTGCCTGGATCATGCTCGCTGAGTTGTAGGGGCCTCTTGCGGCGAGTTTGCGTTTGCCTGTGCTTTCCGTGGTGGCTGATGTCTTTGCGAGGTTCGCGAGGGCGTCGCAAAACTTTTCAAAAAAAGTTCTTGCATAGGATGCGGGTATCACGTAAGATTAATCCTCGTAAGCGGACATGGCTCAGTTGGTAGAGCACAACCTTGCCAAGGTTGGGGTCGCGGG
>UQPT01000120.1:0-2449 GCA_900543045.1 uncultured Collinsella sp.
CGAGGTAGCCCTCCTGGTCGAAGTGCATGATCTCGATCTTCTCGGTCTCCTTCATTCCCGCTCCTTTCACGAGCAGTTTGAATTGTCACACGGCACGGACGGGCTTACCGTCCCGTCGCACCGCCTAACCTTGTGGTCATCTTGGCCCCAAGCTCAACAATTCAAAGGTTCTTAATACCAGTGAACGATTACAGGTTAGACGTTTTTAATACCGATTTTTCGATTTCATCCTCCTCTTTCGGTAGACGGTCAGTTTTTGCCGCCCATCGGTCAAGCGACATATGGCCATAAAAGACGAGCGCCCTGCCGTACACAAGGACGCTCTGAACACTAATAGTTGTAGGTATATCCGCCGGCATCGCCGCGGGTAAAAGACTTGGCACACTCGATAACCTGTCCACTCGAGTCATAGGTCAGGCATTCCAGCACGAGGGCCAGGTCGCCCGGCTCAAGATCGAGCAAACTCGCATCGCGTGCGCCCAGCGCCTCAATATCGAGCTTCTCAATCGATTTATCTGGCTTTCGGCCCAACATGTCATAGGTCTCATACAGGCTGAAAACCGATATGTCCACGTCTTCGATGCCAGGGAACAGCAGACACGGGATCAGCGTCATCTCGATCGACACGGGTTCACCATCAATGCAGTTAAGACGGCGCACCGAGTAGAGCAGATCGTCCTCGCCGATACCAAACAAGTCGGCATAATACGGGCCGGCATAGCGTTTGGAGCGCGCCAGGATGCGCACCGACGGCGTCGCGCCCGAAGCTAAAACCGACTGACGGAAGCCGCCCTTGCGAGCGTGCTCGTCAAACCACTTGTGCCCCACAAAGGCGCCCTTGCCCTGCACGCGACGAATCTGGCCACTTTTGACCAGCTCATCCATGGCGCTGCGGATGGTCAGGCGCGTCGTGCCAAACTCCTCGGCCAGCTCATTTTCGGACGGAATCATCGAGCCCGTCGGATAGTCACCGCGCTCGATTCGCTCCGCAATGCAGCGGCGAATTTGCTTGTAAACCGGCAAGTCTTCTACTGCCTCAGCCATTCGACACCCACCTTCGTCGCAACGCCGTCTGCCTCACCGTTATCGGCAAATCGATACTTGGTCGGCAGGGTCACGGACTTGCAATACTCGACAAAGCCATCGTTCTCATCGCGCTCGTGCGAAGCCTTATAAAACACCGGGGCGCCCTCCTGGGCATCCAGCAACTTGGCCTCGTCGGCGTTCAGACGGCTGATGGAAATATGCTCCTTGCCGTGCGACACGCGGACATTCCCCTCTTTGAGCAAAACGTCGTAGAGGCTCTCCTGCTCGAAATCGTGATCGGGAAGCGAGGGACACAAAGACAGATTGACGTATGCCGTCTCGATCGACGCCGGGGAACCATTGACCACGCGCACGCGCCGAATGCAGAAGAGCGGCATGCCCAGCTCGATTTGGGCCTTTTGGGCCAGGTCGACATCGGCGTACACGACCTTGGAGCATACCAGGCGTGCGGTTGACTTTGAGCCGACCCTCTCCACCGCCTGCGTATAGTTCCACGTTTCCTGAAAGATGTTCAGCGGCTTGGGCGGGCATACATAGGTGCCCGAACCGCGGCGGCTTTCCAAGGTTCCGCACGAAATGAGACGCGTGATCGCAGCGCGCAACGCCGTGCGGGACACGCCCAGCTCTTCACAGAGTACGCGCTCGGCGGGCAGCCGGTCGCCACCCTGCAGGTCATAATGTTTGATATACCAAAGAATGCCCTCAAAGGCGCGATCTTTGGGCGGAATCGCATATGGTTCACTCGACATGGGTAAGGCTCCTCGACCGCTTGATGCTGCGGGCATCATTGCTCCGAACGCCCCATGGCGTCGAAGGCTTCTTTGATCTGTTCCGCAACGTTCCGATACGACCGATATAGGCCGCAGTCTCGCTTGACTTCGCCCGCAGTCACAGGAATCTCAAGCTTCGAAATCTCATCCTCGCCGGTTTGCACGGCAACGACGACACCCATACCAAGGCACATGTTACGCTTGGCGGCATTGTTTTTGGTAGCCTGAGCTGGGTTAATCAAAATCTGCTGAGCGAGCTCTCGATTGCTGAGCTGCGGCACATCCTCGGGATTTCCGGTCTCGACAATCTCGCACTGCAGCACATCCGCGTAGTCAAAAATCCTCGGGGTCGCGCCGCGCTGATGCACGGCCCACTTGCGACGCGTGGCATCCTGGTAGATAGCCGGCAAAAACGTAAAGCGCGGCGGGTCCAAAATCGTGTCCGTGATGGTAAACACATCGGGATCAAAGGCATCCTGCGGGTTTTTCTTCTTGAACAGCCCCATATCAGACTCCCGTACTAACACTTAACAACACGAGCTAAATATAGCACCAATTTCAAGTCGCCGCTTTAGCGCATCGGTGCATGGCATCTATAGCTCGCTCAGCGGGAAATACACAGACGAGACCCG
>UQPT01000121.1:0-2040 GCA_900543045.1 uncultured Collinsella sp.
ACTATAAACTATTAACTATAAACTAATAGCTAAATATATTCGTCTCTCCAGAAAGTCGCGAGCAACGATGAGCTGGTCCATCTCTTCGACATGCGCACCAACGGAGCCCTTGATACTCGAGAACTCAACGGAGTTGCACACCAAGATGGGGACCGTCACATCGTAGCCCTCGGCAGCAATTGCCTCGCGATCGAACTCGATGAGCACGTCACCCTTATGGACGACATCGCCCACCTGTGCATGCACGCTAAAATGCTTGCCCTCAAGCTGAACAGTGTCCAAACCAACGTGGATGAGCACGTCTAGGCCATCGACCGTGTTGAGCGCAACGGCGTGACCCGTGGGAAAAATGGCCTCGACCTTGGCGTCTGCCGGCGCAATCACACGCGTGCCGGTAGGCTGAATCGCCACGCCCTGGCCCAAAAGGCCGGTGGCAAATGTCTGGTCATTGACCTCGGACAACGGAATGACGTCGCCCGAGATGGGAGCATCCAGCGTAAGAACTCGTCCACGCATACCAAAAGACCTTAGGACTTTAGTGAACATGCTCCCCCTCGGACATACCAATCAATCAAAATAGCTTTAACAGTTTACCACTTGGCACCCGTTTTTGACCATTAGGGAAGTTCGCGCTTGACAACCTCGACGATGTCGTCGACAACACGCTGAGTGAGCTCGTGCGTCTCGGCCTCGGCCATCACGCGGACCAGCGGCTCGGTACCGCTCGGGCGCACCAGAATGCGGCCGCGGCCGTCAAGCTCCTTCTCGGCGGCAGCGACGGCGTCCCAAATGGGCTGGCAATCGTCCAGGCCGGCCTTGTTGTCGGAATGCACGTTGACGAGTACCTGCGGGTACTTCTTCATGATGCCGGCAAGATCGGTGAGGGTACGACCGGTGCGCTTGAGCACGGCCAGCAGCTGCAGAGCCGTCACCAGGCCGTCACCGGTGGTGTTGTGCTCCAGGAAGATGATGTGGCCGGACTGTTCGCCGCCGATGACGGCGCCATCCGCGAGCATGCGCTCCAAAACGTAGCGGTCACCCACGGCGGTCTGAACCATTTCGAAGCCCTGCTCCTTCATAGCGATGGAGAAGCCAAGGTTGCACATGACGGTCGAGACAATCTCGGAGTTGGCGAGCTTGCCGCGGGCGGCGAGGTCAGAACCGCAGATAGCCAGGATGTAGTCACCGTCGATCTCATTGCCCTCGCCGTCGACGAACAGCACGCGGTCGGCGTCGCCGTCGTGGGCCAGGCCGATATCGGCGTGGGCGCGCAGCACGAGCTCGCGCAGGGGCTCAAGGTGAGTGGAGCCGCACTCAACGTTAATGTCGGTGCCGCAGTAATCGGTGTTGATGGCATGGACCGTGGCGCCCAGGCGCTGCAGCGCAGCGGGCGTGGTCTGGCAGGAAGCACCGTGGCCGCAGTCGACGGCAACAACCAGGCCATCGAGCTTAAGGCCGTCGAGCGTGCTGATGGCATGATCGACATAGGCCTTGCGGGCGTCTTTCATCTTGATGATGTGACCCACACCGGCGCCGGTCGGCAGCGTGTCGGCAGCCATGGCCTCCTCGGACATGACCCAGGCGCTGATCTCTTCCTCGACAGCATCGGGAAGCTTCATGCCCTTGCGGCTAAAGAACTTGATGCCGTTGAACTCCGGCGGATTGTGCGAAGCGGAGATGACGATGCCACCGTCGAGCTCATTTTGGACGGTGAGCAGCGCCACGGCCGGCGTAGGGATAACGCCGCAGCAGTGCGGACGGCCGCCCTCGGCCATAATGCCGGCGGTCAGAGCGCTCTCGAGCATGGTGCCCGAAAGACGCGTGTCGCGGCCGACGCAGATATCCGGACCAAGGAACTTGGTCGCCGCGCGGCCCAGGCGAAACGCGAGGTCGCACGAGAGGTCGGCATTGGCGACGCCACGGACGCCGTCGGTACCGAAGATGTTCTGGGGCATAGGATCGCTCCTTCCCTAGCAGGCGATATGCAACCGCCCACCCTATTCGAAAAAGAAAAGCGGGACCCGCCGAGGAATCGGCAGG